>DATKLD010000026.1:0-17067 GCA_035542595.1 Terriglobales bacterium
ACTCGCATGTTGCGGAGCACCTGTGCTCAGCCTCGCTCTGTGACGGTGCTCCTGCCCGTTGCCAATAGCCAGTTCCGATCTCAATCATTGGCACTTCTGAGAGCGTTTCGGCGACGCCTGAAGGGAGCTTCGGGTCACTAAACACGGAGTTATGCTCGTCTACGCCAGCTACGTGGCAAGAAAGCCCAACAGTCCGAGGGTCCAGTCGCCGTCGTCATCCGCCCGACTCGGTGTCGGCAGCGCCGGGCGGAGGATTCCTGCGTCGCTGTTCCGAGCGCCGGTCGACTGCCCGCCAAAGCAGGACTGCGACGTGGGCGTGCTATCCGGCCATCGGCCTGAGGCTGTGTCGGTACCAACCGGGGAGGCGTAGCCTGCGGCCGCGGCGCTGTTAGTCACGCAGCCTCGCGCCCAATCTCCTTCGGGATGCACCCAAGCGTGCGACGTGCCTAAGAGGCCGGTTTGGCCGCCAATCGCGATGCCTTTAGCTGCCGCTGCGCTAGGTAGTCCGGCAGTGCATCGCGCCAGTGCCGTATCCGGGTGCCGTATTGCTGCAAGCTGGCATCCGAAAGCACTGAATAAGTCGGCCGCCGCGCCGGAAGTTTTAGATCATCCATTCGCACTGCTTCCACTTGTGCATCCAACCCCGCAGCATGTACCAGCTCGCACGCGAACTCGTACCATGAAGCCTCTCCCGGATTTGTGACATGCACTGTGCCTTGGGCTTCGGCATGCACGAGCGCCTCCAGCGCTTGTGCCAGGTCATGGTTGTAATTCGGGATGCCTTTCCGATCCACGAAGGCCCGCACCACCTGACCCCTCTCCGCCCAGCCCATTGCCGTATTGGCGAAGCACTTTTTTTCTGCGCCAAAAAGCCAGGAAATGCGTGCGATGCAGGCCGACGGCAGAATGCGTTGTATGTCTTTTTCCGCCGCTGCCTTTGACAGACCATACACGCTCAGCGGGCTCACCGGATCGTCGGTCTCATACGGCGTCTGCTTAGTGCCGTCAAAAACGTAATCCGTACTGATGAACATGAGACGCGCACGCTGGTTCCGGCATGCTTTGGCGACGTGGATGGCGCCCAGGTGGTTAACCTGTTCGGCAAGTTCTGGATCCCGCTCACATACGTCCACGTCCGAATATGCTGCCGCTAATACCACCCAAGCGGGCCGGTGGCGCCGGAGAAAATCCTCGACCTGCTGCTGCTCCCGGATGTCGACGTCACGCGAGCCCGCCAGCAACAGCTCGTCTCTGCGCCATTCCGCCCCGATCGCTTGGCCGAGCAGACCTGTGCCGCCGATCACGGCTACCTTCATTTGTGCTGAGTCTCTCAATCGTAAGCAATGGCGGGATTATCCCATGCCGCCATTCCAGTTCCGCTTCGCCTGCAAGTCCTCGGTTAGGAGGTATCGACATGAAGCCGACTTCGCCGCGGAAGGACTACCGCGCGTGGTCTCCCAGGACCGCGACGTTCCCTGCAGCGAAATGGAAGCCCAGGTGAACACTAGCAACGTCAAGGACGAGCTGATTATTCCAACCGCATATTATTTATCGTCCCGCCCAGGTGCACGCTCGTCGCGCCCATCAGCGGTACCTTCCACACTTTCTCGTGCCCGGTATGCTTCAGATGCCATGCCAGCAACCCCAGCGCTCCGTCCGTCGCTCCCGCTGTCGCATAGAACCGCACACGGTTCGGACGCGCCCCCAGCAACGGATTCACCTCGCGATACCGCCCTGTCTCGAGCCCCCGCATCGTGGTTTCGCCGTCGAGCACCGCGCTGCCTGCGGTGAGCGCCACTATCGCCCAGAACGGCCTGTCCGCCGTGCGCCGGCTGGGCGGGAGGGGCAATGAGATCCCCATCCCGAACGCGCTGTGGCTCGAACTTACCATCGGATCTGATGGTACCAGCGTCGCGCGCGCCGCCGATTGTTCTTGCGCGTGCAGCATTCCGGATAACAAAACCAAAGTAATGAGCAGGACTGTCGCCCACTTGCCCGATACGATAGACATTTTGTCCTCTGTTCACCTGTTTTGCTGGGGGGACTGGGGGACAACTGCTGTAGGATTGCAACCTAGGTGCCAAACATTCTTTAGAAATAGGCGTGCAGGAGTCCCTTCCTGCTGCTGAAGTTCTGCCGGAAGAGACCTAGCTGTTCCGCTTCTTCCGCGCTCGTAGCCAAGGACTTCACCCGTACTGGTTACCTGTACGATTTCGGGGGAGCTCTACACTCGGGAATCCAGCGTGCCAAGAAGAAGGGCAGCCAGCCGCGCGCGATTATCTGCGTTGCAGGAGTCGGGTGGGGAATCAAGACTGTCCCTAGCGATTGAAAATTTCTTACCTAAAATGGGTTGCATGGCAACAAGCAACACTGAAGAACTGCGGACGGACCAGCCCCGGGGCGTCTCTGCGCATTCCGCCATGATCAGTGGACCATTGACTGTTGGAGGATTCATGAAAAAGGCAGTACCCGTTTTGATGAGCTCGCTCCTGGCCCTCGTGGTTTTGTCGCTTTCGGGATGCTTCTTCTCGTCGGGTGGGGGTGGACCTCGTTTCTTGTACGTGGGCAATACGGCCAGCCCTGCCGTGATGTCCGCATTAACTGCCGCGTCCGGGAGCCTGACGCCCATCACCGGATCGCCATTCGATACCGCGGGTAATTCCCCGCTCACATTGGCCGGGGTTTCCAATAGGTTTCTGTACGCCGCCGTTCCGAGCTCGAACGGGACAGCTGCCGGGGGCATTCTCTTGATGCCCATACAGAGTGACGGGTCGCTTGGAGCCGCACAGTTGTTGGCGAGCGGCGGTGACTACGACGGCATCGCCGTCACACCCAACGGCAAGTTCCTCTATGCAGCCGACGTTGCTGGAAGCCGCGTGGTGGCGTTTTCGATCGACCCGAACACGGGGGCACTAACAGGCATTGGCCCGCAGGGGCCTCCTCCCGGCGTGGGGGTAGGGCCCGATCCGTTCAACCTCACGGTTGATCGGCAGGGTAAGTTCCTGTTCGTGGCGAGCTGCGGATGCGTCACCAGTTCGGGACAAGGAATCTGGGTCTTCTCCATCAACGCCGACGGCACGCTGACCACGGTTCCGGAATCCCCCTTCTCCCTGCCGGCCGCTGGTTCGACCCCGCAGCCGTCCGACTTGGTGGTTTCGCCGGACGGCACGCTATTATTCGTCTCCAGCTACGACGACAAGGTCTATGTTGAGAGCATCAACGCTGTCAGTGGCGCGTTGTCCAGCGCCGCCACGCCGGTTTCGTTGCCCGCAGGCAGTGCCCCGGGCAGCGTGCGAACGAGCACGGACGGGAAGTTCGTCTACACCGCGGACGGGGGCACCGGTAACCTGTCGATGTTGACAGTGGGTGCGGGCGGAGCCCTCACTGATCAGGGCGAAGTCGCGGTGGGCGGCAGCCCAGCGGTGGTGCTGGCGGATCCCTCGGGCGGATTTCTGTACGCCACTAACTTCGATCAGAACAGCGTCGTTGTTTATTCGATCGGCAGCGACGGAAGGCTAACACAAACAGCTTCGGTGAGCACGGGCGGAACCGGTCCATTCGGTCTTGCATGGAGCCATTAGAACGTGCACCCAAGTCTCGGCTCAAGATCGTTCGTTGAAGGGAGGCGCGGCCGTCCACCTTTTCGGTGCGCCAACCTTATTTTTCTGTAAAGACTGCACGCGATTGGTGAAGAAAGTGGTTGTCACGCGGAAGAAAGCATGGGGTTTCCACGGGAAAACGGCGGAGCATCCGTACGCTCTGGATACCTCGGTGTGGAAATCAGCCCCGGAACGTTCTGAACATGAATGCTCCGGTAGTTACTTTGTGTTTTCCCTTGCCTAATCGGTGATTGACGCGGGAAGCTGCTTATAGCTACGATGCGTTCACCCGGTCCTAACCGCGACGAGCAAGTTTGGGGATGTCATCCGGCGTTCCCTGAAGTAACAGGTGGGGTGTCCTAATACCCAGTGACCGAAGGTAGAAAAGGTTTCCACTGCGATGACAGAGACCACAAATACGACTCCAGGGGCTGCGAGCATCACTAAGAAGCCGTACGAGAAACCCTCGTTCCAGCATGAGCGCGTGTTCGAGACTATGGCGCTTGCCTGCGGCAAGGTAGGTCCCACACAGTTTCAGTGCCGGACGAACAGGAAAAACTCATAGTCTCGAGCGTGGTTGTATCTTCCGCCATCCCCGCCACGGATCAGCCATGCAAGTGCGACTTGGCTGCGCAGGTCCTCCGACGTTTCGGGGAGCTTCGCCTCCAGGTCACCGGTGCCAGCATGCTGCCGTCGCTTTGGCCGGGGGACCTGCTGACCATCCACAGCGTTCAGCCCTCCAAGGTTTCTCGGGGCGATGTCGTGCTTTTTTTCCGCGAGAGCCGTTTTTTCGTCCACCGGGTTCTGAGTGTATCTGCTGACCGCCTGCTCACGCGGGGCGACGGGCTCCCCAGCTCGGATCCTCCGGTCGGTCCCAACGAACTTTTGGGGCGTGTGGTTTCCGTCGCGCGCCATGGCGCCGTGGGTTATCCGGCTCCCCTGGGCACCTTGGGCCGAGCCCTTGCCCTCGGGGTGCGTCGTAGCACCATCTTCTGCAAGATCCTTCTGCGTCTGCATCTTGTTCGCCGGAGGTTCTCGCGCGCTTCTGCTGCTGCAAGGCCCCACACGGAGGAAGTGTGCCTCACTTAGCGGCTCCCCCGGCCCATGCGGTAGCAGTTGAGGTTGGAGGTATCCCCGTCCTCGTCCGCACCTCCGATCCCGATTTTGCGCGCATGCTCCAGGACCGCTACACGGGATTTGTCAACCCTTCTGCGCTTCCCGTGTTCGAGTTCGATGTGGATTTGGTCGTGCCCACTGGCATGACTCCCGACGAGGATGTTCAGGTCCGATGTAAAAACGGCCGCTGGCGGTTCCGACGCGGCGACTTCCATGCCGAATGGGATCCGCGCTCCGGACGCGGTCGTGTTTGCCAATCGCCGAATCCATACTCCATCGACTCGGTTCTTCGCATCGTTCACACAATCATTCTGGGCAACGAAGGCGGCTTCCTGCTCCACTCGGCCAGCGCGGTGCGAAATGGGCGTGCGTTTCTGTTCTCCGGCCTTTCCGGTGCGGGCAAGACCACCATTTCTCGGCTGGCGCCGCCGGACGCGGCCTTGCTGACCGACGAGGTTTCCTACATTCGCCGCCAAGGGGATGGCTACCGCGCCTTCGGTACACCCTTCGCCGGCGAACTGGCACGCTTGGGAGAAAATGTGGCGGCACCGATCGCCGCGGTTTACCTGCTGGTTCAGGGGCTGGAGAACCGCATCGACCCTGTCCCGTTGCGCGAAGCGACCCAACTTCTCTTGCGCAACATCCTGTTTTTCGCGGAAGAGCCCGCGCTCGTGTGGCGCGTTTTCGATGCCGCCTGTGAGTTCGTGGCGCGGGTGCCCGTGCAGCGTCTTACCTTCTTTCCTGACCAGCGCGTATGGGAGTTGATCCAATGATGCCCAAGTACATCGCACACAGCAGCGCGATTGCCGCCCGGAAGCTGGGCGAGGAAATGATCATCATGTCTGCTGTGGACTCGACTTTGTTTACCCTGAACCCGGTGGCGACGGCCATCTGGCAGGCAGCCGACGGACGGACTCCGCTCTCTGACATCGTCGCAACCGCAGTATGCAGCGAATTTGATGTGTCGCCGGAAATCGCCTACCGTGATGCCGAAGAGCTTGTCGAGCAGCTCGCTGGCCACGGCATCCTGTTGGTGTCCGATCACCCCATTACGCCGGCGGAGGCGTCACAGGTGAGTCGATGAGCCTGATTGAACAGCTAAACGCCAAGGCCCTTGCACTAGGTGTGCCCATCAGCGTTCACCTCGACCTTACGTATCGTTGCAACGAGCGCTGCGAGCACTGCTACCTCGAGCACGACGACAAGGGCGAGATGACCGCCGCCGAGATCTTCGACATTCTTAGCCAGCTCGCCGATGCCGGCGTCTTCTTCCTGGTGATTAGTGGCGGAGAACCACTGTTGCGCCGCGATTTCTTCCAGATCCTGGAACGGGCGCGCTCGCTGCTGTTCAATGTGAAGCTGAAGACCAACGCTGTCCTGATCCGCGAGAATGAAGCGCGACGGCTGCGTGAGCTGGGGGTCGAACAGGTTCAGATCAGCGTCTACTCCCATCGACCCGAAGTGCACGACGGCATCACCAAGCTTCCCGGCTCGCTGAAGAAGACGCTGCGCGCCATCGAATTCCTGAAGTCGCAGGGACTGAAGGTCACGATCGCCAACGTCCTCATGCGCCAGAACCTGCTCGATGTCTCCGAAACCCAGCGCCTGGCGAGCGAGATGGGGGTAGGCTACACGCTCGACCCAACAGTCACGCCCATGATGAGCGGGGACACGGCAATCCTAGACATGCGCGCGCCGCGGGCTGCCCTCCGCGAGGCCTTCCGTGATCCGGTCCTGGTGGGCAACGTCGAGGAATTCTGCGCCGTGCCGGCCGCCATTGACGCCGATGCTCTCGATGCCCTCCCGTGCAGTGCTGGACACACCGCCTGCTACATCTCGCCGTATGCCGACGTTTACCCCTGTGTACAGTTCCCGCTGCCCAGCGGCAATCTGCGCCGTCAGAAGTTCATCGATATCTGGAAAAACTCATCCGAGTTGAACGAAGTGCGCTCCATCACGGCGCGCAACTTGCCCACCTGCTCCTCGTGCACGCATGTGGCCTCCTGTACCCGCTGTCCCGGTCTAGCTTTCATGGAGGGCAATATGCGCGGGCCTTCCACAGCCGATTGCGAAAAGTCGCTTGTGCGGACTGGGATTCCGTCTGCCAACATGCTGGCCAAGACGGCGGGGCGCTGGCAGCCCTCATCATTGCCAGGACTGGTGCAGATCCGTCTAGCAGCGACCTGATGCCCGACGGGGGAACGACGTTCAGCAAACACCAGTTCACACAGCCCGCAATTGCTGGCCATCCCCTGCTTGACGCCGCTACAAGGACTGGACCTGCCGCGAAGCGGAGGTCCGGTTGTCGGGGCACTCCGAATTGCGGCGTGCCCTGGCCGAATCCCTCATGGAGTCGGTATTACAGCAACCACCTGCGCCGAGTATGCACCCTCGACACCTGCACTGTCGACGGCCGTCACGACATAGTAGTAGGTCTGGCCGGCGCTCACGGCTAGGTCAACGAAGTTCGTGTTCGCATCCAGGGCGGTGTTGATCATGGTGTAGGGTCCACCCGAGCTGGTGCCACGATAAACGTTGTACCCGACCACTGCTGAGGTGCTGGCGTTCCAGCTCAGGGAAGCCGAGTGCTGGACGGGCACGCTAACGTTCAAGGTAACCGAGGCCGACTTCGTGTTGTCGGCGACGCTCGTCGCCTTCACCGTGTATGTCCCTGCGGCGCTTGGTGCTGTATAGAGGCCGCTGGCGGAGATGCTACCCCCGGTCGCTGACCAAGTGACCGCGGTGTTGCTGGTACCGGAGACCGTGGGCGTGAATTGCTGGGTTGCTCCTGTCACCAACGCCGCCGTGCTGGGCGATATGCTAACCGCAATGGCCGGAACGGTCACGTTGGCGGAAGCCGATTTGCTGGTATCGGCTGCGCTGGCGGCAGTCACGGTGTAGCTGCCGGCGGTAGTGGGTGCAGTATGCAGGCCGCTGGCGGAGATGGTGCCGCCTGTCGCTGACCATGTCACGGCGGTGTTGGTTGTTCCCGTGACTGTGGCGGTGAACTGCTGCGTGGCTCCGCCGAAGACCGTGGCGCTGGCGGGCGAAACGCTCACCGTGACGACGGGCGCCGTTACCGTCACCGTCGCCGAGGCTGACTTGCTGGTATCAGCCACGCTGCTGGCCGCCACCGTGTAAGTGCCGGCGGTCGCCGGAGCAGTATAGAGGCCGCCGGAGGAGATGCTGCCACCGGTAGCCGACCAGGTCACGGCGGTGTTGGTGGCACCAGTCACGGATGCCGTAAACTGCTTTGTGCCGCCGGCCAGCACCGAAGTGGAAGTGGGCGAGATTGTGACCGAAACCGCGGGAGCAGTGACGGTGACAGGCGCCGAAGCAGACTTGGTGTTGTTAGCCACACTGGTGGCCGTGACAGTATAGGTGCCGGCTGTGGCGGGTGCGGTGTAGAGGCCGGTGGAGGAGATGCTGCCACCGGTAGCCGACCAGTTCACCGTCGTGTTGCTGCTGCCCGTCACCGTGCTTGCGAACTGCTGTGTGGCGCCCGTCGAGAGAGACGCCGAGCCCGGCGAAATCGTTACCGAAACCACGGGCGCGCTGACCGTCACAGCTGCCGACGCCGACTTGGTGGAATCGGCAACACTAGTCGCCGTGACCGTATAGGTTCCGGCGGTACTCGGAGCGGTATACAAACCGGCCGCGGAGATGGAGCCGCCGCTCGCTGACCAGGTGACACTGGTATTGGAGCTTCCGCTGACTGCAGCCGCGAACTGCTGCGACCCACCAGTCGTGAGCGACACCGAAACAGGTGAGATCGTCATTGCGACCGCCGCAGTCACGGTAACTGCTGCCGAGCCTGATTTGCTCGAATCCGCCACGCTGGTGGCCGTCACTACGTAACTGCCCGCGGTCATAGGCGCACTGTACATTCCGGTCGAAGAGACGCTCCCGCCGCTGGCCTTCCAGTTTACCGATGTGTTGCTGGTCCCGCTCACGCTGGCGGTAAACTGCTGGCTCTTGCCGCCCGCAAGCGATACCGCAACCGGCGCCAGGGTGACACTCACCGGTGGCGTCGTCGCAGACGCCGACACAACGAAGAGCAGCCTGTTGGACCGGGTCTGATTACGCGGATTCAACATGCGGATGTAATCGGTACCAGCTTTCGAGATGTCGGTGCTGTAGAGGCTGACCACGGCTTGGGTGGAGCTGACGATCTGCGTCGGACGCCGCGACCCGTTCCAGAGCACTGCGCATTTGGGGCAGAAATTGCTGCCGGCAATGGTCACCGAACGGCCCGGGCCACCAGCGACGGCGCTGCTGGGAGAAAGCGTCTTTAGGACCGGAGTCCCCAAAGTTGACGCCGCGACGACAAGAACTGACGCATTACATAAGAAAGCGCACCAAAAAAAGAATACGAAGTACCTCTTCACGATGGTATCTCCTAGGCGGGGGAATGCTGCAACCGGTTGTGTGCAACGCTTTCATAGGAGCTCTAGTCAGCAGCGTAAGTGCGCTGCCGATTCGGCGGAAGATTCCGAGAGACCGTGGTCAGAGCGGATGCGGGCATGTCCCCGGGTAAGTAACAAGAGCACGCCGCAGTGCCGGGCGTTTGCGCCGGAATTGGATGGTCCGGCAGAACCATGGGGCGGATGACTTCAGGCGGAACCGGGTATGTCCTTCAGCACGCTCGGCTCCTGAACCTTAGGCCAAGACAAAACGGAGGCTCAGTCTGATCGCTGATGCGACCACTGAACCGCCGGTTGGATGTGCTCGCTAGTGCCGGACGCCAGCTACGGCGACGGCACTACCATGCCATCGGTACAGCAAGTGGTGTTCCTAAATGCCGCGCAATTTTGATTAAGCGTTTCTGTGATGGGCGCTCTACCGAGCGCATGGGGCGTCGTCCTGGCCGCACGGCACTTCATATTTTCCGTCTGGGATCATCCATATCAAGATCGGCGGCTCCGAAGGGAAGGGCTCGCGACACCAAAGCTACTCCGTCCGAGCCGGCGCCAGCGCCGCGGGGCCGCGAATATCCACCTCGATTTTTCTTTGCGCTGCCGCCGGCGATCGTCCAATGCTGTAGTAGGTGAAGCCGGCCGCCGACATGGCCGCCGGGTCGTAAAGGTTGCGGCCGTCCACGACGATGGGATACGCCATTAGTGTGCGCAGCCGGTCCAGTTCCAGTGCTGCGAACTCCTCCCAATCGGTCAGGATCAAGAGAGCGTCTGCTCCGCAGGCGGCGTCGTACGGGTTCCCGCAGTACGTGACACCCTGATCGGGCAGCACCCTACGCGCGCGTTCCATCGCCGCCGGATCATGAGCGCGGATCTCGCAGCCTTCGCGCAGTAGCATCTCCACTACCGCCAGGGCCGGCGACTCGCGGATATCATCCGTGCCCCCCTTGAAGGCCAACCCCAACACGGCCAGCTTTTTGCCGCGCAGCGTCCACAGCGCCGCCTTCACCTTGCGCACGAAGCGCTGGAGTTGCTCTTCGTTCACAAGGCTTACCTCCCGCAGCAAGCGGAAGTCGTAGCCGCATTCCCGCGCCACGGCGTAGAACGCCTTCAGGTCCTTGGGAAAGCAGGACCCACCGTAGCCGATGCCGGGATTCAGGAAACGCCGCCCGATACGCGAATCCGCACCAATGCCCTCACATACCTGCTTGATATCAGCCCCTACGGCCTCGCAGATGTTGGCCACCGCGTTGATGAACGATACCTTGGTCGCCAGAAACGCGTTCGATGCGTGTTTGATCAACTCCGCACTCTTGGCGTTGGTTACGATCACTGGCGGTACGCTCGCGGCAGCCGGCCCAGCGACGCGCGATTTCTGCCTGTAATAGCGCCCGCTGGCCAGTGGCTCATAGATCTCGTGCAGCACGCAGGAGCTGCGCTGGTTGTCCACACCCAGCACGATGCGGTCGGGATAGAGGAAATCCCGCACTGCCGAACCCTCGCGCAGAAATTCCGGGTTGGAAGCCACATCGAACGATCCTGGCTCTGCCCCGTTCAGCAGCATCACCTTGCGGATCCAGTCGTGTGTGAATACCGGCACCGTGCTCTTCTCCACCACCACCTTGTAGCCGTCGAGGGTCTGGGCCACGGCGCGCGACACCTCCTCGACGTATGACATATCGGCTTCGCCGTGTTCGGTGGCCGGCGTCCCCACCGCGATGAACACAGCCGCCACTCCCGCGAGCCCCTGCTTGAGATCAGTAGTAAACGCCAGACGCTGCCCGCGATGCTTGGCTAGTAGTCCCGGCAGGAACTCTTCGTAGATCGGCTCCTCGCCATTGTGGAGCCGTTCGATCTTCCGCAGGTCGTTATCGACGCACGTAACCTCATGTCCCAACTCGGCGAAACAAGCAGCTGCCACCAATCCTACGTACCCCGAGCCAATGATCGCTAAACGCACGTTTTTGTCCTCAACAATGGGATCGGCTGGCTTGGCGCCAGAATACCCTAAAAAGGCTCTCAGAGGCGACCCGGAAGATTCGGGGGGGTGTATCCCGTCGCCGTTCGACTTATGAGCCACGGCTAACGACCGCCTTTGAAAACCGCCCCGCCCTTCATCACGAAGTTCACGTGCTCCAGGACGGTGATATCTGCCAGAGGGTCGCCTCTCACCGCCACGATGTCCGCCAGTTTGCCTGGCTCGATCGTGCCGATGTCTTTCTGCATCCCAAGCAGCTCCGACGCGGTCACTGTGGCCGAGCGCAGCGCCTCGGCCGGCGTCTGGCCGTACTTGACGCGCAGGCCGAACTCGACGGCCGGGTTGATGTTCCAGTCGAAACCGCCGGCATCAGTGCCGAAGGCGATCTTCACCCCGGCCTTCACGGCGCGGCGGAAGGTGTCAGCACTGATCTTGACCATGTCCAGCCACACCGGCGCTCCCGCCTTGGCGCGGCCTTCGGCGACGTACTCGCCGACGTAGAGCGTCGGCACGTAGTACGTGCCTTTCTGGACCATGAGCTTGAGGTCGGCGTCGGAGATGTAGTCGCCGTGCTCGATCGTGTCCACGCCCGCCTCGACTGAGTTGTGTACACCGTTCAGCGCCGTGGCGTGCGACGCCACTTTGCGCCGCTGGCGATGCGCCTCGTCCACCATCGCCCGCAGTTCGTCCAAAGTGAAGGTTGGAATGTCATTCAGCACGGGGACCGGCACCACGCCCGCAGGCGGATTGGAATCGATGTAGTAGCTGCGGTCCGAATACACCTTGATCCAGTCGGCGCCGTACATGATCTGCTCGCGGACAGCTTTGCGGCACGCGTCAGGGCCATCGCACACTTGCACGCCATGCGGCACCGGCACGTTGGGTGCGTAGCCGAGCAGAGGATACGCGCCGGTTACGTCCAGCGCGCGCGTCGCCACCTGCATCCGCGGGCCCGGAATCACCCCCGCGTTGATCGCCTTCTTGATGTCCACATCGGCGTAGCCCGCGCCCTCGGTCTCAAGATCGCGGAGGGTCGTAAACCCGTACTCCAGCGCCTTGCGCGCCGATTGTGTCCCCAGGATGGTGCGGTACTCGGGCGACCACTTCAGCAGTTGTTTGTCGTAGTCTTCGGCGGTGATGTCGCCTTGCAGCAGGACGTGAGTGTGCGTGTCGATCAGCCCGGGCAGGCAGGTCTCGTTTCTGAGGTCGATCGTTTCTATCGTTCCGGATCCGACGCCCAGGCCGATGTTGGGCTGGTGCTCCTGAACCGCAGCAATCCTACCGTCTTGAACTGCGAGTCTCGTCCACCCGAGCGGTTTGGCGGACTTTCCGTCTATTACTCTTCCGCATTCAATATAGGTTGTGTGCTGCCCCCATGCGGTTGTGGCGATCATAAACGTCACCGTAAGAATCCCGGCTTTCTTCATGGATTGCCTCTCAACTTGAAACTTGAAACGCGAAACTTGAAACTATTTTGGCCGCGAGTCTACCACGCGCATCTGCAGCGCGCTCTTTTCCACACTTCGCAAGATATGCACAATTGGACCCGCTTCCGTCGCGTGCTACATTGCGCCTACCGCACGGTTCCATCCAGCCGAAAACTTCGATTTTAACCGCCGTCCCAGCCAGGCTACGGCCCAGGGAGAAGTCAGCCGTGGATGACTGGAAGCTCTACCGCACCCGCTTTCTGGCCAAGGCCAGGCGTCTCACCCAGCCCTGCACGATCATCGACGGCAGCGGCCGCCGGCAGGAAGGCAAACCCGGCGATTACCTGGTCGAGGCCGCCGATGGTTCGCAACGCATCACGCCCGCCGCGGTCTTCGAGGACGTCTACGTAGAGCTCGAGCCTGCCCATTACCCTCGAAAAACTGCCAGCAAGGCTTCCCGCCGGGCCCCACTCGACAATAAACAGGTGTACAATATGTTGTGGTTGCCTATTGACAAGTACCATTAGCAGGTATATTGTGCGGTTCGCTCCCGGGCGCAGAGGTGATGCCGGAAGCGCTAATGCGGTGACGCCGCCTGCCTTTCCGCTTTGGAGTTATGCAGGCGTCGGCTCCATATAAACAAGGTCTGGGCTGTCACCAATCGGATTGGCAATAGACATCCAGGAGAGATTCAACATGGCTGACGTTACCGACAAAATCGCTGGTTTGACCACTTCCGCTTCGAGTTCCCGTCCGGCACGTAAAGCCCCCGGCCTGAGCTTCCGCCGATTCTTCACCAAGCCCGGGGTCTCGCCCTATGACGAGGTCGAGTGGGAGAAGCGAACAGCGGCAATCACCGACGCCGCCGGCAACGTCATCTTCGAGCAGAAGGACGTGGAGGTCCCCAAGGACTGGTCCATGACGGCCACCAACATCGTGGCCAGCAAGTATCTCCACGGCAAACTCGATACGCCCGAGCGCGAGACTGGAGTGCGCGCTCTCATCAGCCGTGTCGCCGAAACCATCCAGGACTGGGGATTGGCCGGGGGATACTTCCGTTCCGTCGAAGACGCCGCCATCTTCGACGACGAACTCGCGCACATCCTGCTGCACCAGATGGCCGCCTTCAATTCGCCGGTCTGGTTCAACGTCGGCTGCGACCGCATCGAGCCCAACTCCGACGCGCAGAACTGGCACTGGAACCCCGAACTCGGCCGCGTCGAATTCAGCATGACCGGCTACCGCACGCCACAGTGTTCGGCCTGCTTCATCAATTCCGTCAAGGACTCTCTCGATTCCATCCTCACGCTGGCCAAGACCGAGGGCATGCTGTTCAAGTGGGGATCAGGCACGGGCACGAACCTCTCGCCGCTGCGCAGCTCGTCCGAATGCCTCTCCGGCGGCGGTACTGCCTCCGGACCGCTCAGCTTCATGAAAGGGTTCGATGCCTTCGCCGGCGTCATTAAGTCAGGCGGCAAGACGCGCCGCGCCGCCAAGATGGTGATCCTCAACATCGACCACCCCGACATCGTCGATTTCATCGAGTGCAAGGCCAAGGAAGAAGCCAAGGCGTGGAGCCTGGTGCAGGCCGGCTACGACGGCTCCTCGCCCGACTCCGAAGCCTACTCCTCCATCTTCTTCCAGAACGCCAACAACTCGGTCCGCGTGACCGACGAATTCATGCTGGCGGTCGAGCGCGATGGCGATTTCAGCACCAAGGCGATTCTTGGAGGTGGCGTGGTCGCCACTTACAAGGCGCGCGACCTGCTGGAGAAGATCGCCAAGGCCACCTGGCAGTGCGGCGATCCCGGCATGCAGTTCGACACCACCGTCAACCGCTGGCACACGTCGAAGAACACGGCGCGCATCAACGCCTCGAATCCCTGTTCCGAGTACATGTTCCTCGACGACTCCGCCTGCAATCTGGCTTCGCTCAACCTGATGAAGTTCGCGCCCAACGGCGTCTTCGACGTCGACGCCTACCGCTACGCCGTGGACATCATGATCACCGCGCAGGAGATCCTGGTGGACAACTCCGGCTATCCAACCGAGGCGATCACCCGCAACTCGCACGACTATCGTCCGCTCGGCCTCGGCTACGCCAACCTGGGCGCGCTGCTCATGGCTGCCGGCCTGCCCTACGACTCCGAAGCCGGACGCGACTACGCCTCCTGCGTCACGGCGATCATGTGCGGCGAAGCCTATCTGCAGTCGTCGCGCATGGCCGAGTCGTGCCCGACTCTCGATCCTGCCACGGAGTTCACCAAGGCCGACGATCGACGACCGAAGGCCGACGACCTGCGCGGCGCCTGCCCCGGCTTCTACGTCAATCGCGAGCCATTCCTCGATGTCATCCGCATGCACCGCGCTTCGGTGAACAACGTTGGCAGCTCGTTTGGCTCGACTGGGGCCGCTCCAGCCGGCTTCGGCTCGATGCTGAAGTCCCTGATTGACGCCTCCAAAGATTGCTGGGACGAAGCCCTCGCCCGCGGCGAGAAGTTCGGCTACCGCAACTCGCAGGTCACGGTGCTCGCGCCCACCGGCACGATCGGCTTCATGATGGATTGCGACACCACCGGCATCGAGCCCGACCTGGCGCTGGTGAAGTACAAGAAGCTGGTCGGCGGCGGCATGATCAAGATCGTCAACCAGACCGTCCCGACGGCGCTGTTCAAGCTCGGCTACTCGAGCGAGCAGGCCAACGCCATCGTCAGCTACATCGACGCCACCGGCACCATCGAGGGCGCGCCCCACGTCAAAGACGAGCACCTGCCGGTGTTCGATTGCTCCTTCAAGCCGGCCAAGGGCAACCGCTCCATTCACTACATGGGACACCTGCGCATGATGTCGGCCGCGCAGCCCTTCATCTCGGGCGCAATCTCGAAGACCATCAATATGCCCGAGAACGCGACCATCGAGGAGATCGCTGACGCCTACATCCAGGCCTGGAAGCTTGGCCTCAAGGCGGTGGCCATCTATCGCGATGGCTGCAAGAAGGCGCAGCCGCTGAGCGCCGCGGGGACGGCGACGGCTTCTTCCAGCAAAGATGACGTGGCGCGGGCGCCCTCGCCCGCGGCAGTTAAAGAAGTCGAAGACCTGAACGCTCCTCCCCGCGCCACGCGCCACAAGCTGCCCGACGAGCGCTTTTCGGTCACGCACAAATTCAATATCGCCGGACACGAAGGCTACATCACCGTGGGCGTCTATCCCAACGCCCAGCCGGGCGAGATCTTCATTACCATCGCCAAGGAAGGCTCGACCGTCTCTGGCCTGATGGACAGCTTCGCCCTGGGCGTTTCCATCGCGCTGCAGCACGGCGTCCCGCTGAAGCTCTTGTGCGACAAGTTCAAGCATACCCGTTTCGAGCCACAGGGCTGGAGCACCCATCCCGAGATCGGCTACGCCAGCTCCATCATGGACTACATCTTCCGCTGGCTGGAGATGCGCTTCCTCACCGGCCAGCAGCAGTTGCTGTTCGAAGGCCTGCGCCCGAAACCGCCCGCGCTGCCGGAAGAAAAGGTTTTGCCACCGACCACCGACCAACGACTAACGACCGGCAAAGCCCATCCGGCTGACAAGCTGCGCGAAATCGTTGACCTCGGCGACGCTCCGACCTGCTCGACTTGCGGCTCGATCATGACGCGCAATGGCTCGTGCTATCGCTGCATGAGCTGCGGCTCGACCAGCGGGTGTAGCTAGCCGGAGCCGGTGTGGGAGCAGTTTTCCTGTGGGTGGACGTTTGGAATGAAAATGGGACCCCATCAGGTGAAAACGGAGACCCCATGAAATGAAAACGAGGACCCCATAATGTGAAAACGACACCCCATCTGACGAAAATAAGACCGCGCCTTAACCAAGACGTGATGTCCCCAAGACAAACTTTCGGTGAGCAGCGGTAGTCGGCCACGGACACTTAACACAACCTGCAGCTGTAACGTCTTTAGCTCTCTGCGTCTTCCTTCGATGACCCAGGGTTGATTTCATCGACGGACGAGCCTCGTGCTGATTCTTTCCTCCCATGCCGTTTGACCCTCATCGGCGGTGGTCTCATCATGCACCCATTGCTGCAATTGCGAGTGCGAACTGGCAAGAGGTCCTATTGGTCAGGACAATCGAGTCGCTCGGGAGGCGAAAGTAATGAACGCACATAGAGATTGGTGTGGCCAGGTCATGCGTATTCACGATCTGGCTGAGGTCGTTTCCGATTGCAGGATCCTGCGAATTGCTTTTTGTTCAGCCGAGGAAGTCCGCAGCCGACGAGTAGTGACGCGCTCACGCTTTCGTCCAACCGGGAAATACCCGAGCTGGAAAATGCAGCGCATGCTGCAGTGGGAATCCATCAGTGAGCTGCATGCTTTTCGCCTGCTGGATTGCGATCCGAAGGTCACCGCCTTCGCGGAGCAACCCTGCGAAATTGTCTATCTCGATGGGACCGAGACTAGGCGCCACTATCCCGACATTTACGTCGAAGTGAACGGCCACTCAGAGCTATGGGAAGTCAAGCCAGAGTCAGCGGCTTCCCAGAGCGAAGT
>DATKLD010000027.1:0-17141 GCA_035542595.1 Terriglobales bacterium
CCCGGCCTCTGTCCTGTAGAATAGGAGAACTCGACGGAAACACTATGATCCATTTCCCAGTCCCTGAAGCCCTGACCTTCGACGACGTGTTGCTGCTGCCGGCGCGCTCCGACGTCGTCCCTGCCACCGTCAACACCCAGACCCGGCTCACGCGCAACATCACGCTGAATATCCCCGTCCTCAGCGCCGCCATGGACACGGTGACCGAGTCGCGCCTGGCGATCGCGCTGGCGCAGCAGGGCGGCATGGGCATCATCCACCGCAATCTCTCGATCGAGGCCCAGGCCGGCGAGGTGGACAAGGTGAAGCGCTCGGAGAGCGGCATGATCGTGGACCCGGTGACCATGTCGCCGGACGCCAAGATCGCCGACGCGCTCGAGGTCATGCGCCGCTACAAGATCTCCGGCGTGCCCATCACCAAGGGCAAGAAGCTGGTGGGCATCCTCACCAACCGCGATTTGCGCTTTGAGACCCGCACCGACCGCCCCATCAAGGACGTGATGACCAAGGAGAACCTCATCACCGTCCCGGTCGGCACCACGCTCGAAGACGCAGAGGAGATCCTGCACCAGCATCGCGTGGAAAAGCTGCTGGTAGTGAACGATAAGTACGAACTCAAGGGCCTGATCACGGTCAAGGACATTCAGAAGAAGCTCAAGTATCCCGGCGCAGCCAAGGACGCGCATGGACGCCTGCGCGTGGGCGCCGCCACCGGCGCCACCGGCGATTACCTGGAGCGCGCGCAGGAACTGTTCAAGGCCAAGGTGGACGTGCTCGCGATCGACAGCGCGCACGGGCACACCACCCGCGTCATCGAAGCGCTGCAGTGCTTGAAGTCGCGCTTCCCCGAGGTCGATGTGGTTGCCGGCAACGTGGGGACCTTTGACGGCGCCTGCGAACTGGTGCGCAGCGGCGCTGACGCGGTGAAGGTCGGCATCGGACCGGGCTCCATCTGTACCACGCGAGTGGTCACCGGCGCCGGGGTGCCGCAGATCACTGCCATCGCCGAGGCCTACCGCGCTTCCAAAGATGCCGGCGTGCCCGTTATTGCCGACGGCGGCATCAAGTATTCAGGCGACGTCACCAAGGCGCTGGCCGCCGGAGCCAGCGCCGTGATGATCGGCTCGCTCTTCGCGGGAACCGAGGAAAGCCCGGGCGAGACGATCCTCTACCAGGGACGGTCGTTCAAGTCCTACCGCGGCATGGGATCGCTGTCCGCCATGGGGGGCGGGTCTGCAGAACGCTACTCGCAGAGCCTCGAGACCGGTGACGCCTCAACGGCGCTGCTCGAAGAGACTGATGGCAATCGCCTCGCCAAGCTGGTCCCCGAGGGCATCGAAGGACGCGTGCCGTACAAGGGCACGCTGGCTGCCGTGGTGTACCAGCTCGTCGGCGGCCTGCGCTCGGGTATGGGCTACTGCGGCGCGCCCACGATTGCCGAACTGCAGCAGAAGTCGCGCTTCGTGCGCATCAGCGGCGCTGGCCTGCGCGAAAGCCACGTGCACGACGTGATCATCACCCGTGAAGCCCCGAACTATCGAGTCGAATGAGCGGATTGCCTGAGACCGCGCTGCGGCACGAGGCCACGCAGCCGCTGGCGCGCTTAAAAAAAATTCTTTGGTATTGGCTGCCGGCCGTGGCGTGGATGGCGATGGTGCTCGCCGCCTCCAGCGATCCTTTCTCGGCAAGAAATACCGGCGAGATCCTGCACGCCGCGCTGGCCTGGATCTTCGGCCAGATGGACGCGGCCACCTTCGGTCTTCTCCATTTCCTGGTCCGCAAGTCGGCGCACTTCACCGAGTACGCCATTCTTAGCGCGCTGTGGTTCCGAGCCATCCGCGTGCACCTGACCAGCCCGTGGCGGGTGCGCTGGGCGCTCATCGGGCTGATCATCAGCCTCTCGGTTGCCATCCTCGACGAGTTGCACCAGACCTTCGTGCCCTCGCGCACCGGCAGCGCTCACGATGTCCTGCTGGATTTCTGCGGAGCGCTATTCGCCCAGTTCCTGATCTGGCACGCTCTGCGGCGAAGAGCACCGGCGGCTGCCGGGGCTGGCCTGCCTTCTTGACAAGAAAAAAGCGCACCCAACATGGGTGCGCGGATGGAAATATTGCTTAAAGACGCAGCCGGCTGCGTCGCCAGAGGGACTATTCTTTGGAGTCGCCCCCTGCTTCACCGCCTGGCTCGGCGCCGCCTGCAGCCTCGGCCTGCTTGGCCTCTTCTTCCATCGCCTTGCGGGTGGCTTCGGCCTTTTTGGCGCGGGCTTCGGCGCGCTTCTCGCGCTTCTCCTGAATGACCTTCTCGCTGCCTACCAGTTCGACGAACGCCTTCTCCGCGCCATCGCCGCGCCGGAAGGCGCTGCGCACGATCCGCAGGTAGCCGCCTTCGCGGTCGCCGAAGCGGGGAGCGATCTCCCACAGCTTGCGGACGGCGTCCTGGCTAATCAGGAAAGCGCCCGCCTGGCGGCGCGCCCACAGGTCGCCGCGCTTGCCAAGAGTGATCATCTTCTCCGCGTGCGGCCGCATGGCCTTGGCCTTGGCGACCGTGGTCTCGATGCGTTCCTCGGTGATGAGCGAGGTCACCAGGTTGCGCAGCAGCGCGCGCCGGTGTGCGGTGTTACGTCCGAGTTTCCATCCTGCTTTGAGATGACGCATGTTGATTTTCCTGTCAGTACTGCCCTTCGCGGAACGAAGAGTATCCCAGTACGGGCGGAGCCGGCTGCGGCTGGGCGGGCACCGCATTGCCGTGCTCGTCGATCTTCATGCCCAGGCTCAGCCCCATGGACGCAAGGATCTCCTTGATCTCGTTCAGCGACTTGCGGCCGAAGTTCTTGGTCTTCAGCATCTCCGCTTCGGTCTTCTGCACCAGCTCTCCGATGGTCTGGATATTGGCGTTCTTCAGGCAGTTGTAACTGCGCACCGAAAGCTCCAACTCCTCGACGGAACGGTTCAGGTTCTCGTTGCGGATCTCCGGCTTGCGCTCCTCCGCGATCTCCGGCTCGATCTCCTCCTCGAAATTGATGAAGATGTTCATGTGGTCCTTGAGCAGCTTGGCGCCCAGGCCGATGGCGTCGGCGGGACGGACGGAGCCGTTGGTCCACACTTCCAGCGTCAGCTTGTCGTAGTCAGTGATCTGCCCGAGACGCGCGGCTTCCACGATGTAGTTGCACTTGCGCACCGGCGAGTGCACCGAATCGATGGGAATGAAGCCGATGCCCAAATCTTCGTCGAAGTTCTTATCGGCGGAGACGTAGCCGCGTCCCCGCTTCAGGCGCATCTCCATATCCAGCTTGCCGCCTTCGCTGACGGTGGCGATGTACACGTCCCTGTCCAGGATCTCGACGTCGCTGTCGGCCTCGATCATCCCCGAGGTGACCACCCCAGGCTGGTCTGCGCGCAGGTAGATGGCTTTGGGGCCATCGCCGCTCAGCTTGAACGGGATCTGCTTGAGGTTGAGGATGATATCGGTGGCGTCCTCAACCACGCCGGGAATGGACTGGAATTCGTGCAGCACGCCCTCGATCTTTACCGCGGTGATGGCGGCGCCTTCGATCGAGGACAGCAGCACACGCCGCAGCGCATTGCCGATCGTGGTACCGAACCCGCGCTCAAATGGCTGCGCTTGAAAGCGGCCGAACCGCTCGGTCAGAGTTTCCGTCTCGGCGGCCAGTCGTTTGGGTTTTTGAAAGCCTTTCCAAAGCATCGCTTACGTTTCTCCCTTCGGCCCTGTGGCTCAAGGCCGCATCCCGCTGGCCCATAGGCGGGTGATGCGCGGCCAAGGCTGCTCGGGCTCGAAAAGCTGGACCCAAAAACAGTTGTCAGCAGTCAGGGGGGCAGTTGTCAGCCAGGATCCTGACTCCCGCCCTACTTACTGTAAAGCTCGACGATCAACTGCTCGTTGATCGGCAGATTGATGTGCTCGCGCGTCGGCAATGCAACTACGCGGCCCTTGAAGTTCTCACGATCCACCTCCAGCCAGGGAGCAACGCTCAGATGGCCGGTCTGTTCGCGCACAGCTTCCATCAGGGAGAGCTTGCGGGTCTTCTCGCGCAGCGCAACCTCCTCCCCGGGGCTCACCTGATAGGACGGAATATTTACCTTCCGTCCGTTGACGTGCACGTGGCCGTGACGCACCAGTTGCCGCGCCTGCCGGCGCGACGTCGCCAGACCCAGCCGGTAGACGACGTTGTCCAGACGGCGCTCGAGCTGCTGAAGCAGCATCTCGCCGGTGACGCCGGGCTTGCGGGCGGCCCGCTCGAAGTAATTACGGAATTGCTGCTCCAGGGTGAAATAGATGCGCTTGGCTTTCTGCTTCTCGCGCAATTGCAGACCGTAGCCTACGACTTTGGCCTTGCGATCCTTGCCGTGCTGCCCGGGCGCGAAGTTGCGCTTCTCGATCGGGCACTTTTCAGAAAAGCACTTCGCCCCCTTGAGGAACAACTTCATCCCTTCGCGCCGGCAGAGGCGGCATACTGCTCCCGTATATCGTGCCAAGTTTTTTCTCCTTCTCGGTGTCGATCGGTTTACAAGGCTGGCGGCCTCTTCGTCCCGATCCCAAAACAGTTTAAAGTTTCGAGTTTCCAGTTTCCAGTTGCGCGTCAAACATAGCTCGGAACTCGAAGCTAAACGCGCCGGCGTTTCGGCGGCCTGCACCCATTGTGCGGAATCGGCGTGACGTCGCGGATCTGTTTCACCTCGATGCCCGCCGCGGCCAGGGCGCGGATGGCCGATTCGCGACCCGAGCCCGGCCCGCTCACGCGCACCTCCACCGCGCGCACACCGTGCTCGCGCGCCATGTTGGCGGCGTTCATCGCTGCCTGCTGCGCCGCAAACGGCGTTCCTTTGCGGCTGCCACGGAACCCCAGCGAACCCGAACTCTTCCACGAAAGCACGCGGCCTTCGGTATCAGTGATGGTCACAATGGTGTTATTGAACGACGCCTGGATGTGGACCACGCCGAAAGGAACGTTCTTGCGTTCCTTGCGCTTGAACTGCTTGCGTTTGCCTTTCTTCGCCGGCGCTTCGGGTGTGCCGGCGGCGGCTCCTGCTGCTGGTGTTTTTGCCATGTTCAGTTCTCAGTTTTCAGTTGTCAGTTTTTCAATTGCCCGTGTCAGTTGAGCAACTCGTGTGCCTCACTGACAACTGGCAACTGACAACTGCATTAAGTCTTGGCTGTCGACTTCTTCTTTTGCGCCACCGTGCCACGGCGCGGCCCTTTGCGAGTGCGCGCGTTGGTATGCGTACGCTGCCCGCGCACGGGCAGCCCGCGGCGATGACGATGCCCGCGGTACGAACCGATTTCGATCAGCCGCTTGATGTGCATCTGCGTGTCTTTACGCAGGTCGCCTTCGATGCCGCCTTCGCTTTCGATAATCTGGCGGATGCGGTTGACCTCGTCGTCGTTAAGGTCCTGCACCTTCTTCATGGGCTCGACGCTCGCCTGCGCCACGATGCGGCGGGCGCGCGGCTGGCCGATGCCGTAGATGTACGTCAGCGCAATGTCGATGTGCTTCTGGCGCGGTAGATCCACGCCGGCAATACGTGCCATAGTTAGCTCCTAGCCGCTAGCTGTTAGCCTCTAGCTAATGGCTAGAAGCTAGCAGCTCGTAGCTGGCTCAGCCTTGACGCTGTTTGTGCTTCGAGTTTTCGCAGATCACCCGCACCACTCCACGGCGGCGGATGATCTTGCACTTATCGCAAATCTTCTTGACCGATGCGCGTACTTTCATAGGAACCTGCAATGAGCACTTGGCACTTGGCACTTGGCATTTAGCATTTGGCCATGTGCTAATTGCCAAGTGCTAAGTGCTCATTTGTACCGATAAACGATTCGTCCTCGTGTCAGGTCGTACGGTGATAGCTCCACCGCGACCTTGTCGCCCGGCAAAATGCGGATGAAGTTCTTGCGCATCCGCCCCGAAACGTGCGCGAGCACCTGATGCTTGTTCTCCAGTTCCACCCGGAACATGGCGTTGGGCAACGGCTCGATCACCGTCGCCATGACTTCAATCGCGTCTTCCTTACTCATGCACCCCTTATTCTTCTAGACTTGAGATCCCTCGCTGCGCTCGGGATTGCGGCGCGGGGCTCAGACGCCCCGCAGACGCCTCTACTCATTCAACTCCGCTCGGCTGGATGCCGATTTGATGCTTGCAGCACCTACAAAGAACCAAACCACTATTCCGTCAGGATCAGAGGGCCATTCTTGGTGACGGCCACGCAGTGCTCGAAATGAGCGCTGTAGCTGCCGTCCTCCGTGACCGCCGTCCAGTTATCGTCGAGCACGCGCGTGCCAGGTTTGCCAATGTTGACCATGGGCTCGACGGCCAGCACCATGCCTTCGCGCAACCGGGCGCCGTGCCCGCGCGTGCCGAAGTTCGGCACCTGGGGATCCTCGTGCAGCTTGGTCCCGATGCCGTGACCTACGAACTCACGCACCACGCTGAAACCGTGCGCTTCCACCCACTCCTGCACCGCAGCGCCAACGTCGCCCACCGCGTTGCCGATGCGCACCTTCTCGATACCTTTGTACAGCGACTCTTCGGTGACCTTCAGCAGTCTCTGGACCTCGGGGCGCAGGTTCTCTCCGACCGCCACCGTCACTGCCGCGTCTCCGTAGTAGCCATCCAGCACCACGCCACAATCGAGGGAGACGATATCCCCATCCTTCAGCACCCGCCGGTCCGACGGAATACCGTGCACAATCTCCTGGTTCACCGACGCGCACAGCACGCAGGGATAATCGTAGTACCCTTTGAAGGCCGGCTTGGCGCCCAGCTTTTCAATCTTGTCCGCGGCCGCCCGCTCCAGGTCCATGGTGGTGACACCCGGCTTCACCATGGCCTTCACCGCGTCCAGCACCTGGCGCACGACGTGGCCGCTGCGCCGCATCTTCTCCAGCTCTGCGGCCGACTTACAAACTATTGCCATGCTCAATCGCCCGGAACGCCTCTGCTGTGACCTGTTCCGGGGCCCGGTCTCCATCTACCTCGCGCAGCCGCCCCTGGCGACGGTAATAGTCGATCAGGGGAAGCGTCTGGCGCTCGTAGGCCTTAAGGCGTTCGGCGATGACTTCCTCGGAATCGTCCTTGCGCGTCACCAGCTTCGAGCCGTCGACATCGCAGGTATCGGCGACGCGGGGAGGCTGAGAATAAACGTTGTAGATCCTTCCGCAGGTGGGACAAGAACGGCGCCCCGTCAGACGGCGCAGCAACTGATTATATCCAACCTCGAAATTCACCACAACCGGCGGCACGGCGCATCGCTTCGCAAAGAACTCGCTCTTCAGCAACGCGTCCAGCCATTCGGCCTGGGCCCCGGTGCGGGGGAAGCCGTCCAGAATGAAGCCCTGGGCGCAGTCCGCCTGGCGCAGCCGGTCCGCCACCATGTCGCAGACGAGCTGGTCGGGCACCAATTCCCCTTTGTCCATGAAGGCCTTGGCCTTCTTGCCCAGCTCCGTACCGCGGCTAACGTTGTCACGCAGGATGTCCCCTGTGGAGATCTGCGGGATCCCGTAGCGCTGCATGATCAGCTTGGCCTGCGTGCCTTTGCCCGCTCCCGGCGCTCCCAGCAGAATCACCGGGCCGACTTTGGACTTCACACTGACCGCCGCACCTGTCTTTCCATCCATTCGAGCATCCTGGCCACCCCCCGGGCGCCCCACGCCGGAACCATGCCGCCACTTCTCGTCTTACCAGGCCCTGCGCCCGCGGATCCTGCCGCTCCGCGGAGTAAAACCATCATAATGGCGCATGATGAGCTGCGCCTCAACTTGCTGTACGGTATCCATGGCCACGCCCACCACGATCAGCAGCGACGTGCCTCCGAAATAAAAGGTCACGCCTAGCCCGCTGGTGACCCAGGGCGGCAGTTTTTCGAAAAACGTCCCCAGCGCGCCCGGCAGGTGGTTCAGGTGGATACCTGCGATCATCCATTCCGGAATGAACGAAATCAGGATCAAATACAGCGCGCCCACCAGCGTGATGCGCGTCAGGATGTCGTTGATGTGGTCCGCCGTGCGCTTGCCCGGACGGATGCCGGGGACGAACCCGCCATACTTGCGCATGTTGTCCGCCACTTCGCTGGGGTTGAAGATGATGGACACATAGAAATATGCAAAGAAGATGATGCCTATCGCATAGAGCAGCGTGTAGAGGGGCTCTCCCCAGCCCAGCCATTGCAGGATCTTGCCGATAACCACGTTGTTCTTGAAGGCGAACAGCGCCGTCTGCGGGAAAGTCAAAATCGACGATGCGAAGATGATGGGCATTACTCCGCCAGCGTTTACCCGCATGGGCAGGTGGGTGGACTGGCCGCCCATCACCTTGCGCCCAACCACGCGCTTGGCATACTGCACAGGGATACGGCGCTCACTGCGTTCAACGAATACGATGAAGGCCACCACCGCCACCATGAGGGCGACCAGCAGAATGATGGCCACGCCGGTGAAGGAGCCCCAGGCATCGGTCTTGGCCTTGTCCGCCAGTTCAGCGACGCCTCGCGGCAGGCCCACCACGATGCCGGCGAAGATCAGCAGCGACATGCCGTTGCCCACGCCGCGGTCGGTGATCTCCTCGCCCAGCCACATCACGAAGATACTGCCCGCCGTCAGCGTGATGACCGTCATCACTATGAAACCGGGCCCGGGATTGGTGACGAATGCCGCCCCGCCCTGGGTGGACTTCTGCAGCGTGACCGCGATTCCCAGCGATTGCATGGCCGAGAGCCCGACCGTCAGATAGCGTGTCCACTGCGTGATCTTCTTCCGCCCCAGTTCCCCTTCTTTTTGCAGTTTGGCCAGGGGCTCATAGACCACCGTCAGTAACTGCAGGATGATGGAGGCCGTGATGTACGGCATGATCCCCAGGGCGAAAATCGTGAGGCGGCGCAACTGGCCGCCGCTGAACAGGTCGATGAAACCCAGAAAGGTTCCCCGGTTCTGCTCGAAGAACTGCTGCAACAGGTCGGCATTGATGCCCGGCGTCGGAATGTGCCCGCCCAGGCGGTACACCGCCAGCAGCCCCAGCGTGAAGAGAATCCGCTTACGGAGGTCGGGGATGCGGAAGATGTTGGCGAATTTCTCGATCATACTAAGCCACGATCTCGGTCCTGCCGCCGGCCTTGGTGATCTTCTCCTGTGCCGACTTGGAAAATTTGTGGGCCTGCACGGTAACGGCCGTTTTCAGTTCACCGTCGCCGAGCACCTTTACCAGGTCGTGCTTGCCGGCCAGACCCGCTTTGCGCAGCAACTCCAGCGTCACGCTGGATTCGCCCAAGGCCGCGATGCGGTTCAGGTTCACTACGGCATACTCCTGCTTGAAAATGTTAGTGAAGCCGCGCTTGGGCAAACGGCGATGCAGCGGCATCTGGCCGCCTTCAAAGCCGCGCATCAGGCGTGAACCTGAACGCGATCCCTGTCCCTTGTGACCGCGGGTCGCGGTCTTGCCCATGCCCGAACCCATGCCCCGGCCGATGCGCTTGCGCTTCTCCGAGGAGCGCTTGGGTGCGTGAATCGTTGATAAGTTCATGTCTGTATCACTCGGCTTTTCGCTCTTAGCTCTTGGCTCTTAGCTGTCCGGCGAAGAGCCAAGAGCAACTCCTTACTGTCCATTCAAAATCGTTACCAAATGCGGCACTTTGGCCACCATTCCGCGGATGGCCGGCGTGTCCTCGCGCTCGATCACCTGGTTGAGCCGCGTGAAACCCAGGCCCTTGACCACCAGCTTGTGCTTGGTGGGCGCGGCAATGGCCGAACGCACCCACTGCAAGCGAATCTTCTTGTTTTGCACCATGGCTTTACAATTCCTCCGGGGCCTTGCCGCGCATACTGGCCACTTCCTTGCGGTCGCGCAGCTTGCCCAGGGCATTGAAGGTGGCCTTGATGACGTTGTGTGGATTGGTCGTGCCGATGGACTTGGTCAGCACGTTCTGGATGCCCGCCGACGTCATTACCGCGCGCACCGCGCCGCCGGCGATCACGCCCGTGCCTTCCGGCGCCGGCTTCAGCAACACCATGCCAGAGCCGAAGCGCCCCAGCACGGAATGCGGAATGGTGGTCTGCCGCAGGTTCACGCGTACCAGGTTCTTCTTGGCCGATTCGATCCCCTTGCGGATCGCCTGCGGCACTTCCTTCGCCTTGCCGGAACCGTATCCCACCACCGCCGCCGTGGGATCGCCCACCACCACCAGCGCGGCAAAGGACAGGTTCTTGCCTCCCTTCACCACTTTGGTCACGCGGTTGATGGCGACCACCTGGTCCTTCAGTTGATACTGACCGGCATCCAGTCTCTTCTTCGATATTGGCATTCTCGCTCTCGTTAGTACCGGGTACTCGCAATTAAAACTGCAATCCTGCCTCGCGCGCAGCGTCAGCCAGCGCCTTGACCCGGCCGTGGTACAGGTACCCGCCCCGATCAAAGACCACCTTGCTCAGACCTTTCTCCTTGGCGCGCTGGGCGAGCAACTTGCCGACGGACTTGGCTGCTGCCAGGTTCCCGCCGGTTTTCTTCCTGGCACGCGCCTCTGGTTTCCCGGCGCCTTCCCGCGAGTTGGCCGAGACCACAGTCTGCCGGGCCATGTCGTCGATAAGCTGCGCGTAGATGTGGTTCAGGGAGCGATACACGCTCAACCGTGGACGCTCCGGCGTGCCGTACAAGCCGCGGCGGATGCGCTTGTGTATCCGCTGCCGTACTTCGTTCTTTGCGATTTGCGGAATCATATTTCAGTACCGAGTCGCGAGTACCGAGTTGAGCTTCACCTGCGCCCGGAACAGTGCCCGCGAATTCAATTTTTCTCAGCACCGATGTCCAGCACGGGAACCGAGGTCGCACGCACTCGGTACTCGGTACTGGATACTCGGTACTATTTCGCTCCCGTCTTGCCCACCTTCTTCTTCAGCTTCTCGCCCGCATAGCGTACGCCCTTGTTCTTGTACGGATCGGGCGGACGCAAGGCGCGCATGTCGGCAGCCACCTGCCCAACCTTCTGCCGGTCGATGCCGGTGATGGTCAGCCGCGTCTGCTTGGGGTCAACCGTTACCTGAATCCCTTCCGGCAGCGGATACTCGATGGGATGCGAATACCCCAGGCTGAACACCACGATGCCCTTACCCTTCAGCTCGGCGCGGTAGCCGATGCCCACGATCTCCAGCTCCTTGCTCCAGCCCTTGGTCACGCCCTCGACGGCGTTGTTCAGCAACGCGCGCGCCAGGCCGTGCACGGCGGCGTGGGAGTCGTCCTGCCGAGATGCCAGCACATGGCCATCCTTGCGCTCGACTGCAATGCCCTCCGGCAGATGCGTTTGAACGGTGCCCTTGGGTCCTTTCACCGCCACGACGTTGCCCGTGACCGTGACCTCGACTCCCTTGGGAAGCTCAATCGGCTTTCTTCCAATTCGCGACATAAATTCGGCTCACCAGATTTCGCACAGCACTTCGCCGCCCACGCCTTCCTTGCGCGCCTGGCGGCCGGTCATCACGCCTTTGGGCGTGGTCAGGATGCTGATTCCCATCCCGCCCAGCACGCGCGGGATCTCATTGCGCCCCACGTACACACGGCAGCCCGGCCGCGACACCCGCGCCAGATTGGAGATGGTGGCTTCCTCGTCCGGCCCGTACTTCAAGTACACGCGCACGAGCTTGTGCCCGCCCTCTTCCACCGCCTTGTAGTTGGCCACGTAGCCCTCTTCCTTGAGGATACGGGCGATCTCCAGCTTCAGCTTGGAGGCCGGCACATCCACCGTCTGGTGCTTGGCATGGATGGCATTACGGATGCGCGCCAGAAAATCCGCCACCGGATCGGTCAAACTCATGCTCACTTCTCCAGTTTCAAGTTTCAAGTTTCCAGTTTCAAGTCCCCGGGTCTCGAACTAAGCTCGAAACTCGAAACTTCAGACTCGAAACTACCGTTCACCACGAAGACTTCGACACGCCGGGCAGTTCCCCGCGCAGCGCCAGACCGCGGAAGCACAAGCGGCAGATGCCGAACTTGCGCAGGTAGCCGCGCGGCCGCCCGCACAGCTTGCAGCGGTTGTGCCGGCGGGTAGAGAACTTCGGCTTGCTCGCGTCTTTTACTCTTTTTGCTGTAGTCGCCATTATTTCCTTGTCTAATTCAATGACCCAATGACTTGATGGATCATCGGCTCAGTTCCTAGGGCCGGAAGGGCATGCCCATGTGCTTCAGCAGGGCGCGCGCTTCGTTGTCGCTCTTGGCCGTGGTCACGATGGTCACGTTCATCCCTTTCAGCTTGTCCACCTTGGCGTAATCGATCTCCGGAAACGCCAGCTGGTCGCGCAGTCCCAGGGTGTAATTGCCGCGGCCATCGAAGGATTTGGTGGAGACGCCGCGGAAGTCGCGCACCCGCGGCAAGGCCACATTCACCAGCCGGTCCAGGAACTCGTACATGCGGTGGCCGCGCAGGGTCACCATGGCGCCGATGGGCATGCCCGCGCGCACCTTGAAGGCGGCGATCGACTTCCTGGCACGAGTGATCACCGGCTTCTGCCCGGTGATGGTCGCCAGCTCGATGGCCGCCGGGTCGAGAACCTTGGCGTTCTGCGTCGCCTCGCCCACGCCCATGTTGATAACGATCTTGTGCAGCCGCGGCACCGCGTTCGGGTTCTTGAGCTCGAACTCCTTCATCAGCGCGGGAGCGACCTCTTTGACGAACTTTTCCTTCAGGCGCGGAGGTGTTTTAGCCGAGGCGCGCGGGCGCTCCGGCGCGGCTTTTTCTTCCGGCTCGGCCGCTGCCTGCTTCTTCGGTTTGTCTGGTTTTGCCATTCTCGTTTCTCTTCGGTGCCGCCCCTGAAGGGGCTCGATCTCTTAAATTTGCCTACCTGGCACTTACGTGCCGGGCTATATTCGGTCGCCCCTGCGGGGCTGGTTCATCGCGAGGTACGAAACCTAATGTCTCATCGAGGTCGTTGGCCCAATTGCTTTTCGATCACCCGATGACACGATCCCCCGACGACCCGATTACTTATCCAGCACTGTCCCGCACTTCTTGCAGACGCGCACTTTCCGGTCGCCGTGCACCTCATGCCCGATGCGCACCGGTCCGCAGGTCGGGCAGATCAGCTTCACGTTGGAGAGCGAGATCCGGCTCTCCTGCTCGGCCACGCCGCCCTTGATCTGCTTCGACGGATTCGGGCGCACGTTTTTCTTGACCATCATCACGTGCTCGACCAGCACTCTGCCGTCATTGGGAAAGACGCGGAGCACGCGCCCTTCCTTGCCTTTGTCGCGCCCGGTGATCACCCGCACTGTGTCATTGCGCCGGATGTCAACGTGCTTGTGTCCGTTGCTTGCCACCTGTGCCATCGCTAGAGGACCTCCGGGGCCAGCGAAACGATCTTCAGGAACCGCTTCTCGCGCAGTTCGCGCGCCACCGGCCCGAACACGCGCGTGCCGATGGGCTCGCCTTCGTTGTTGATGAGCACGGCCGCGTTCTGGTCGAAACGGATGTAGGTGCCGTCCCGGCGCCGGTGCTCCTTGCGCGTCCGCACCACCACCGCCTTCACCACCTTGCCCTTCTGAACCTGGCCTTCGGGCAGCGCTTCCTTGACGCTGGCCGTGATCACATCGCCCAGGCCGGCCCGCAGCCCGGTGTGCCCGCCCAGCGGCAGGATCATCTGCAGCTTGCGGGCGCCGGAGTTGTCGGCCACCTCCAGCATGCTTCGCATCATCACTGCCATATGCTTCTCCGTTTCCCTCGCGCCGGACGGCTAGCCGGCCTGCGGCTCTTCCGCCGCCGGAACCAGCGTGGCGCGCTGCACCACCTGCTTCAGCCGCCAGCGCTTCAGCCGCGACATCGGCCGCGTCTCTTCGATCAGCACCACATCGCCCACGCGTGCCGTGCCGTTTTCGTCGTGGGCATAAAACTTCTTCGACCGCGAAATCACCCGGCGGTAGAGCGCATGCGACTTTTGCCGCGTGGTCTCCACCACGATGGTCTTGGCCATCTTGGTCGAGACGACGTGGCCGATCTTGGTGTTGCGCCGCGACTGGGTTGGTGTCGTTTCAGCCATGACTATTTCTTCTCCGTAGCGGCCTGCTCCAGCTCACGCTGGCGGGCCACGGTCTTTACCCGAGCGATGTCCCGCCGCAGGCCGCGAATCTTCTTCAGGCTCTCCGTCTGTCCCATGCGCATCTGGAACTTCAGGCGGAAGAGCTGGTCGCTGAGCTCACGCTCCTGGTGCTTAAGCTCGGCGTCGGTCAGGTTCCGTATCTTCTCCGCGTCCATGTCCTCTACACCTCATGCCGCGAGACGAGACGCGTCCTGAGCGGCAGCTTGTGCGACGCCAGGCGCATGGCTTCGGCCGCATCCTGGGGCGTCACTCCTTCCATCTCGAACAGGATCTTGCCCGGACGGACCACGGCAACCCAGTGGTCAGGCGCGCCCTTGCCTTTGCCCATGCGGGTTTCGGCCGGCTTCTTGGTGACCGGCTTGTCGGGAAACAGACGCAGCCAGATCTTGCCCCCGCGCTTGATGAAGCGCGTCATGGCCACGCGGCTGGCCTCGATTTGACGGTCGGTGATCCAGCCCGGCTCCAGTACCTTCAACCCGTAGTCGCCATAGGCGAGCTCGGAGCCACGCCACGCCTTGCCGCGCATGCGTCCGCGCTGCTGCTTGCGGTACTTAACTTTCTTTGGCATCAGCATGGTTCAGAGTCTCCAGTCTCAGAACGCACCCGGCGCGGAGACACCCTGCTCGTCGCGCTTTTTCTGCGTCAGGATCTCGCCACGATAAATCCAGCACTTCACCCCAATCACGCCATAGGTGGTCTTGGCCTCGGCGAATCCGTACTCGATGTCGGCGCGCAGCGTGTGCAGCGGCAGCCGCCCCTGCAAGTACCACTCCGAGCGCGCGATTTCGTTCCCGTTCAGCCGGCCGCTCACCCGCACCTTGATCCCCTTGCAGCCGAAGCGCAGCGCCGAGTCCACCGCCTTACGCATGGCGCGGCGGAAGCCCACGCGCTTCTCCAGTTGCAGCGCGATCGACTCCGACACCAGTTGGGCGTCCAGCTCGGGCTTGTGCACTTCCTGGATGTCGATGAACACGTCACGGTTGGTGCGTTTCTGCACCTCCTGCTTGAGCTTGTCGATCTCCGCGCCCTTGCGCCCGATGATGATGCCCGGCCGCGCCGTCCGGATGATGATGCGCAGCTTGTTGCCCGGACGCTCGATCTCGATCGAGCTGACGCCTGCCGACTTGAGCTTTTCTTTCAGCTCGTTCTTCAGCTTGACGTCTTCAAGCAGGGTCTTGTCGTAATCGCGCTCCAGATACCAGCGCGACTTCCACGGCTTGGTGTACCCCAGCCGGAATCCGTATGGATGTACCTTCTGTCCCATTGTGTCCTCGCTATCTCTTCGCTCCCGCCGTCTTCTTCGCAGGGCGTGCTAATCGTTTCTTGGTGGCCGCACGCGGCTTCGGACGAGCGCTCGCCGCTGCTTTTTCTTCTCCGACCACGGTGGCCATGGCTCCCCCATTCTGCTTGCCCCGCTCGGCCAGCACGATCTCCAGGTGTGCCATGCGCCGCTGGTAGCGATAGGCGCGTCCCATGGGCGCCGGGCGGATCCGCTTCATACGCGGGCCGTCGTTGGCCACGGCGTGCTTGACGTAGAGGTTGTCCACGTCCACGTCGAGCCCCTTCTCGCCGCTCAGAAAATTCGCGTTCTCGATGGCCGACCGCAGCAGCTTGGATACGTCTGGCGCCACGCCCTTCTTGGTGAACGCCAGGATATTGATTGCATCCTCGACTCGCCGGCCCTTGATGGTGTCCAGCACCAGGCGCGCCTTCTGCGGTGAGACGCGGAGATATTTTGTTTCCGCCCTGAATTCCATCATCGTCCCTCGTTACGTCTTCGGAGCCGCCGGAGCCGCGCCGCCCGCCGGGGCTGCCGGAGCAGCGCCACCTGCCGGGGCCGCCGGTACCGGTGCGCCCGGACCGCCGGGAACGCCCGCCGGCTTGGCCGCTACTTCCGTGGCCGCCTTCATCGAGTGCCCCTTGAAGATGCGGGTGGGACTGAACTCGCCCAGCTTATGTCCCACCATGTTCTCGGTGAGGTACACCGGAATAAACTTCTTGCCGTTGTGCACCGCAATGGTGTGTCCCACCATTTCCGGGTGGACAGTCGAGCGCCGCGACCAGGTGCGAACTACCTTCTTTTCGTTGCGCCGGTTCAGCTCCTCGATCTTTTGCATCAAGTGAGTGTCCACGAACGCGCCCTTTTTCGTTGATCTCGCCATAACTCCAGTTCCTTCGACTTCGGCTCGCTTCCCCAGCCTTCGCTCAGGATGACGGCCCGCGGCTCTAACGCCGCGGACAACGCCGTCACTTCATCGCCCTCGGTTCACGATAAACCTATCGGTCCGCTTGTTGTTGCGTGTCTTGTAGCCGCGGGTGGGCTGTCCCCAGGGCGTTACCGGATGCCGCCCGCCCGAGGTCTTGCCTTCGCCGCCGCCGTGCGGGTGGTCCACCGGGTTCATAGCAACGCCACGGTTGTGCGGACGCTTCCCCAGCCAGCGCGTTCGCCCCGCCTTGCCCACGGAAATATTTTCGTGATCCAGGTTACCCACCTGCCCGATGGTGGCCATGCAGTCCAGCAACACCCTGCGTGTTTCGCCCGAAGGCAGCTTGACCAGCGCATAGTCGCCTTCCTTGGCCACCAACTGCGCCGCGCCGCCCGCCGAGCGCACCATCTGCGCTCCCTTGCCCGGGCGCAGCTCCAAGTTGTGGACGGTGGTACCGGGAGGAATGTTCCTCAGCGGCAGCGCGTTGCCCACCAGGATGTCGGCGTCGGGACCACTCACCACTTTCTGTCCGACCTTCAGCCCCGCGGGTTGCAGGATGTAGCGCTTCTCGCCATCGGCATAGGCCAGCAGCGCAATGCGCGCCGAGCGATTAGGGTCGTACTCGATGGACGCCACCGTGGCCGGCACGCCCGCCTTGTCGCGCTTGAAATCGATGAGGCGCAGCTTGCGCTTGTGCGCGCCGCCGCGGAACCAGCTCGTAACGTCCCCCGAATTGCGCCGCCCGCCCGTACCTTTCTTGGTCTCAGTCAGCGGTTTGTGCGGACGATCGGTGCTCAGATCGTCATTGACCAGCGTCGTCTGGAACCGCAACGTCGAGGTGGTCGGTCTGTA
>DATKLD010000028.1:0-29348 GCA_035542595.1 Terriglobales bacterium
GATTTGCTCAGGCCGATGGCCTCGAAGACCTGCGCCCCGCGATAGCTCTGCAAGGTCGAGATCCCCATCTTGGAGAAGGTTTTCAGGAGTCCTTTGTTAATGGACTTCTTGTAGTTCTTCAGGGCCGTGGCGAAGGTATGGCCCTCCGGCAGATGCCCGCGCTTGGCCATGTCTTCCAGAGTCTCGATCGCGAGATACGGATTGACGGCGCTGGCGCCATAGCCGATCAGCAGGGCGAAATGCATCACCTCGCGCGGCTCTCCTGATTCCACCACCAGCGCGCACTGCGAGCGTGTGGCTTCACGCACCAGGTGATTGTGTATGGCGGTGAGCGCCAGCAGGCTGGGGATGGGCGCGTACTCCTCGTCCACGCCGCGGTCTGACAGGATGAGCAGCGTGTAGCCGGACTTCAGCGCCAGCGTGGCGCGCCGGCAGAGACCGTTGAGCGCGTCACGCAGCCCTTTTTCGCCGCTGCCCACGCGATACAGAATGGGAAGAGTGGTGGCCAGGAAGTCCCCCTGCGAAACCCGGCGCAGGCGCTCCAGATCGCTGTTGGTCAGCACCGGATGGTCCAGCCGCAGGGTGTGGCAGTTGATCGGCTCTTCATCCAGGATGTTGCGCTCCTGCCCGATGTAGCTGATCAGCGACATCACCAGCTCTTCGCGGATGGGGTCGATGGGCGGATTGGTGACCTGCGCGAACAGAATCCGGAAATAATTGAACAGCGACTGCGGATGGTCCGACAGGCACGCCAGCGGCGTGTCCCATCCCATCGATCCCACGGGTTCCTGCCCGTCCACGGCCATAGGCAGAAGGATCCGCCGCAGATCTTCGTCGCTGTATCCAAACATCCGCTGTCGGAAGACGATCGTGTCGTGGTCCGAGCCCATGACGCGGAAGGGTTCGGGCAGGTCGTCAATATGGATCTGCTGCTCCTTCAGCCACTGGCCGTAAGGCTTGCGCTGGACCAGACTGCTCTTGATCTCCTCATCGGAGACGATCCGCCCCTGCTCGGTGTCCACCAGGAACATCTTGCCGGGCTGAAGCCGCCCTTTCGTGCGAACATTCTCCGGCTCCACCGGAAGCACTCCGGTTTCTGACGCCATCACAACCAGACCATCGTGGGTAACCAGATAGCGCGCGGGCCGCAGGCCGTTGCGGTCGAGCGTGGCCCCGATGACGCGGCCGTCGGTGAAGGCGATGGCCGCAGGGCCGTCCCACGGCTCCATCAGCGAAGCGTGATACTCGTAGAAATCGCGCTTCTCCTTGCTGGTGTGCTCCGACCAGGCCTCGGGAATCATCATCGCCATGGCGTGCGGCAGGCTGCGGCCGGACTGCACTAGCAGTTCCAGCACGTTATCGAAATTGGCGGAGTCGCTGCCGCCGGGCTGCACGATCGGAAACAGCTTCTTAGTGTCGTCTCCGAACAGCGGCGAGGCGAGCGTCGCCTGCCGCGCCACCATCCAGTTGGCGTTGCCCTTGACGGTATTGATCTCGCCGTTGTGCGCCACATAACGATACGGGTGCGCCAGGTGCCAGGTAGGAAACGTATTGGTCGAGAACCGCTGATGCACCAGGCACAGCGCGCTGGTCACATCGGGATCCTCCAGTTCACCGTAGAATCTGGAGATTTGCGGCGCCAGCAGCAGGCCCTTATAGATGATCGTCCGTGCCGAAAGCGAAGGCACATAGAACATGCCCTTGTGCTCCAGGCTGGAGCTGGTGATCTCGTTTTCCGCGCGCCGGCGGACGACGTAGAGCTTGCGCTCGAAGGCATCCACATCCATGCCGGCGGCGCGTCCGACAAAGATCTGCTGGATGTACGGCTGGGACGCGCGCGCCACGCGCCCAATGGCGGAACCATCCACGGGAGTGTCGCGCCAGCCCAGGACCGTGAGACCTTCTTCCCGAACGATGCGCTCCAGCACACCTTCGCATTGCAGCCGGTCGTGCTTCTCGACCGGGAAGAAGACCATGCCAACCCCGTATTCGCCCGGAGCCGGCAGGTTGAATCCCAGGCTGGCGCACTCGCGCGCGAAGAACTTGTGCGGGATCTGGATCAGAACGCCGGCGCCATCGCCGGTCTCGGCATCGCAGCCGCTGGCCCCGCGGTGGGTCAGGTTGATCAGGATGTGGATGCCCTTGACGATGATGTCGTGCGACTTCTCGCCCTTGATGCTGGCCACAAAGCCGATACCGCAGGCGTCATGCTCGTAGCGCGGGTCATAGAGCCCTTGCGGCTCGGGAAGTCCTTGGAAACAATCGCCTTCGTTCATCCTGCTGCCAGCCTCTCCGTCCCTGTATTAATGGCGACACTGCCCATCCGGTGCTGCCGAGCACCTGGGTCGCGACAAATGCCAACCCCCTTTAATACCGGCAATTCGAGCCATAAGTACAATGCACAATTTCGATGGGAACGATGCAAATTTCGAATGCTGCCGCAGGGAGGTGGGAGCCGCGTTCCGTCCCGGTGAACTCGTCCGCCAGTTTTCTGCTCGCAGCGGCAAGCCAAGGTGTCGCGCCTTGACAAAGTGTCACATTAGATATATTCCAATTGCTTCATGGACGCCGCGACGATTAAACGGTCCCTGGAGAGCGGCGGGTTGCGGTGTACTCCGCAGCGCTACGCCGTGATGGCGTTCTTGATGGAATGCAACCGGCATCCCACGGCTGCGGAAATCTTTGAAGCCGTAAATCGCCTGGATCCACGCTCTTCCAGGGCCACGACTTATAACAATCTGCGGGACCTCGTGCAGGCGGGTTTGGTGCGGGAAGTGGCCGTCGAGGGCCGGGCCGCACGATTCGATGCCAGAGGCATGCGGCATCACCACTTCATCTGCGACCGCTGCGGCAATGTTGAGGACGTAGAATGGTACGACGTGCCCAGGCCCGCCTCGCGCACCCTCGGTAGGCGGATTCTTCGCGAATGCGAACTCATTTTCCGGGGGCTTTGCGCGAAGTGCGCTCCGCGTCGCTCTTCCGTTAGGTTTCCAAGGGGCGCGGACACTTGATGAATCGCGCATCAACAACCACGGTCGCCAGCAATTGCTCGAATGGAAAACCGAGACGGGCTCGCAATTCGCCACAGTGTTTTTTTACATAATTTTTGACCAACCGGAAGGAAGGAGTAAATCATGGCAACTGAAGCAAAGTGCCCGGTCGTACACGGGACCACGAATATTGGAATGAGGTCGAACAGCGACTGGTGGCCGAACCAGCTGAATCTCAGGATTCTCCGCCAGAACTCGCCCCAATCCGATCCGATGGGCGAGGCCTTCAACTATGCCAAAGAGTTCAAGAAGCTCGACTTCAAAGCGCTGAAGAAGGACCTCCGGGCGCTGATGACGGACAGCCAGGACTGGTGGCCGGCGGATTTCGGCCACTACGGGGGACTCTTGATTCGCATGGCGTGGCACGCCGCGGGTACGTATCGCATCGGCGATGGGCGCGGCGGCGCCGGCACCGGCCAACAGCGCTTCGCGCCGCTCAACTCCTGGCCGGACAACGCGAACCTCGACAAGGCGCGCCGGCTGCTTTGGCCGATCAAGGAGAAACACGGCCGGAAAATCTCCTGGGCCGACCTGATGGTCCTCGCCGGCAACGTCGCGCTCGAGTCGATGGGCTTCAAGACCTTCGGCTTTGGCGGCGGGCGCCCCGATGTGTGGGAACCAGACGAAGCCGTGTACTGGGGCAAGGAGGAGACCTGGCTTGGCGACAAACGCTACAGCGGCGTCCGTGATCTTGAAAATCCGCTCGCTGCCGTGCAGATGGGTCTCATTTACGTGAATCCGGAAGGGCCCGGCGGCAAGCCGGATCCAATCGCGGCGGCCACGGACATTCGCGAAACGTTCCGCCGTATGGCCATGAACGACGAGGAAACGGTCGCGCTGATCGCTGGCGGCCACACCTTCGGCAAAACCCACGGCGCTGGCGATCCGAAGCTTGTTGGCCCCGAGCCAGAAGCAGCGCCCCTCGAGGAGATGGGCCTCGGCTGGAAGAGCCGTTATGGCACAGGCAAAGGCAAGGACGCGATCACCGGCGGCCCGGAAGTTACCTGGACTAAGACGCCAACGAAGTGGAGCAACAACTTCTTCGAGAACCTGTTCGGCTACGAATGGGAGCTGACCAAGAGCCCGGCCGGCGCTTATCAGTTTCAAGCGAAAAACGGCGCCAAGCCAATTCCGGATGCCTTCGACCCGTCGAAGCGTCACGCGCCAACCATGCTGGTCACGGACATCTCTTTGCGGGTGGATCCGGTCTACGAGAAGATCTCCCGGCGCTTCTACGAGCATCCGCATGAGTTCGCAGACGCGTTCGCCCGAAGTTGGTTCAAGCTCACCCACCGCGATATGGGCCCGCGTTCGCGCTATCTCGGCCCGGAGGTCCCGGAGGAGGAGCTGATCTGGCAAGACCCCGTTCCGGCGCTCAATCACAAGCTGATCGAGGCCAAGGACGTCACAGCTCTGAAGGCCAAGATCCTCAAATCCGGACTGTCGGTTTCTCAACTAGTCTCGACGGCCTGGGCATCGGCGGCGACGTTCCGCGGGTCCGACAAGCGCGGTGGCGCGAACGGCGCGCGCATTCGCCTGGCGCCGCAAAAGGACTGGGAAGTAAACCAGCCGGCGCTGCTCGCAAAGGCCCTGAAGAAGCTGGAGGCGATCCAGAAGGAGTTCAACAGCTCGCAGTCCAACGGCAGTAAGCGGAAGAAGATCTCGCTGGCCGACCTGATTGTTCTCGCCGGCTGCGCGGCGGTTGAGAAAGCCGCGAAGGCCGCCGGGCACGACGTGAAAGTCCCCTTCACGCCGGGGCGCACGGACGCGTCACAAGAGCAAACCGACGTCGAGTCCTTCACCTATCTCGAACCGGTCGCGGACGGCTTCCGCAACTACGAGAAGGCCAAGTTCAGCGTATCCGCGGAGGAGCTGCTGATCGATAAGGCTCAACTGTTGACGCTGACGGCTCCCGAGATGACGGTTCTCATCGGCGGCCTGCGCGCCCTGAATGCGAATTTCGGGCAATCGAAGCACGGCGTCTTCACCAAGCGGCCGGAGACGCTGACCAACGACTTCTTCGTCAACCTGCTCGATATGAGCACCGAATGGCAGCCGTCCAATGGCTCGGGAGGCGTCTACGAAGGGCGCGATCGCGCGACGGGCAAACTCAAGTGGAGCGCCACCCGTGTCGACCTTGTCTTCGGTTCGAACTCGCAGCTCCGGGCAATCGCGGAAGTCTATGCATGTAACGACGCGAAGGAGGCGTTTGTGAAGGACTTCGTGGCTGCATGGAATAAAGTGATGAACCTCGATCGCTTCGACCTAGCCTGAGTTGAGGCGTCTGCGCGGCGTGAGCGAGGCGGCGGAGCCGCCAAGCGGGAGTCGCGCGCCGAAATCCTGGGCGAAGCGAAGGATCCGCGGCGAAGAGGAGAGCTGTCAACTTGCGAACGCACGGTAGTGGTGCGGTTTGAAACGACTGCACCACTACCCTAGTTGATTGAAATAATTGGCGGAAGCGTGTCGGAGTCGAACATGAGGCGCCTTCCGCGGCCCATTCGGCAGCTTCGCTTCGCTCAGCTCTTCAGGGCAGGCTAAAACCTGAGCCGCGGGCCGAAATCCTGAGCGAAGGATCTGGCGTTTAGCGCGTAAGCGTAGCCGGAGTTCCAGCCGAGGCCGAGCAACGTGAGGCCGAGCCCTGAGCGATGTCGAAGGGCCGCTGCCGAAATCCCGAGCGCAGCGAGGGACCTCAGAATTGGCGGAAGCGTGTGCGAGTCGAACGCACCGACGCCGGGATTCACCGACGTCCGCCGGTTTTGAAGTTGAGACGCTTGCGCGGCGTGAGCGAGGCGGCGAAGTCGCCGAGCGGGAGTCGCGCGCCGAAATCCTGAGCGAAGCGAAGGAACTGTGGCGGAAGCGTGTGCGAGTCGAACGCACCGACGCCGGGATTCACCGACGTCCGCCGGTTTTGAAGACCGGGATGATCACCGGACCACATGCGCTTCCAATCGTACGCCTCGATAGCTTATCAGACGGCCGCAGCTTCCCAGGCCTACATCCCGGGATACTTCCCGAAGAAGATCAGCAGGAAGTCAATCGTGTCCTGGATTCCGTGCGCGACGATCGGCACGGCCAGATTACGCCGCGTGCCGAGATAGATCAGGCCCAGCAGGAGCCCCATGAGGCCTTCGTCGATTATGCCGGTCACTCCCTGGTAGGCGTGGGCGAGCCCGAATCCGACGTGGACTGCAAGCAGGCTGACCACCCAGGCGAGCCGGGTACGATCGAGCAGGTCGGCAACCCGGTTCATCAGGTAGCCTCGGTAAACCATCTCTTCTCCGAAGGCCGCGAGGGTCCAGGCCAGGGCGATGAAGAGTAAAGTCAGCTTGAAGTTTCCGATCAGGGGGCGGAATTCTTCGAGATTCGGCTGCTTCCGCAGCAGCCGCACCAGCAGCGGTTGGCTGACGAAGAGCTGGAAGGCTTCCAGCAGCAGCCCGGCTCCGACACCCCACGCGAAGGTGGCCGCCCAGTTTCGGTAACGGGCAAGCCCGACGCCGCGCCAGCCCATTTTGCGCACCCAGAGGGAGACCCATGCGAACGCCAGCAGGAAGGGAGTCTTGCTGAACGGAATGAGATGGCGGGCATCGGCCACGAAGATGCAGGCCACGACCAGCAGCTCCCCGATGGCCAGCCATTTGCTCTGCCGCCAGTTGGTAGCATCGCTTCCCGGCCCCGACTGAGCCGGTTGCGGTCCTGCAGTTCTGGAGCTTTCGTTATTCGCGGATCCGCTCACAAGGTGCTTTCAGGCAGGATGACGCCGCGTGCGGCGGAGGCGCCGCCGTGCTACTTCCACTGCCTTCCGCTCCGCCTCTTCGCGGCTGGCGCCGGTTTCCCGCACCAGCGTCGCACCCGGGGAGACGTTGTCCGCCTGGCAGTGGAACACGTCTCCCAGCTTGTAGGAGGTGAGCCGCAGCGGCCAGCCTTCTACCTCCAGCCGTTTTTCTTCATAGGTTTCTGGCTTCATCGTTCTAGCGATCCAAAGTTGATCGTCCGGCTTTGCACAGGTGAAGGGGCACGGCTTCCAGCCGTGCCGTTAACGCTCGCAAATGAACGGCCTTCAGGCCCTGGAGCATGTCGCGGGGGCTAAAGCCCAACGTATCTAACCCCCTTTACGGCACGCCTGAAAGGCGTGCCCCTTCACTTGCCACGTACTCTTCCTGAGCCTGTTCAGGCCGCGCGCGCCGACGAACTCGACGTTCCTTTCTCCACCGGCGCACCCACCAGGTTGCCCCATTCCGTCCAGGAACCGTCGTAGTTGCTGACGTTCTGGTAGCCGAGCAGGTACTTGAGCACGAACCAGGAGTGGCTGGAGCGCTCGCCGATCCGGCAATAGGCAATGATGGGACGCGTGCCGTCGATGCCTTCGCCGCCGTAGAGCACTTTCAGCTCGTCGTAGGACTTGAAGGTGCCGTCGTCGTTCGCCGCTTTGCCCCACGGAATGTTGCGAGCGTTGGGGATGTGGCCGCCGCGCTGCGCGGTCTCGGGCAGCCCCGGAGGCGCCACGATCTCTCCCGTGAACTCCTGGGGGCTGCGCACGTCCACCAGCGGCAGGCGATTGCGGCTCTGCTCCTGGACCTGCGGCAGGAGGGCGCGGATGGAGAGGTCCGGCGCCGGCGCCCGGTAGCTGGCGCGCGGATACGAGGGCACGTCCGTGGTCAGGTCGCGGCCTTCCGCGATCCACTTCTTGCGGCCGCCATCAAGGATGCGCACATCGCGGTGCCCGTAGATCTTGGCTTGCCAGAACGCCCAGGCGGCGAACCAGTTGTTGTTGTCGCCGTAAAGGATCAGCGTGGTGTCATTCGAGATCCCGGAGCTGGCCAGCAGGTTCTCAAACTCCGTCTGCGACAGGATGTCGCGCCGCACCTGGTCGGCGAGCTGCGTGGTCCAGGACCAAGCGATGGCGCCCGGGATGTGTCCCTGGCCGTAGGCGATGGCATCCACATCCACTTCCACCAGGCGTAGCTTGGGATCGCGCAAGTGCTCGGCCAGCCAGGACGTCTCGACCAGGACCTCGGGATGAGCGTAGGTCGTCATTCCGTTCTCTCCTTTTGGTGTTACAGACAACTCCAGACTGGATTACGGCTCAAAAAAAAACCGCTCGCCGGCAGCGGCGAGCGGGTCTTTGTGAACTCGAGTCGGGACTCTACCCGCACGCCGGCGGCGACGTACTAGAACAACAGGCCGCTAGCGGAGGGCGGGTCCACATCCGGCAGGTAGAATATGCACGGGGAAAGAGCATGTCAAACCGCAAGCAGCCAGCCAGCGGACGGAAGAAGCGCCGTTTCACCTTTGTCAAAGTCGACGTTTTCACCTCGCGCGCGCTCGAAGGCAACCAGCTCGCTGTGTTTCCTGACGCCCGCGGGCTGCGCGATCGCGAAATGCAAGCCTTGGCCCGCGAGATGAACCTGGCGGAAACCACCTTCGTGCTGCCGCGGCCGCGCACGATCGAAAGCAGGCAGGGCGTCAAGGTACGCATCTTCACCGTGCAGGAGGAGCTCGAGTTCGCCGGGCATCCCACACTGGGCACGGCCTTCGTGCTGCGCAAGGCAAACCAGCGCGAGGTCGTGCTCGACCTGAAGGCCGGCAGGATCCCGGTGCGCTTCGAGCAATTGCACGGCAAACTGTTCGGCGAGATGCAGCAGCGCGACCCGGTGATGGGTTCCTTCCACGACAAGCGCGCGGCGGCGCTGGCCGCGGGACTGGAGCCGGAGGCCATCGATCCCGGCCTGCCCATCCAGACGGTCTCGACCGGCCTGGCCTTCGCCATCGTCCCCCTGCGCAGCCTGGCGGTGATCCGGGACCTGAGCCCGAGCTGGAAGCGCATGGCGGAATACCTCGAAGCTACCGACGCCAAGTTTTTCTACTTCGTCACCCGCGAGACCGAGGACCCCAAGGCGCGGCTGCATGCGCGCATGATCTTCTACAACGGCGAAGACCCGGCCACAGGTTCGGCCGCCGGCTGCTGCGCCGCCTGGATGGTGACGCACGGTGTCGCCCGCTCCGACGAGCGCGTACTCATCGAGCAGGGCCTGGAGATCCGGCGTCCCAGCCGCATCTTCGTGCGCGCCGCGCACACGGGTAATGGAATCGTTAACGTGCGCGTCGGTGGAAATGTAGTGCAGCTTATGCGCGGCGATGTGCTCCTCTGAACAGCGGTTCGTGAAAACCGGCTCCAATGGGCGGCCTCCGAGTCAAGAACATTCTTCAAAGACCCTCAGCGCGGCGATTCCCTTATTGGCATCGTCGCTACTTTACAGGGTCGGCCCTCTCTTCTACGATGCTGGCGCTGCACTCAAATTTTTTTGGCGGGGACCGCACGCTGCCCAGGCCGTCGCGGGATTGACTGCCGCTCCCGGGGAAGAAATGAAAGTCAAGAAGACCATCCTCTGCGTTGACGACAACGAACAAAATCTTTCCGTTCGCAAGGTTATCCTGGAAACCCGCGGCTATCGCGTGGTGGCCTGCAACAACGGGCAAGACGCGCTGGCGGCCTTCCGCCAGGGCGGCATCGACCTGGTGCTCAGCGACCTCCTCATGCCCGGCCTGGACGGCACCGAACTGATCGCGCACATCAAGAGCGAAGCGCCCTGCCTGCCCGCTATCCTCTTCTCGGGAAAGATCAAAGTGTACGAAAAGGACACGCGCGCCGATGTCTTCCTGCCCAAGGGGACCTACGCGTCGGCGGAATTGCTGGAGCGCATCCGGCTGCTGCTGGCACGCAAGCGCGGGCCCAAACGCATGGCTCGGCCTGAGGAAGCCGGTGTGGCCGCCGCATCCTAGAGCCCCAGCCCCTCCGAAGGAATGCTACCGGACCGCGGACCCCGAACTGCCCAGACCGGGAAGCCAGCCGCTCGTGTAATATCAATCTTCGGCATGGCGGCGATCATTGAGGTGGATAGTCTGGCGAAGATGTACCGCGTGGGCAAGGTGGATGTCCCGGCGCTGCGCGGAGTCAGCTTCGCGGTGGAGCGGGGTCAATTCGTCAGCGTCGTGGGGCCGTCGGGGAGCGGGAAATCCACGCTCTTCTACCTGCTGGGCGGGCTGACGCGACCGACCTCGGGGCGAGTGACCATCGATGGCGAGGATTTTTCGCAGATGAGCGACGCCCAGCGCACGGCCGCGCGCCGGCGCAAGATCGGGTTCGTGTTTCAGAAATTCAACCTGCTGCCCACACTCGACGCGCGCGGCAACATCGATGTCGCTGCCGACATCGCCGGCACCAACGGGCGGGCCGACCGCGAATTCTTTGAGCACATCGTCGGCATGCTGGGCATCGGCGATCGCATGCACCATCGTCCCGCCGAGCTATCCGGCGGCGAACAGCAGCGGGTGGCACTGGCACGGGCGCTGATCAACCGTCCGGCCATCGTGCTGGCCGACGAGCCCACCGGCAATCTCGACTCGGTGAACTCGGAGATCGTGCTGCGCATGCTGCGCCAGTCCAACCAGGAACTGGGCCAGACGGTGCTGATGATCACGCACAATCCGGAGGCGGCCACCTACGGCGACCGCATCCTGCACATGCGCGACGGACGGATGGTGCCGCCGGAGAAGGATCCGCAGTGGTCGCCGCACGCGCCACCCTCGGGAGCCCGCAAACCGTGAACTTCACGACGATTGCGCCGCCGGACGGGTGTTTGACCCGCTTTTTGCGGCTTGGCTATAATCGAGGGGCCGAGCGGGAGTAACTCAGCGGTAGAGTGCGACCTTGCCAAGGTCGAAGTCGCGGGTTCAAATCCCGTCTCCCGCTCCAGTTCTTTGTTCGTGGCCCTCGCACAGCGCTGTTTCGGGGCGCGGTACCCAAGTGGTAAGGGAGAGGTCTGCAAAGTCTTCCGATCTCTCCCCTCTTTTTTCTTTTCAATCGGTTGCGTTAGGCACAGTCGGAGCACGTTGGACGGCGAATCAACACGTTGCGGCGCGTTCGGCTGAGTGCTGTGTAGTAGAAGTGTGTAGTAAAACCGACTGCGGCATCGCCCGCTGCCTGACATCACCCCCCCCTCATCCCGCTCTCCCTCAAAAAATTTCTGCTTGGTCGCTTCGAGGCCATTTCGCTAAAGAATGAAGAGTGGGGTCAAATCCGAGGAAATCGGAATCATCCACTCCCCGCGAGGCTTCCGACTCGCTCGGCGTGGATTGTTAAGGCATCTTCGATTATGAAGGTCACGCCGATGGGCAGTGTTACTGGAGGCTCTGGAACGCTAGTTCGTATCCACGTCGCGGTGATCGGCGGTAGTGGCTTTCTCGTCTTGTGCTGGAGTTCGGTGTCTGCCATGTATTGAGTCCCTTCAGAGTGCCTGCTGCGAGCACGGTTCGTCATGCTATGCCCCATCCCAAGCTGCGTCAATTCCCAGAGGTCAGGCAGGGCCAAAAATCGGGGTTCCAAGGTGATGCGACCTCAGAACCCCAAGAAAAAAATGCTGGAATGCCTGTCCAGCCTGGCATCGGGATGGAGCCTCAAGCCCCTGAGTGGCAAGAACCTCACACCAGTCGGTGACATTCAGCACAGACGTTTGGTCGGAGAACTGGCACTCTCGTCCCGTATTTTTGCCTCACGTCGAAGCGTAGCTTCCCCCACCCCAGAGGAACTGGCACACCTCCCTGATGGAGGCCCGGCTCCCGAATCCTTGTAGGGGCAAAGTTACTGACAAGGATTGACGGTTGTCCGACCCGGAAGGCCACGCCAGCTACATGAACGAGGAACACCAGCAACAACCCAGGGTGATTGGCAAAAACCCTAGGACGAAAAAGGGAGGTTATGAAGCGCAAACAGTTTGGGTTCGTGCTGTGGGCGCTAGTCACAGTGGCGATCTTCGCGCTGTACTGCGAGACCGCCAGCGCGCAACTGGCAGGAAAGAAACAGCGCCGAATAGAACTCGACGTTGTCTCCAACACGGTTGACGCAGATATCGTCACAGTTAAAGCAATCCTGCCCGCTGCCACGTCGCCCTATCACGTGAAGACCATGGTCTTTCTAGTATGCAGTTTACAGCATCACAATTGCGGCATCTTGCCGACAGGGAAGCAGATGTTCAACGTGGCTCCGTGGAAGGAAGGGCATTACAACGTCCTCTCTACTAATAAATTCGGGTACGCCATGATCAAAATGACTCCAGTTGTACTACTAGGGGATTGAAGACTGCCGTGTTTTGCGGGTCAGTGGAGAAAAGGGGCGGGAGAGAATGCTTCGTATGGCGTGCCCCTTCCGCAGTTCCATCGTAAGCGTCCGCCGGAGACCGCGACGCCCGCTCCGTGCCTCCGACCGATGGGACTGTGAGCCGCTGACGCGCTACTGCGACGATGGCCATTTGGAGATCGGTGGAGTCGAGAACAGGCGCAGTGGCGTTAGCCTTCCGGTGGCTGCTTGACGGAACTTTCGCTCCGCTGCCTCAGTCCGGCTTGGCATGACTCTGTTTCCTGTTCCCGCTCGTCAAACCGGACGTGCAGATTTCCCGCATCCGGCTTTCTCCCATCCTCAGACCTTCGCACTAGACAGGTCGGCGCGTCGCAGCGGAACCGCGTAGAGACCGAGCGTCTGATACAGATATTCATCTGTATACTGCCGATACCCGGTACCTCGGCGTCCCGTCCTTCGCATCAACCACCGTCGGAAGCGCCGCTCTGTGTACTTGCGGACGAGGGCATAAACTTTCATGACCGGCCCTTGATCAAAGTATCCGCACCAGCCACGCACCAGGCGACTGATAACGGTTACTGTGTTCTCGGGCGTATCCGCGTACCATTGCGGCGTTGTCCGTTCGTGGATTCTCGCGAGCAGGCTCTTGATCGCCTTCCGGGAAGGCCGAGTTCCAATGTATGGCCGTCCCTCCTTGTTGTAGAAGCGACCGAAAGTGTAGCCGAGGAAGTTGAAGGGCTCCTCGGGCAAACACGCGATCCGAGTCTTGGCCTCATTCACCGTCAACCCGAGCCGCGTCATCAATGCTTTCATTCGTGTCATCGCTGCTTGCGCGTTGCCGGGCTTGCAGCAGATCACGAAATCATCGGCATAGTTGACGACGTGCGCATCGAGTTGCGCCTGATGGCCGTGTTGTTGCCAGGCCAGCAGAAAGCGACGGAAGTAGCAGTTGGCCAACAGCGGGGAAATATTTCCTCCCTGTGGCGTTCCACGCTTCGTTCGTCGTGCTTCGGTGGACCGCACCGCTCGCCCGTCGACATACTCCACCACTGGCACTGTTAGCCAGCTCTTGATGATGTGGAGTGACTGCCCATCGGCGATGCGTCGGCGCAGACTGCGCAGCAACGGGGTGTGCGGAATCGAAGTGAAGTAGTCGCGTAAATCAGCGTCTACGACTTCTTGCCTCCCATGCTGCGTCACATGCCAGAAGATTCGTCTCACAGCCATCTTGGCGTCCACTCCGGGCCGGAAACCATACTGCTGGGGCAGCAGGTCCGCCTCGAAGATCGGCCCGATAATCAGCACTACGGCCATCTGTACTACTCGATCTCGGACGGTCGGAATGCCCAGTGGCCGTTGTCCGCCATTGCTCTTGGGAATCCATACCCGAAACAAGGGCTGGGGCCGATACCGCTTCGTCCGCAGCTCCTGCTGTAGAGTTTCCAGCCACTCCTCCAGCCCGCGGGTTTCGATCTGCTCGAACGTCTCTCGGTCCACTCCCGGCGCGCCCGCGTTCAGGCGACAACGCCGGTAAGCTTCCTGGAGAACGTCCTTGCGGTAGATCTTGTCCCACAAGGCATAGAAGCGGAAGGCTGGTTCTGCCTTAGCTTTCGTCTGTAGCGAGGTCTGGAGCTTCGCAACCCTGTCTTCTGGTGTTGGTAGACTCAAGCGTCAATCACCCGGCTGTCGCCCCTTTCCTGGCTCTGGTTGGGTCAGGGTCCCTTTCCTCCCCCGGAGTTATCCGGCTTCTTCGGTACTACGGACCCATCCGTCATCCGCCTCCGCCCGTGCTGGTCCTCGCGGATTCGCGGTTGGTTCGGACTCGTCGTCCTCCCCACGGTGGCGGATTTCCCTTGTTGCACATCATCCATTTCCCATACGTGCCGTCGTCACTACCCCGGTGGAACCGTCGGGTGCGTGTCTCGCTCGCTTCCCCGGCGACTGCGGCCTTCCTCGTTATTATGGCGAGTCGGCTTCCACATCAGCGCTTTCGGGGCCTGCTCGACGTTCACTCGCGTTACAGCCCGCATGGACCACTGGCCTCCATTACGAGGCCTTTTCTCAGAGTGCTTCAGACCATTCGTTGCCTCCTGATCCGCTCCGAGTGTTTCCGGCGGGAGCGAGAGTTAGCCGGCCCGGATTTGCACCGGGGAGGATCATGTGCCTTAGCAAGGCACACACAACAATGCCGCAGAGCGCGCTCTGCGAGCGGTCGCTCTTGGTCGAAAGAACTATTTATTCGCTGGCTCGGACACCGGAGGCGAGCGAGCAGCTGCGATCTATAGCTTGATCGGAACAGCAAAACTGAATGACCGCGATCCAGAAGCCTACTTGCGAACGGTGTTGGCCCGAATCGCCGATCACCCCGTCAATCGCATCGGCGAGTTGTTGCCTTGGAAGCTTGAACCGGATGGAGAGTCTCTGACTCTGCGATCACTGGTCGCGTTCTGAGCGCAAACCTGATTTCGTCAACTGTCCTCTAGCGAATGGAAATCTCGATCTTGTTACCGACGATCTCGCCGTCGTCCCACGTGAGGATCGGTAATCCGAAGCCGTCGCGCTCGTGATAATAGCTCTGATACTTGAACCCTATGAAATACGTCCCCGGCTTCAGGTCATAGTCACTCAGCGTGAAATCGAGGTGCCGTCCGTAGAAGTAACCCGGTTCCAAGCCTACCAGTTGAGATTTGTCGCCCAACGGCGGCGGGGGCAGCGGGGCAGTAACAGGCTGCTTCAACTGAACAGGGTTCCCTCTTGCATCGAGCAACCGGAACCAAAGTCCGGTCCAGCCCCATTCCAGTGGCCGATAAATGTAGAAGGTAGATGTGCCGCGATTCTCAATCGTGACTGTTAGGCTAACCGTTCCCGCAGGCGTGTACGAGGTTTTTTGATCCATACACTCCGCGACGAGCGCGGGCTTCTTGGGGCCTTGCGCCACAGCGAAAGTGACCGCCAACGATACGAAGAAAACGCACAGACAGAACCTCATCGGAGCCTCCCGTGCAACGGGAAACTACATTCTACGGTGACTGCCCCAGCGCGCGATGACAGTTGGTGAAAAATCGCCACAGCAGCTTGCCATAGTCCAAGCGCATAGCGAATCGCCGCCGTCGTGTCCGACTTGCGGGAGAGCTTCAAAAGCGTCGACTCGAACCATTGCCGCAGGGACTCAAGCAGCGGCTTGGCTTGTTGGTTGCGAACTTCTCGGCGCTACGAAAGCGATGTCCGGCCCCTGCTGGATGAAATCCTGCAACCGATTCAGGTAGCGGAGACCAAACCCGGTGGACAGGCACACACGATGATGCTCACGGGATTTGTCGAAAGCGAATATTTGCCGTGGCTGAAGTCGCAGCGCCGTCCGAGTGTCTATAGCGCGTACTCGCTCATTTGGAAGAATCACATTGCGCGGAGAGTAGAAGGCGTCTATATCAGGGACTTCAGCACCCCGGACGCCAACCGGCTGCTGCTGGCAATCGCGGTCGCAAATCATCTGGCATCGAATACTTTGAAGCACATCAAGATGATGCTCTCTGCCGCGTTCACTCACGCGAAGCGCATGGGATTCTTTCCCAAGGGACAAGAGAATCCGATGAAGGACGCAGAGTTGCCAAAGGGAGAACGGGAAGCTGAGACCGCCGCGTATCTCTTGCCCGAAGTTCATCAGATGCTCACAATGTTGCCAGAGCCAGCGCGAACGATTGTGGCTACAGCGGCATTCACGGGAGCACGCGAGGGCGAACTTCGCGGTTTCAATGTCGAGGATTATAATGGGCACTCGCTGTATGTGAGCCGTTCCCTGTGGCGGTCACACGTCAATCAGCCGAAGGGTAAGAGTGCAGGCGAGATTCCAGTAATCGGGCCGCTGGCAAAGATGCTGGACGCGCACATTCGGCGCTTGGGAAGATCGGAAGGCCCGCTGTTTGTCGGCCCGAAGGGAGCACGGCTGCGGACGGACGCTCTGGTGTATCGGGTGATCCGGCCCCACATCGAATGTTGTCGGACGTGCGGCAAGCGCGGTATCGAGCACGCGGACGCGGATCACAAGTTTGTCCGCGATGAGAGCAAGCTGCACTGGCAGGGTTGGCACGGTTTCAGGCGCGGTCTGGGAACCAATTTGCACGATCTCGGAGTTGACACCTTGACCATTCAAGCCATCTTGAGGCACGCTGATCCAAGGGTGACCGAACAGGCGTATATCAAACGGCTGCCGCAACAGAGCATCGACGCCATGAAACGGTTAGAGGCCATCATCGACCTGCCGCCAGCACTGCCAGAAAGCGGCATTCTGGATGTCCTTATCAAGAAGGCTGTGTAGTAACTGTGTAGTAGAAAGCAGTAAAATCGTGGTTAAGTCATTGAAAAGGCGCGGTACCCAAGTGGTAAGGGAGAGGTCTGCAAAACCTTTATACGTCGGTTCGATTCCGACCCGCGCCTCCAACTTAAATCCCCTTGCGATCACGGTAGATTCAGGTCCTTCGCTTCGCTCAGGATTTCGCCTGCGGGCTCGGACGCCGCCCGCAAGACGGCTCAAGTTCGATTCCGACCCGCGCCTCCAGGCTCCTACGCTTCCGATCACGGCGGAGTCAAAAATCGTAAACCCGCTCTACGCACCAAGAGGGTAGCTAACAGGCAGCGCGGCGGGTTCGTTCCAGGCGAGGTAGAGGTGACGTCGGTGATCGGTAAAACACGCACAATCACTTCTGGCCCGCGGACATGCGGCGCCGCATCTCTTCCGGCGTAACGTCCTCGATGTGAGTGGCGATGGTCCAGTTGTGGCCGAACGGATCTGTGATGGTTCCATTGCGATCGCCGTAGAACTGGTCTTTCAGGCCCTGCATCACCTTGGCGCCATGGGCGAGCGCCTTCTTGAATACTGAATCGACGTCCTCAACATAAATCAGGACCAGAGAAGGGCTGCCGCCGAGCGACTCCGGACCGCGATAGCCCATTTCCGGGTATTCGTCGGCGAGCATGATGTGGGAGTCGCCGATCTGGGTTTCGGCATGACCGATCCTTCCGTCGGGCGCGGGAAAGCGCATCTGCTCGACAGCCGCGAAGACATCCTTGTACCACTGGAGGGCGTCGGCAGCCTTGCCAGTGCCAATGATGAGGTAGGGAGTTGCGGTGTGATAGCCGACGGGAACGTAGCGGACTTTGGTTGCGGGCATGAGTGCCTCCGTTTCGAAGTCGCTAGGAGCTGGCGCTTCGGCTATTCAGATTGTTCAGAAGGCGCCCGGGTTCCAGAAAAACTTCTATCGTGAACATCTCGCCCGCGCTTTTCGTGAAGAGAGCGCTCTCCACGTATCGGGCGCGGGGCAGGGGCGGTTACGATGGGGAAGGCCTGGCAGCGATTTTTTGCAGAGCGGAATCGAAAACGCGCTCCACGCTGCGAAGGCATTTTTTCGGACGGCCTTGGACAAGGCGCTGCTTCGCCTGGCTCGGCGTAAACCAGCGCGGCGTGCGGTGTGATTCAGCGGGCAGGTTGGATTGTTTCACTTCCAGCAGGAAAGCGATAACCGTCAACTCCTTCGACCTGGCCTTCCGACCCGCGCCTCCAGCCTGTTTTCAACTTCCACGCACCTGCGGCCTGTGCCCGCCAGCGTAAGGCGCAGTGCTTGATTAGCGTTCCAGCGGCTAGGCGCGCCGGACTTGGCTCTTCGGGTCTTGGCGTAACTGGCTAACCGCCGGGATGGGTCCCGGGGAAAGCGCGTGCGAAATGTGCGGGCCGTTAGAGCGAGACGAACGGCCCCCCGGGACCAGTTGCACATGGGCCTGCGGCGGGATGATTATCGATAGGTCCCCACATCACTAACTAGCCCCCTGCCACCTTCCAGCCTGAGGGTCCCGCTTCGCTCACGCCCGCTAAACCCCTCAATTCTAAGGTCCCTTTTGAGAGCTGTCGCGCAGACCAGGCCTGCGCTATGCCAGCCCTCCTACAAATTTTTTTACATCCCCGGCGCCTCCTGCCGCGACACCCGGAGATAAGAAGGGTTTGAACTATCGGGAAGGGACCCATGACATACACCAGACTCTGTGAACTATTGACCAAGCTCGCAAGTGAGACGGTCAGGAGCAGCTGTTTTGTCGCACTTGCGATGGTTGCGGCCTTTACTTCGCTGGCCATCCAGCCCGTGCAGGCCCAGACCGCCGATGCGTGGAAGAGTATAGCCATTATCGGAGGATCTACCGCGGCAGGCGCATATGTAGGACATAGGATCGGCGGCCCTACGGGTGCCCTGATTGGCGCGGGGCTCGGCGCATCCGCCGGATACGCCGTCGACCAGTACCGGCGCCGGAACGAGTACTACAACGAGTCTGCCGGTGACGGCGGAGGTTACTACCCCAATAGCAGCGGGTACCCAGGCAACGGCCCCTACTACGGGGACGACGGCCCTTACGACCGTGGTGCGTATCCTCCGGGATACCTGACTAACAACCGCAACCCGTGCTCCCGGCGATGAGAGCAACATCAGGGTCGGGAGGAACGGGCGCGCCCGCGAGGACGCGCCCGATATTGCAGAAGTGGTCTTGCGAGGGATGAGGGGGAATGCTTTCAGAGGGAATCCGCATCCGGGATTCCCTCCGAAGGCTTGATGGAGTCTCAGTTGCCGGCAGTTTGAGCCCCAGCGGTAACCGCGTTCGGCGCAGATGCTGTCCGGGTCAGTTTGAGGTCGAAGGCGATCGTCGCCTGGCCGCCATCGGGAATGACCGCCGGCTCGAATCCGTAGTAGCCTTCGCCGGAAGTCGGCGTCGATGGCGCTACGCTGTTGGTCGCCGTTTCGACGGGCGTTCCGGTGCAGGTGGCTCCGTAGTAGCCCTCACCGGTGACCGCCGGCACGGTGCAGTTTTCGTCCTGAACAACCACGTTCGACCAGTTGCCTGGAGAAATCACGTTCAGCAACTGAGGAAAATACTCGCGGCTGACTTTGGTAGAAGCGGAGATCTGCATGCTCGCGTTCTGCAGCTCCGGATGCGCGTTGGCCGGCAGTAGCAGCGTAACTTCCCTGGTAGCGGTGGTGCTGACCGGGTCGCCATAGGTAGGCCCGTAGTAGCCTTCGTTGGGGTCAAGGTATTCGCTGCGCTCAACGCGAGTAACAGTCAAATCTCCAACGACTGCTATCTGGCCATCATTGGTCATCATCGAGCGCTTCGACTTGAAGCTGATATCGACCGGATCCGCGCCCTGGATCTGCTCTGGCGCAAGATTCAGATTGACCACCGGATCGGCGGCTCCCTCGGCGCTGAAAGCGACATTGCCGCTGACGCGGGCAATACCGACCTCTACCGATTTCGATCCCGATCCCAATGACAGGCGCGCAACGGAATGCTCTGCGTCGACCGACCAGGCGTTCTCCTCAGCGTGTGCCGGGATGGATGCGATGCCGACCGCAAGCGCCAGCAACAAGAAAATCATGCCAATCTCACTAACCGCCAATTCAACGATGCGATGCACGTTCGATTTCATTTTTTGTCCCTCCTTGCCAACTTGCAAGCTGGGCAAGGGCAAGACTGTTGCCAACTGCTGAGGTGATTCGCTTGGGAGGGCCAGGCGCTTGTAAGGCGGGGACTTAACGGCCCGGCGCAAGCGGATCCGAGGCGAGCGTGGATGTGATTTGTCAGTCGGTAGTCCGACAAGGTGACGGCACACCGTCGCGCCCTCCAACGATTCAAAAATTTACGATGAGAGCGAGCATTTTTTTTTGCAGGGCACATTTGCAGCTTCGTCGTGCTGCCGTGCATCTCTTCTTGTAAGCGCACGAGACCGGGGGTCGATCATTGAGGGCCCTGGCGTATTAGGGGTTGAAGTGTGAGGGAATCACTCGGTGTTGACGGCGCCGCCGTTGCTGCCGCGGAGATCACTCCGATCTTTCGCTGCCCGGAAAAATGGCGCGCGCTCCTCGAAGTCTCGCGGATCATTGCCACCCACAAGAATCTGTCGGAGCTGCTGCACAATCTCGCCGGGCAACTCCACGGGCTTCTCGACTTCGGCTACCTCAGCGTCGTGCTGCACGATCCGGCGCGGAACGTGATGCGATTGCACACGCTCGAGAGCAGCGTCCCCAAGCTGCAGCCGGGAGCGGAATTCGCCATGGACGCGTCGTCGTCCGCCTGGGTCTGGGAGCAGCAGCAGCCGCTGATCGTCGGCAATACGGAGCAATACCCCCGCTTCCGCGAGTCGATGCAGCGCTTTCTCTCGCATGGTGTGCGGTCGATGTGCAGCGTGCCGCTGACCTCGGCTCGCCGCCGGCTCGGCGCCCTGAACTTTGGCGCGTGCCAGGTCGATGCTTATAGTCCGGCGGAGCTGGAGATCCCCTTGCTGGTGGCCGGCCAGGTAGCGACGGCCATCGACAACGCGCTGAACTATGAGGACGCCCGCGCCCTCCAGCAGCAGGTAGCCCGCGAGCGCGACCGGTTTCGCCTGCTGCTTGAGGTGAACAACAGCGTGGTCTCCAACCTGGAGTTCGAGGAGCTGTTTGGCGCCATCTCCGGCACGCTGCGGCGGGTGATGCAGTGCGATTCCGTCAACGTGTCGCTGCCCGATGCCGAACACAACGATTTCCAGGTGTACATGGTCGATTCCCCCGACGGCAAGGGAATGATGCGCGAGCAGCTTCGAATTCCGATGACCGGCTCCGGCTTGGGGCGGGTACTCGATACCGGCAAACCGCTCACCTTAAGTGAGCCTCTGCCGGGCTGGCTCGATCCCCGGGCCAGAAGGGTTTTTGCGAGCGAAGGTTTCAAAGCGATGTGCTTTCTGCCGCTCGTCATTCGCGGCCGCGTGCAGGGCATCCTGCAGTTGAACCGGCGGACCCTGACTCCGTTCACCAACGACGACCTTGAGTTCCTGGCTCCGATTGCCAGCCAGATTGCCATCGCGGTGGGAAATGCGCTGGAGCATCGCAGAATCAAGGAAGCGCAGGAGCGTTTGTCGGAAGAGAGCTCGTATCTGCGGCAGGAAATCCGCGTGGAGCACGATTTCGAGGAAATCATCGGCGGCAGTTCCGGGCTGCGCGCCGTGCTGAAGCAGGTGGAGACCGTCGCGCCCACGGATTCGACTGTCCTGATCATTGGCGAGACTGGAACGGGCAAGGAACTGGTGGCGCGGGCCATTCATGACCTCAGCACGCGGCGCGAGCATATTCTGGCCAAGCTGAATTGCGCTGCGATTCCGACCGGATTGCTGGAAAGTGAGCTTTTCGGCCACGAGAAGGGCGCTTTCACGGGCGCCATCGCGCAGAAGGTCGGGCGCTTCGAGCTCGCCGACAAGGGAACGTTGTTCCTGGACGAAGTGGGCGACATTCCGCCGGAATTGCAGCCCAAGCTGCTGCGGGTCCTGCAGGAAAAAGAGTTTGAGAGGCTGGGCAGCACGCGGACACAGCGGGTGGATATCCGCCTGATCGCCGCTACGAACCGCGATCTTGCGCAGATGGTTGCCGACAAGCAGTTTCGCAGCGACCTGTACTACCGGCTGAATATTTTTCCCATCAGCGTTCCTCCGTTGCGCGATCGCGCGGAAGACATCCCCATGCTGGTGCGGCACTTCGTGGCCAAGTATGCCCGCGAGACCAACAAGAAGATCGATACCATCCCGGAGCAGGCCATGGAGGCCATGACTCGTTATTCCTGGCCGGGCAATATCCGGGAGTTGCAGAACTTCATCGAGCGCGCCGTGATCCTGTCGCCGGGCAACACACTGCGAGCGGCTCTGGGCGAACTGGATCGTCCTGCCGCCGCTCCTGCGAACTCCAGCACTCTGGAACAGACCGAGCGCAGCCACATCCTCAAAATTCTCCAGGATACAAACTGGGTGGTGGGAGGCCGCAACGGCGCCGCCAAGCGGCTGGGACTGAAGCGAACCACGCTGATCTACAAGATGGAGAAACTCGGCATCACGCGGCTGGCGAATTGATGCGAGACCGGCAAGAGATCACAGGCGGCAGCCTCTGAGATGATCCACCCGGCTCAGCCTTGCTTGCGCAGCGCCTGCAGGTCAATGCCGAGCTGCTGGCACTTCTTGTAAAGATGGCTGCGCTCAAGCCCCAGCGCTTCCGCCGTGCGCGTGATGTGATACTGCTGGGCCTTCAGTTCGGCAAGGATGGCGCTGCGCTCGAACGTCTCCACGCGTCCGGCGAGCGGACCTGAGACGGCAGACGATTCGGGTGCCGCGGAAGAGGCGAGATCCGGCAGGGCGGCGCGAACGATTGCGGCGTCCACGTGGTTGTCGGTGGCAAGCAGCAGCAGCCGCTCGACCACGTTGCGCAGCTCCCGAACATTTCCCGGCCACGAATAGGCCTGGAGAAGTTCAATGGCATCGGCGCTCACGCTGACCGGCTTCCATCCGTTCTGTTCGCTGATCTGGCGAGCGAAATGCTCAACCAGCGCCGGAATGTCTTCGCGGCGGTCGCGCAGCGCAGGCAAGGCGAGCGGATAAACGTAAATGCGGTGATACAGGTCCTGCCGGAACTTTCCTTCCTGTACCAGCGACTCCAACCGACGGTGCGTCGCTACTATCACCCGCACGTCCACCGCAATCGGACGCTCGCCGCCGACGCGCTCGATCTCGTTCTGCTCCAGCACGCGCAGCAGCTTGGCCTGCATCGAGAGCGGCATGTCGCCGATCTCGTCGAGGAAGAGCGTGCCGCGCTCGGCCTGCTCGAACTTGCCGGCATGCCGCGCGGCGGCGCCGGTGAACGCGCCCTTCTCGTGGCCGAACAGCTCCGACTCCACCAGCTCGGCGGGCACGGCCGCGCAATTCAGCGTGACGAACGGCCCGTTGCGCCGCGGGCTATGCTCGTGCAGCCGGCGCGCCACCAGTTCCTTTCCGGTGCCGGTCTCGCCCAGGATGCAAACGCGCGTTTCGCTGGCGGCCACGCGCTCGGCCTGCGCCATCACTTTGCGCATGGCTTCGCCCGTGAAGATGATGTCCTGCTTGCCGACGCGCTGGCGCAGCTCGCGGTTCTCCTGCTCCAGCCGCTTCAGCTTGAGCGCGTTCTCCACGGTGAGCAGCAGCTTATCGGTGGAGATCGGCTTCTCCAGGAAGTCGATCGCGCCCAGCCGCGTGGCGCGTACCGCCATCTCGATGTGCGCCTGCCCGGACATCATCACCACAGGGGTGGCGAGACCCAGCGTACGGCAGTCCTCAAGGAACGCGAGCCCGTCTCTGCCCGGCATCACCACGTCGGAGAAGATCAGGTCGAAGCTCTGCGACCTGATGAGTTCGAGCGCGCGCGCGGCGCTGTCGCACACGACCGCCTCGTGCCCGGCGAGGCGAAAGGCGCGAGAGAGCGAGGCCAGCGTGTTGGCGTCATCGTCGATGATCAGCAGGCGCGCCTTCTGCGGCGCCGGCTGCGGTGGGCTAGACATTGGCGCTCCGAGTAGGCTTAGTCTCCGGCATCTGCAACGGCAGTTCAATGCGAAACGTGGAACCGCGTCCCGGCTCGCTCTCCACCGTGATCTTGCCGTGATGGTCGCTTACCACCGACTGCACGATCGCCAGTCCCAGGCCCGTGCCGTGCTGCTTGGTGGTGTAATAGGGCGTGAACAGGCGTTCGCACTCTTCGCGCGTCAGCCCGGTGCCGGTATCGCTTACCGAAATCGTCACTGCGCCGTCGCTAGGGCTGGTGCGCACTGTCAGGATGCCTCCCGATGGCATCGCGTCAATCGCGTTCAGCACCAGGTTTTGCAGCGCGCGGGTGATCAGCTCGGGATCGGCCTGGATCACGGGTAGCTCCGGATCAAGTTCGACCTTCGCCGTGATCGGCGCGCGGCCAGCAGCGGTGAACTGCGGCTCGAGCAGCTTCAGGACGTGCTCTGTCAGTTCGCTCAGCCGCACCGGCTGCAGCTCGGGCGCGGGCATGCGCGCGAAGTCGCTGAAGCGCTGGACGATGGCGCGCAGGTTGGCGATCTCCGCCAGCAACGTGCCCGCGCTCTCGCGAAACACCTCCTCGAATTGTGCCGGATTCTGTTCTTTAGCTCGCAGCAAGTTCTCCACCGTGATCTGCAGCGGGAACAGAGGATTCTTCAGCTCGTGGGCCAGCCGGCGCGCCAGCTCGCGCCACGCCGCCACGCGTTCCGCCTGCACCAGACGCTCACGCTGGTCGCTCAGCTCGCGCGTCATCAAATTGAAGGCGGAGGCCAGCTCTCCGAACTCGTCATTCGACGTAATCGGCACCTGCGCCCACCAGTTTCCGGCAGCGACCTCGCGGGCGGCGTCGGCGAGCTGCTCGACCGGACGCGTGGCCCGCGCCGCCGCCCATCCGCTGAGTACGAGGCCCAGTAGCACTCCGGCTGCACCCACGAACATAGCTACGATGCGGATACGCTTCTCCATCTCGACGACATCGCACCGCGAGCTGCCTACCAGCAGCACGCCCAGCAGTTCACCATCGCGGCCTTTCAGCGGAATACCGTGGATGGCCTCGGCGCTCGCCGGATCAGCCGACCACCACACGACCTGCGAGCTCTGCTCGCCTCCCTGCTGGATCTGCTGCACCACGGGCGCGAGCTTCTCGGCGTGCGCGACCGGGCCGGAAGCGTCGGTGAGCGCCTGCGGCGAGAATGCAGGTTCCGTGCTGAGATAGAGCATGGCCCGCATGCCCGCCGGTAACGACAGGGTGGAGAGGAAACTGCGGTCGAGGCGCTCACCGCCTGCAATGTACAAGACCGAATCGCCCGCGCGAACCTCGCGGACGGCAAGCAGGGCCAGCGCCGTGCCGTCGGGCAGGTCCTCGCGTTTCAGGAACGCGCTCTGCGCATTCCAATCGACGGGTGCAGCGATCCACTCTTCCTTGTAGCCGAAGCGCGCCGGCCACTGCGCCGACGAGATGATGGTCCCATCCGCCGGCAGCAGTTCCAGAAGATCGAGCTGGTGCGCCGAGGCCAGCGAGCTGGCTTCGTTGACGTAAGGGCCGTAGTCGGAGGAGTGCGTCAGATCGGCCGCCATATGAGTGCTCGCGGTTGCGATGGACTGCACACGGCGCGTAACTTCGTCGCCGCGCCGGGCAAATTCGCGGCGGAACTGCAAGAGCAGCTGGTTCGTTCGTTGTTCTTCCAGGCGCTCGAATGACCGGCGCATGCTGGTGGAGGCCAGGCCGGCGACCACAGCGGTCACTAAAACGACGGTTGCCGTGAACAACGCCAGCAGCTTGGCGCGGTAGCTCACGGCTTCGTCCCTTCGAGCCAGACGTCAGCCAAACGCCATCCGCCCTGGCGCGGCGTCACCCAGTTCCGCACGCCTGCCGCCAGCGCCCACGCTTGCGGCACGTACACGATCGGGACCATCCGGAAATCGCTGCGCAGAGCGCGGTCTGTGGCATACAGCTCCTCGGGAAAAGCCATTTGCATCGCGCTCTGGCGACCGGTCGCAGCGGAGATCGCCGCCAGCGCCGCCGCCGGATCGCTCGAAGCCAGCGGCATGCGCACCACGCGCACGTCCGCATTCGCGCCGCGGGCTGCAAGGTTCTCGCCGTACGGCTGGATAGCAATGCCGGCGTCTTTGGCGTTGACCGAGACACGCTCGGCGATGACCCGGGCCAGCGGATCGCTCCAATCGTAGGCCAGAGTCAGTGACGGTGCAGTGCCAACATTGCGCCGCAATTGCCGGGCGCGCTCCAGGCCTGTCGCAACGGAAAACAAGAATGAGTAACCGCTCACCCACTGCGGCAGCAGCCCGGCCGCGGCCTCGCCCTGCTTCTGCAACAGCGTGCTCTGAATGGCGGAGCGGTCGATGGACAAGCTGATAGCCTCCCGCAGGGCGGGCTCTTTCACCGAAGTCTTGTCGGAAAACGCCAGCGCGATCAGTTCCGCCGGCGCCGAGACCACGACCCGCTGGCCCTCCTGCAGCGCGCGCCGTATCTGGTCCGTTGGGATTTCGACCACGTCCGCGCGGCCGAGTTGCAGGTCGAGCGCCTGATCCCGCTGTGAGCGGCCGAAGGTGATCTCGATGGAATCAAGGAACGGCCGCCCACCCCAGTAATCTTCATTTGCGGTCAGGACGAGGCGTTTGCCGGTCTCCCACGTGCTTACGCGAAACAGTCCAGTCCCGACGACTGCGCCGGCTTCCGTGTGCACGACGATGGAATTGCGCGCGCATGCCAGCTCGGCCAACAGGTTGGGGATGGGACTGCTGCTCTCGATCACTATATCGTCGCCCTGCAGGCGTACATGCCAGCTTGGATTGGAAGCAGCTAGCGACATGACCACCAAATGCGGACGCAACGGCGACCCGTTGTGCAGCAGCACGCCTGACTGCAAGTGGAATACCCAGCGCCGGTAATCAGGTTCGTACTGCCAGGAAGCAGCCAAGGCCGGGTGCGGCCTTCCCTGCTGATCGAGTTCGACGAGCCGGTCGAACATCAGCGTGGCGAGCTGTTCCTGCGTGCCGGTGGGAAACACGGTTTGTCCGGGATCGAGGGAAGTCGGGGCAGCGCTCAGTTCCACCCGGAGCGTTCCGCCGTAGCGCGGACGGGTTGCCGCCCCTGCCGGATGGAGCATTAGCAGCAGGCTAGCGGCCGCAAACAGCAGATACGCTGAACGCCTCATAGTCTCCCGTTCTCAGGTTGTGCGAAATGGCGGTTACGCTGCGGCCGTCGGAGGCGCTCCACAGGGCAGCGATCGGCCCGGAGAACTCCACGGGCGGTGCTGCCTCGACCGCATCGCGATTCGCGATCTCATAGGCAGTGAGCGAATCCGGCAGCGTGCTGTCCGTGGCGCGCGTGGCCAGCGCCTGCCAGCCGCTTCCACAATCGCTCGTGATGCCCGCCAGATCGCTGCCCCACCCGTTGAATGCGGTCACTACCTGCCCCTGCGCGTTGATCAGCTTCGCGCCTCCGTCAGTGAAAGCGACGATCCAGAATCCGCGTTCGCCCTGCGCAAAGATAGCCGCCGAATAGAACGGACCAAGATCGCCGGCCTGGCCGCTGCCCGCCAGCTTTACCGCTCCGGCGAAAAAGTTGCGATGGCCGCTGAAGAAGGCGTTGACTTCGGGCGAGAGCGGCCACGGGTCGTCGCTCCCCTGGCACGCGAGGTTGAACTGCGGCTGGATCGTGCCCGCACACTGCACGCCCGGAAGATACGTGCGGAAGCTTCCGTCCGCCTCGATCACGAGCCGGCCCCGCAGATCGCGCGGCCACGGTCGCGAAGGTGTCAGGGGCACGCTGCCCGCGAGCCGCCATTTCCTGTCCTGCACGCGGTAGAGCGAGACGGCATCGCGGCCCAGCACCAGCAGGCCGCCATCCGCGGTGGACACGACGTCGAGCATCGGCTCAGGCTGAGACCAGAGTGTCGTTCGCCGGAGGGTGAGTGCGGTGGACGTGCGCTCAGTCGGCGCCAGCACAGGTACGCGCACCATCGCCACATCCCAGGAATCGTCGTGACCGACCTCCGCGACCCACAGGTAGCCGGAAGTGTTCTCCGAGAGCGTGACGCGCGCCTGGTCTATCGCCCGGTCCGGTTCAACGAGGCCCACTCCCCGGCGACGCAGCTCTGACTCCAGGGCACGTTGCACCTCCGCGACCCGCGAAGGCGGCAACGACGATATGTTCTTCACCGTGAGCGATAGCGACGAGCGCGACTGCGCGTGAGCGATGATCTTTTCCGCCAGTTCGCGCGCAGACGCGTCCCACTCCTGCGCCACGGCAGAAGCCGTCAGGACCGATGCAACAAGGATTGCCGCAGAAAGGAAGAAGAGCACACGTTGGCTGCGGGAGGGCATCCGAAAGCGCAGATCTCTCGGGAAAAGCGGATTATAGCATTGCGCTCGCATCGTCCCAGTCTCCCTTCCGCCGCGGATGGCGCCGCCAGGGAGATGCGGACGCCATCCGCGGTTGCGCTGGCATTGAAGCACGCCCTCACCGTGATTCGACCCGGCGCGGCGGATCAGAGGGATCGTCCTGCTGCATGATCTGCGGCATCTGCCCGCGCAGCACGTCGCTGGCGAAGAAATACTTGCCATCGGCCGGGACCATCATGATCTGCACCTTGTCGGAGAGACGCTCGGCGATGATCTTGTTGATCAAGAGCGGCGACTGCTTGAGCACGGCCGCTTCGCTTTGCATGCGCTCGAAGTCGGCCTTGGCGGTAACGCGGATGCGATTAGCCTCGGCGTCGGCCAGCAGGTTGCGCCGTTCGAGTTCTGCCTTGCTGTCGATCACCTTGGCTTGCGCCGAGGCCTCGGCGTTCTTGATGGTGGCTTCCTTGCGGGCCTCGGACTCCAGCCTCGTCTGCTGGATCTGTTTCTCCTTCAACGGCAGCGTGTACTGCATGGCGTCGGCCTCGGCCTTGGCCTGCAGTACGCGCACTTTCGCGGCGGCCTCGGCCCTCTTCTCTTCCCTGACCTTCTCGGCTTCGGCCTCGAACTCGGCAACGCGCACTTCTTTCTGTTTGATCTCCGCCTGCACGCCCATCTGGTCGTTCTCCTGCTCCTTCAAGAGGAGACCTTCCAAACCCTTGGCGTACTCGGGCGGAAGCTGCACTTCGCGCAGCATGACTTCCCTCACCACGATGCCGTCGGCGCCCAGCTTGCGCGTAATCTCGTCGGAGGCGCGCTGGCGGATCTCTTCGCGTTTGGCGGCGAAGACCTCGCGGACTGTGTAGTTGGGAGCGATTCCGCGGAAGGTGCTGCCAATTACCGGTTGCACGACTTCGCTGTCAACCGCCGCGGGCAGCGTGTTGTGGATGTACACCAGCCGCGCCGCATCGAGATGATAGCGGACGCTGATGGCCAGTCCGATCGGCAGTCCTTCCTTGGCCTGAACCTTCAGGATCTCGGGCGGACCGGTCTCGCCGGCTTTTTCCTCCTTTCCGGGTTTGCCGGCGGCGGTAGTGTAGACCTTGTCGCGGACGTCATAGAGCGTAACCGAATCAACCAGAGGCGTGATCAGGTGCGAGCCGGGATAAAGCACTCCCGGCCGCGTACCGGAGAACTGACTGACGCGGACACCGGCCATGCCGCTGGGGACGACCGCAATGCTCAAGCCCAGCAACAACGGCACGAGCGACAGCGCCGCCAGCCGCGCCGCCTCTTTCCAACGCAGCGGGCGCGGCAGAGGAAGTGGCAGGTCGGGATTGAGCGCCAGCCGGCGCCGGTATTCGACGAGCAGGTAAACGTCATACAGAATGATGGCTGCCGCAACCACCAGCATCGCGACAGCCCCTACCATCAGCAA
>DATKLD010000029.1:0-15016 GCA_035542595.1 Terriglobales bacterium
GCGGCAGCCTCGCCTGGTGGTTGCAGAAATTTGCACTCGTAGTAATGGCTGCAGGAATTTGCATCCGCTAGTCACAAGACGCTGGCCTACTGCGGTTTCAGCCCGATGGTCGCCTGGCATACCAGCATGCACTTTCGACACTTGGGCAGCGGAGGCAGAGGTTGCATCCTGTTGTGTGCCAGACGGCGTGCCTGGCTGCGCAACATCGGGGGTCAACCATGCCATGGCCGAGAGTGCTCCCCCATTTTCGTGGAACAGCACGTGAGCCTGACGCCAAGACAACGCATCGCGTCAGAACGCGTCTGCTGACAGCGAACCAAGTCGGTTCTTGCATCATGGCGGGTCTAGGCTGGATTTTCCTAGCGGGCCTGCTCGGTTGCGGAAGCCTAACCAGTTCATCGTCACCGGGAACCGGCAACCAGACGGTAGCAGTCTCAGTCAGTCCGGGCTCGGCCTCGCTTGCGCCTGGCGGCACGCAGCAGTTTTCTGCCACGGTGACGGGGAGTTCGAACACCGCTGTCACCTGGTCCGCCACAGGAGGGACGGTCTCCTCGAGCGGGCTCTACACGGCCGGAAGCACCGGCGGCAGCTACGCCGTCACCGCCACCAGCGTGGCGGACAATTCCAAGTCGGCGCAGGCAACGGTGAACGTCTCGGGCACGGCGCCGCCTCCCGGGATGGCGTCCTCGATCAGCAAGGACGGCATCACCTGGACTTTCAGCCAGCCGGCGCTGGTCGGACAGTTCGTCACCGGCGACTATTACGTCGTCGGTCCGGTGACGGTCACGGCCATCTCCCCGGCCCCGACCACGTCTGGGCCTTACCTGAACGGATCGGTGTTGAATCTGCCCACGGCCAACAGCAAAAGCGGCTTCGATTCCCGGCTCAACGACGGCACGGACCAGTCGTGGTGGTTCGACGCAACTTTGCGGTCCTATCCACCCATCAGCCTGAAGCCGGGAGACGCGCTGGTCTCGTCCATCAGTCTGGCGCAGATCCACTCGCTGCCCGAAGTCATGCGCGCGTCCGACATGAGCGCCAGCCCGGTGCGGACTGTTTCCGTGCTGACGGTGGTTTCGGCGGCGCCTTCGGCCGACGCCTTCCGTCCGTCCTACTGTGACCGCAGCCAGACCCTGTATCACGCCGGCGCACTGCAGCGAAACCTCTTGCCTTCACTCACGCCGCCGAACCCATCGGCCACGCCGACGCTGGAGCAGTTCGCGTCCTGGTATCGCCGCCCCTGGATCGATACCAACCCCTTCCTTTTCGACGCGCCCGCAGAGTACATGCCCAGCTACGGTCAGCACATCGCCTTCGCCGACTCCTATGCCTCGCTGCTGCTGATGCTGAACTTTCCGGCCGATCAGAAGGTGGACCTCACCAACTACTTCGTGCAGTACGGCATTGATCTCTACGGCTGCCTGCAAGCGGGCGTGGGATGGCCGGCATTCGGCGGACATCGCAGCGGCAGGAAGCTGCCCATCGTCTTTGCGGGAATCCTGCTGAACAACGCCGGGATGAAGAACGTCTCTACAGCCCACCCCGACCAGTTCGGCGAGGACATGCAAACTGTGTACGTGAACCTGATTCCTCCTGCCGGAACCTACCAGCAGGCCTGGCAGGGCGCCAGGGTAATCTACGGCGGCCACTATGGGGTAACCGCTGCCGGCCAGCCGGTCAGCGCCGGCTTGTACGGCCCTTATGAGCAACTGCAACCCGTGGCCTGGCCCCTCATCAACGGCAACGAGCAGCTCGGGGAGGCGTATCGCCGGTGCTGCACGTCGGTTTCCTGGATCGGCGAGGCGCTGGCCATGCATCTGCTGCATGCCGAAACCGTGTGGAATCATCCAGCGTTCTTTGATTACGCGGACCGCTGGATGACCGAAGATGACACCCAGGCGATCGCCGCCATCAAAGCGCAGACGGGGTTTGACTACAGCTCAAACTGGGAGCGCCAGGGCCAGACTCGCTTCTGGCTGCAAGGCGAGTTCCCCCAGTACTCATTCATTGACGACATGTGGAAGGCCTACCGATAGGCGGTCATACGTTGTCTTCCTGACCCGGCTGTCTGCACGGGCCTGCACCTCGACGGTGTAGTCCTTGCCTTCCCATCGGTTGTCATCCAGCCACAAGAATGTGAAGCGAATCGGCGCGTTCTGTTCCAGCACTGGGAGGTCAACATATTCGATACCAACCGCCGTGGATCTCGACGGCGTATCGTTCGCATGCCGCCATTCGTCGCTCGTCCAATGCAGCAAGAACCGGGAGTTTGCTTGTATGCGCAGCCGGGTGCCAGCGGCGACCGCCGGCACCTGGCGATTGAATTTCCAAACCTCGATCGGGTGGCGTTCTTTGCTGCCGCGCACGTAGCGGTCGAATACGGCTTCGATCAGATCAAAGATTCTCCCGTCAGCGGCGGAACGCTGCAGCTTAATGTATTCGGCATGCGCCCACAGCAGAGGTATGGCCGCGCCGGTGCCTCCGCCGAAACGCAGATATCTGGATGGCACGTCGGGGACGTCCCAGATCTGCTCAGGAATCAGCCCAATCCCCGCGGAGAATTTCTCGAGCGCGCGGAGATACGGACCGGCATCACGGCCACGAGCCACTTCATAGTGGCCGCGCTCGCCGGTCAGCAATGGCCACGCACGCCCTGTCCCCCAATATTTGAAAGCTCCGCCATCCGCTCGCTGGCCATAGCCGTCGTGATTGTAGCGGCGCCAGCAGGGACCGAACGGTGTCTCGACCTTGAGCACAGCGTCGACCACGCGGAGTGAGTCCTCGATGACCGGGTCGTCTGCGCTCCGAATTCCGTAGCGAACCAGTTCCAGGAAACCGGCGTCCACAATCTCTTTGGCTGGGAACTGAAACGGATCACCGGGTGGCTGGTTGGCCAGGATCAAGGTTCCACAATTCGGATCTTCGTCCGCGCAGTGAGCAATGTGGGCCGGATTGATGCGGATGTAGTGACGGCTTATTGCCTGGACGAGCGTCCCTTGTGTGGTTACCGTCCAACGTTCGATGTGCGATTCGAGGAAGTCAGCATAATCGCGGACGAATTCGGCCGTAGCCGGTTCGCCGTGGTCAGCGAAGAACTCGGCGGCGCATATCAGGGCCGTGATGTGGGCCGCCAGCGTCGATGGCGAATAGCCGCTCGTTTCCTCCCAGCGGTCTTGCGCGGTGACGGGACCCTCGCGGATGAGGAAACCACAGGCGCGGCGAACCATCTCGTAAGGATCAAAGTTGGCCAGTGCGCCCTGCTTCCAGAGCCGCCAGGCCAGGATCACCGGGAACGCGACTTCATCCAACTGCACACCCTGCCAGTATGGCCGTCCATCAATCCAGAAATTCTGGTAGAAACCGCCATCCTCGCGCTGCGAAACGACCAGATAAATCAGCGAGCGCAAAGGCGTGCTGAGATCGCCGACTGCAAGCAAGGCCGACACGGACTTCACCATGTCGCGGGTCCATACCAGGTGGTAGCCGCCCAGTTCGTCGTCGGTCTTTTCCTCTCCCCAGGGGATGCTGAGCGATGCGATCATCGCGCCGGGATACGCCTTGTCCTCATGCGCGAGCAGCAGATTGACGCTACGCTCGAACAGTTTGGAATTGCCGGATCCCGCGGCCAGCGCAAATCGTTTGGAGGTCCGACTCCATTGCCGGATGAAGGTCTCGCGTATCTGCTCGAAGGGGATACTCAACGACTGCGCCAGACTGCTGAGCGCGTCGTGCCTCGTGGTACCAAATGCCAGGCCGACGGTGAATTCGGTGCCGCGGGAAAGGTCGATACCGCCGGTCAGAGCAATGTTGCCGTCGACAGCCGCCTGGTATTGCCAGTCCAGACGATAATTGTCGGCCAGGTCAGTCCAGCCGTCGTTCACCCCTACATAACCGCAGGAACACTCTGTAAACGGAGCTGTCGCACCGAGCACGAGCCAGGTGTTCCCCTTGTGCGCGACCAGCACTTTGTACCCCTTTGTTTGCAGCACCTCTCCATTGTTATGCCAGCCCTCAATCTCCAAGTGCGGCGCACAAAGGACGTACATCCGCAGTTTCGCCAGCAGTTCCGGAGGTGCTTCCAGCCGGGTGCGAACCAGAAGGCAGTTCTGATGCGGGTCGCCAAGGATGGTTTTGTGGATGCTGTAGCGGCCTTCCTTCTCTCGCTTGACGACTTCAAAGCCGAGAGCTGCTTCTGAAATGCAATCGATCTGCCCCACAAAGTTCCTGCGCTCGTCGTGAAAAAAACTCTCGCCGTCGGTGACCAGGAATTGCAGGTCGCGGATTTGCGGCGAATCGATCGTGGGGTAATAAACCTCGGTGACACACCCGTAGTCGAGCGTGTACCAAACGCGACTGGAAACTGAATAGGCTGTGCCAACCGCCACTTTGGCGCCGCGGGTCCACCGAGGTTCAATTCCCGGTCCACCTGGCGCGAGACGTGGAACAGGGGAGGCGGTCACGAGCGACCCTCCCCGGCTCCCGCCAACGGCAGCCATACCTGAAAACGTGTGTCCCCGTCCTTTGAAATGACCTGAATATTGCCCTTATGCTTCCTTACGATTCGTTGAACGGTATCCAGTCCCAGGCCCGTGCCTTCGCCAACGCCCTTGGTGGTGAAGAAAGGTTCAAAAATGTGCGGCTCTACCTCGGGAGAAATCCCGGGACCGTTATCGCCGATCTCGACCACCACACAGCCGTCGTCGCGATAGGTTCGGACGCGCAACTCGCCTTTGCCGCCCATGGCGTCGATGGCATTGTCGATAATATTGGTCCAAACCTGGTTGAGTTCGCTTCCGAATGAGTTCACCAGCAGGGGAACGCGCTGGTAGTCGCGCCGCACCACAACCCCCTTTTTGAGCTTATGGTTCAGGATCGTAAGCGTCGTCTCCAGGCTCTTCACAACATCCACGTTCTGCACCGGCGCCTGGTCCATAAACGTGTATTCCTTGATCGCACAGACCAGATCCGAGATTCGCGACGTGCTGCTCTCGATCTCGTTCAGTAAACTCGCCACCTCCAGCAGGGCGGCAATCCGCTCCAGGGCGGCCCGTGCAGTCTCCGTACCCAGGCTGGCAAACAGCGATTCCACTACCGCCGTCTGGATGCCCTTTCCGGCAAGGCCGGCGGCCAGTTGCCACAAGCCGGTCTGTCCGTGGCTGCGCAGCAGGGAATCGATCTGCTCTTCCAGATCGCTGACGGCCAGCGCGTCGAGGGGCGGATCGTCTCGCGCGATGAGCGAAGCTTCCAGCTTCTCAATCTCCGACTTCTGCGCAGGCGTGAGCTCACGTCTTCCCAGCTCGTGGCTTGCATCCCGGATTCGATAAAGCATGCCGCGCAGCTGGCTGGCCGCGCGCTTGGCGGCGGACGCCGGATTATTCAGCTCATGGGCAAGACCCGCCGAAAGCTTTCCCAGTGCCGCCAGCCGGTCTCGCTGCTGTTCTACGCGAGTGAATTCGCGGATCCTGTCGGACATTATGCCGACGAGGCGCTGGGCCAGTACCGGCATTTTCTGCACCAGTTCCGGAAACAGCGCCGCAGAGAATCGCAGCAGGCGAGCCGCCGACTCGGCCCGCCCCGTGACCGTGAATTGCTTCATTCTCGAAAATGGCAAGGCTCCAGTTACGTCGCCCGGCTTCATCGAGAATACGAAGGTTTCGCCTCCCCGCTCGCCCCGCGCCTGCAACTCTCCCTGGAGGACCACATACATGGCGTCCGCAGGATCACCCTGGCGCACATAGATATCGCCTGCCTTGACTCGCACCTCCTCCGACTGACTGAGAAACCAGGCGATCTGATCGTCCGGCAGATCGGCGAATACCGGGACGCGACGCAACTCTGCTGGCTCGACCATCTACACCTTGCTCAAATATTGATGGATGAACTGCACCGCCACAGATCCTTCCCCGACTCCCGAAGCCACGCGCTTGACGGAACCATGGCGCACGTCGCCCACGGCAAAAAGACCGGGCACGTTGGTCTCGAGCAGGAAAGGATCTCTTTCGAGCGGCCATCCCTTTGGCCTTTGGCCGTCGCGGATGAGATCGGGGCCGGTGAGGATGAAACCGCGATCGTCTCGTTCGACTGCACCCGCCAGCCAGTCTGTTCGCGGAAGCGCGCCGATAAAGATGAACATCGCGCTCCCCGGCACGCGCTCGATCCTGCCGGTGTCAAGACAATGGACCGATATCTCTTCCAGGTGAGTCTCGCCATGCACTTCGGCAACGCTGGCATGAGTCCAGATCTGAATATTGGGCGTCTGCGTGATCTGGTCGATCAGATACTGCGACATGGTGCTGGCGACGGTGCTGCCCCGCACCAGCATGACGACGCGCTCAGCGTACTTGGCGAAGTTCATCGCCGCCTGGCCCGCGGAGTTGGCGCCGCCCACCACGTAGACGATTTCGCCTTTGCAGGAGAGCGCCTCGGTCGCGCCGCCGCCGTAGTACACGCCCGCTCCCTGCAACCTGTCGACTCCCGGTGCCTTGAGGCGGCGCCATTGCACTCCGGTTGCGATCATCAAGGCGTGGCAGGAGATCTCGTTGCCGTCTGCCAGCTTGACGATCCGGTACGAGCCTTCGGTGCGGACGGCGACGGCTTCCTGCGGGGCCAGAATCTCCACTCCGAAACGCTGGGCCTGCACCACGGCACGCCGGGCCAGGTCGCCGCCACTGAGGCCGTTGGGAAATCCCAGATAGTTCTCGATGCGCGAGCTCATTCCTGCCTGACCGCCCGGCGCTTCCCGCTCAATCATGACGGTGTGCAAGCCTTCGGACGCGCCATAGACGGCAGCCGCCAGGCCAGCCGGCCCTCCACCGACGATCGCCAAATCATAGAAGCTGGTTTGCGCCCGTGTGCGCAACCCAATTTTCTGTGCAACGTCCGCCGGTACGCTCTCCAAAAGCCTGGTTCCGTCCGGGAAGAGCACGACCGGTAGGTTAGCGGCCTCCGGCCCGAGCGCCTCCAGGAGGCGTTTGGTTTCCAGGTCGTTGGCGGAGAGCTCAACGTCGATCCACTGATAGGGAACGTGGTTGCGTGCCAGAAAATCCCGCAGCTCATAGGACCGGGGCGACCAGCGCGTGCCCAGTACCCGGATTCCCTCGAATACCGGGCGATAGGAAGCCTGCCAGTCGTCGAGCAAGTCATCCAGTTGCGGATAAAGGTGCTCCGCAGGCGGGTCCCAGGGCTTCAGGAAGAAGTAGTTGATGTTGGCTTGATTGATGGCACTGATGGCGGCATTGGTGTCGGCGTATGCGGTCAGCAAGGCCCGCTTTGCGTCCGGGAAAATCCGCGATGCTTCCTGCAGGAATCCGACGCCGTCCATGTGCGGCATGCGCTGGTCGGCAAGAAGCAGGGCCACGGTGTCATTTCGCACCTTCAACTGCTTCAGAAGATCCAGCGCACCCTGGGGAGAATCGCTGCCTATCACCCGGTATTCAGCGCCATATTGCGAGCGAAGGTCGCGCTCAATCGCCCGCAACACATCGGAGTCGTCATCCACACTCAGCAGAACCGGCTTGGCCATGATCGGTCTCGATTGCGAAGGAGGCGACTTCGGACTTCCGCACCCCAACGAACTGATTAGATACTGAAACGCGCATTTGGTCGCGTAATCAAATCACAGGCTTGATGCGGAGTCAGGCGATGCATTCGGCCGGGCCAAGCCAGGACCATGAAAATAGCCGGATCAAGCAATGCCCGCACAAAGAGTACGGGTAACAGCGACGCACCGAATCCCCAGGTCGCGGGAGGTCACCCTACCACTATCGTGGTATTTCCCGAATAAAACGAAACCAATCACGAGCTCCTACTGTCTGAATACAAAGCATCGGCCCACCAGCAGAAGGCTGCCGTGCCAGCCCGGGTTACCAGTCGCTGGAGATTGTGAATCTCGGCAGGGAGGCTTTCTTGATGCGCAGCTTTGCACTGAGACAGTTGCCCGCGGCCGTAGCACTGTTCGTCGTGTCACTTGCATCTTGGGCCCAGACAACCTCACCCAGCGGGGCGGGTAGCTCGACACAGTACATCATCACCATGAGCCAGGGAGGCACCGGTTTGCAGCCGCAAAACCCGTTCTCCGGCAGCGTGCCGGCGGGCAAGGCTGTTCCCAATATGCTTCCGCTCTCGTTGAAAGATGCCATTGAACGGGGCCTGAAGCAGAATCTTGGTCTGCTTCTAACCGCGGAGGGGATTCCCGCGGCGCGCGGTCAGTATTGGAAGGACCGCAGCGAACTGCTTCCCAATATCACCACCTCCACCAGTTTCAGTGCCCAACAAATAAACCTCGAAACGGTCGGGATTAATGTTCAAGGTCTCAGGGCGCTCGGAGTCAACATTCGTTCCGTGGTTGGACCCTTCGGAGTTTTCGATACACGCGCCTATGTGACGCAGTCGGTATTCAACTGGCAAGCGATACAACAAACCCGCTCCGACGCCCAGCAGATCAAGGCGGCCCAATACTCCTTCAACGACGCCCGTGAACTGGTGGTGTTTGCGGTAGCCTCGGCATACTTGCAGACCATCGCCGACTCGGCACGGGTTGACACTGCCATTGCGCAGCGCGATACCGCCCAGGCGCTTTATCAGCAGGCAGTGGACCAATTGAGAGCCGGCACCACGGCCAGGATCGATGTCCTGAGGGCCCATGTGGAGCTGCAGACGCGGGAGCAGCAGGTCATTTCCGCGCGAAACGATCTTGCTAAGCAGAAGATCGCGCTGGGGCGGGTAGTGGGACTGCCCAACGGGCAGGAGTTTACGCTGACAGACAACGCCCTCTACCAGCCGCAGCCCAAGATCAGCATCGAGGAAGCCCTCAGCCGCGCCTACGCGTCGCGCGCCGACTACCAGAGCGCTCTGGCCCAGGTGCGCGCCGCCACCCTGGCGCGCAAAGCAGCCGTCGCGGGCTACTACCCTTCGGTTTCTACGGCCGTTAATTACGGCGACATCGGGCTAAACCCCGGCAATTCTCACGGAACGCTGGAGGCAAGTGCAGCGCTAAACATTCCGATTTTCCAGGGCGGCAGAGTCCACGGCGATGTCCTGCAAGCCGAGGCAGCCCTGAGGAAGAGTCAAGAACTCCTCGACAACTTGCACGCACAGATTGACCAGGACGTACGGAACGCCTTGTTCGACCTGCAGTCGGCGGCGGACCTGGTCGGAGTCGCGCGGAGCTCCGTTGACCTGGCCAACCAGACGCTGCAACAGGCCCGCGACCGTTTTGCTGCCGGCGTTACGGACAACATTGAAGTCGTCCAGGCGCAGCAGTCGGTCACCAGCGCCAACGAGTCGTTGATTTCGAGCCTCTATGGTTACAACGTGTCGAAGGTGGAATTTGCGCGGGCCATCGGTCGCGCGGAAACCGGCGTACAGGAATACCTCAAAGGGAGGTAATGCCATGGCATCAGATCCAAATCCGCGTCCCCTCGTCGACAAGACGGAGGAGCTGCCACTCAGTGAGACTCCCGAGACCGGCAGGCGCTTTCGGGTACTTGTTTCGCGGCGCCACTCGAAATCCGGGCGCGTGGGGCTGGCCATCGTTGCCGCGCTGGCCCTGCTGGTGGGCGGGTTCTTCCTCTGGCGTTACCTCACCAGCTATGAATCCACCGACGACGCCCAAGTGGATGTCCACCTCTATCCAGTCAGCGCGCGCATCTCAGGCTACGTGATCAAGGTTAACGTGGGCGACAATCAGTATGTCGAGAAGGGGACTGTGCTGGTTGAGATTGATCCCAAGGACTACCAGGTTGCCGTGGAAAAGGCGCGAGCCGACCTTGCCAATGCCGAAGCCACGGCACAGTCACTCAACATCACGGTCCCGATTACCTCCGTGAATACTTCCAGCCAGTTGACCTCCTCCGCGTCAGACATTGATAACGCCAGCGCCGGAATCATCGCCTCTGAGAAACAACTCGCCGCTGCCCATGCCCAGGTGGAGCAGGCCGAGGCCAACGACGTGAAGGCACAGGACGACCTCAAGCGCTACAAGCTGCTGGTGGACAAGCAGGAGGTCTCTGAGCAGATCTACGACCAGGCTCTGGCTGCCGCACGGGCCAGCACCGCCAATGTCGCTGCGGCCCACGCCAATGAGGCGGCCGCGCAGCAGGCCGTGCAGCAGGCCCGGGCCCGACTTATCCAGGCTGAAGCGAACCACCGGTACGCGCAGACGGGGCCGCAGCAAGTGGCATCGACCCGCGCTCGCGCGCTCTCCGCCGTGGCCGACGTCCAGCAGAAGCGCGCCATCCTGGAGCAGGCAGAGTTGAACCTGCAATACACCAAGATCGTGGCGCCGGTGAGCGGCGAGGTCAATAAGACGGTCGTTGTCGGCCTGAACGTACAGCCCGGCCAGCAGATGCTGACTGTCGTCCCGCTGGACGAAGTCTGGATCACGGCCAACTTCAAGGAGACTCAGCTCAAGCACATGCGGCCTGGGCAGCGCGTCGAGATCACCGTCGATGCCAACGGTCGCACCTACAAGGGTCATGTGGACAGCCTTGCCGGGGCGACCGGTCCGCTCTTCAGCGTGCTGCCTCCCGAAAATGCCACCGGCAATTACGTCAAGATCGTCCAGCGCCTGCCTGTGAAGATCGTTCTGGATCCGGGAGAGAACCGCGACCACTGGCTCCGGCCGGGCATGAACGTCGACCCCGAGGTGCATTTGCGATGAGTTCCGGTTCCCAGACTCCGGCCGCTTACGAGGCTCCCTGGAAGCCTAAATACAATCCCTGGCTGATTGGCGTGGTGGTGGTGCTGGCGGCCTTCATGGAGGTCCTTGACACCAGCATTGCCAATGTGGCGTTGCCTTACATAGGCGGCGGTCTGGGCGCCAGCAACGATGAGAGCACGTGGGTTCTCACCTCCTATCTTGCTTCCAATGCCATTGTCCTGCCCGTCAGCGGCTGGTTCGGCGGTACCTTTGGCCGCAAGCGGTTCTTTATCGCGTGTCTGGCTATCTTCACCGTGAGTTCCCTCCTCTGCGGAATGGCCCCGAATCTCGGCCTGCTCCTGCTGTTCCGCGTGATGCAGGGCGCTGGGGGAGGAGGTTTGCAGCCTACGGCGCAAGCCATTCTGGCGGACACCTTCCCGCCGGAAAAACGGGGCCTGGCATTCGCGCTTTATGGCGTCGTGGTAGTCCTGGCCCCTACGATCGGACCGACGCTGGGCGGCTGGATCACTTTCAGCTACTCCTGGCGCTGGATTTTCTTTATCAATCTGCCGGTCGGTCTGGCCACCATGTTTCTGGTCTTCCGCCTCATCGAGGATCCACCTTACTTGAGCCGTATCAAAGCTGCCGGGGTGAGGCTGGATTACATCGGTCTCGCCCTGCTGGCGGTGGGGATTGGCGCCTTACAGATATTGCTGGACAGGGGGCAGGAAGACGACTGGTTCGGTTCGCGATTCATCGTGACCCTCATCATCATATCCGCCACGTGCCTGCTTTCGCTGGTTGTCTGGGAGTGGTTCCACAAGGAGCCGATCATTGAGGTTCGCCTCTTCAAGAACTTCAACTACCTGAGCTCGAACCTGATGATGTTCACCTTTGGAATCCTCCTGTTCAGCAGTCTGGTGCTCATGCCACAGTTTCTCCAGACCCTGTTGGGATACACCGCGGAACTGGCTGGGCTGGTTCTTTCCGCCGGTGCCGTTTTGTTGCTATTCGCCATCCCTGTCGTTGGCCAGCTGACCACCAGGGTGCAGGTACGCTACATCATTGCCGTTGGCTGGCTGTGCCTGGCCATCGCTATGTATTACTCCACGCAGCGCATCGACCTGCTGATCAGCTTCGGAGTGGCCACGTGGTTGCGCGTTGCCCAGGTGATTGGCCTGGCTTTTCTTTTTGTGCCCATCACGCTGGCGGCCTACATCGGCATGCCGGCGGAGAAGAGCAACGCGGTCGCGGGCATGATCAATTTCATGCGCAACATGGGCAGCAGCGTCGGAACCTCGATGGTCACCACCATGATTGCGCGTCGCGAGCAATTCCATCAGACAATCCTGGTCAACCACACCACTGCGGGGAATCAAACTCTTCGAAACGTAGTCAATGGCCTGACCCAGCAAGTGGCCCATGCCGGGATGAACCTGCATGACGCCCAGAGGCAAGCTTACGGCAGGATCTATCAAACCGTGCAGGTGCAGGCTGCGACCCTGTCGTATATCGACGCCTTCTGGGTTCTTTCTGTGGGATCAGCGATTATGTTCTGTTTGTCGTTTCTCTTGAAGAAGAACGATCCGCGCGCGGGTGGCCCCGCCGCAGTCGGCTAAAGAAAACCCGGGAAGTATTTTGCCGAATTGCAGAGGCCAGTCTTGAGAAAGCGCAATGATTAAGATCATCACCATTGAGCGGGAGTATGGTTGCGGCGCCGGAGTGATCGCGCAGAAGATTGCCGATCGCCTGGGCTGGAAGCTGTGGGACCAGCTGCTGACCTGCGAGATCGCCCGGCTGATTGACTGCGATCAAGAGGAGGTCAGGTGCCGCGAAGAGCACGTAGACCCGCTCTACTACCGGCTCTTCAAATCGATCATGCGAGGCAGCTTTGAAGGCAGTGCCAATGTCCACCGTCTGAAGCTGCTGGATGCCGATAGTATTTTTCGGATCACGGAACGGGTGGTCCGGGAAGCGGCGTCCGGCGGAAACTGCGTTATCGTCGGCCGAGGCTCGCAACACTTCTTGTCCGATCGGGACGACGCTTTGCATGTTTTCCTCTTTGCCCCAAAGAAGGAGAAAGTACGCAGACTCATGGCTGAGGGTATCAGTCAAGCGGATGCTGAAGCGTCGGTCGATACCGTCGATCAGGAACGGGCCGAGTTTATTGAGAGATATTTTCATATGGAATGGCCGAATCGGTGGCTGTATGACGCCATGCTCAACACGGCGATGGGTGATAATGCTGTAATTCAGACCATTCTGAACCTCAAGAAGGCCCTGGAGCAGTAATGTTTACTTCGCCCCCTCGGCAGGTTCGGAGGGAGTGCGCGCCCGCTGGAGCAGCACGAGTGTTTCATCATCCCGCTGGGGCTCGCTTCCGCGAAATTTCTTTAGCTTCTCGATGAGGGCGGGGCCGAAGGCGGCGGGCCCCTCCTCCGAATCGATCGGCACGCCGCGCACCAGTTCCAAAAGGCCCTCCAGCCCCAACTCCTCCTCGCTTTCGTTACGGGATTCGGTGATTCCATCCGTATAAAGCAGCAGCACGTCGCCCGGCCTCAACTCCACCGCTGTCTGGGCGTAGGCGGTTCCGCTGATGAGGCCCAAAGGCAGACCGTCCACGTCCTTGGCATAGGGAGTGCGTTCCTCAAGCCAGTCCCAAACCCTGCTCTCCGCGTGATGCCACAAAGGCGGAGGGTGGCCCGCATTGGTGAAGAGAAGCTCGCCAGTCACACAGTAGAAGCCCAGCACCACGGCCGTGGCGAATTGCACGCTCTGCGCGCCCCGCTGAAACGCCTCGTTCAGCTCTCGCATGAGCGCAGACTGGTCCCAGTTATCCGTGTGATGCCGCAGAACCTGGCGCAGACGCTCTGCCACCGCGCTTACCGATTCCCCATGCCCGGCCACGTCTGCCAGCACGATTCGCGAGACCTGCCCTTTGCTGCACACCGACAAATAATGGACGTCGCCTCCGCTCGCGGCCTGACCGAAGGGGATGGAAGAAACCCAACCCAGCAAACCGGGAAGCTCAATCGGGTGAGCCGCCATGCTATTCCCACCCCACAGCTCGAAACACGCCAGCCTCGCAACTCCCACTCCGGATTCCCCCTCACGCCGCCGCTCCTCTACCCGGCCAGCAGTCTCACCAAGAATACACGGGTCGTCTCTGGGGTGATGGCAGTGTCAATGACTCCCAGCCATGTCATGACGGCAGTCACCGATCCGGCGCCAGCCGCGATTGTCAGCCATAACCGGCAATCCAGCCCAGGCTGGTATTCTGAAATGTTGACTCCAAGGCCAAACACACGCACCAAGGCCTCGCTGCGAAAGGGTTTCCTTCGGTCCCTGGTTCGATGTTTTGCCATCGGGGTGGTACTTCTTTGGGCGCTTGCCGCGCTGATCCTTGTGGCCGCCCGGTGGATCGACCCACCGACAACCGCCGTGCACGCCCAGCGCCGCTTGCAGGCTTGGATTCACCACACGCCGTATCACGAACGCTACAAATTCATTCCGCTCAGCCAAATCTCGCCCGATCTCCAGCACGCTGTAATCGCAGCGGAGGACGCGCGCTTCTACCAGCACCATGGGTTCGATTGGCACCAGATCCAACTCGCTGCGGAAGATGATCTGGAAGGGGGTCGCATGCGCGGAGCTTCCACCCTTACGCAGCAACTCGTAAAAAACCTGTTCTTTGGAACGGCCCGCTCTCTTCTCCGCAAGGGCGCGGAGTTCACACTGGTCCCGGTGGCCGAATTCGTCCTGGGCAAGCGGCGCATTCTGGAGATCTACCTCAACGTGGTCGAGTGGGGCCCTGGTATTTATGGTGCAGAGTCGGCCTGTCGTTACTACGACGGGACCGCGGCCCGGACTGTCGGCCGGCAACAGGCGGCACAACTCGCCGCGATTCTGCCGGCTCCCTTGAAGCGACGTCCCGAGCGCATGAATAAGTACAGCGCGATCATCCTTGAGCGGATGCGCCAAATGGGCTGGTAATCGCGAGCAACACCTTACCCATGCTGCGCCAGCCGGCTTGTCGTTCCTGATCCTTTCGATATACGCTCTGGTACTCACCTGCGACTGGAGCGGGAGCCACCTGCGCGAGTGGCGTATGAAGAAAACCGCCAATCCCGACCGCGAACGCTTCCGGAGCGGCGCGGACGAGTACGCCGCCTATGTCAAGACAACCGAGGGCCGATTGCGCCTCGACCTCGCCTTTTCCAACCTGCAGGACTTTCTCCCGCAAACCACACGGTCTTTGCTCGCTCTAGATATCGGATGCGGTACCGGCGCCATCGCGGTGCGCCTGGCACGACTTGGCCTTCACGTCACGTTGCTGGATGAGTCCCGGCCGATGCTGGATCTCGCGAAGCGTGCCGC
>DATKLD010000030.1:0-3411 GCA_035542595.1 Terriglobales bacterium
CTCAAACTGATGGACTGACTTGGGATGCTGGCGGTGCGAGGTTCCCAGGCAGTCGGCGCCGGTATCGCCGCCGCCGATGATGACCACGCGCTTCCCCGTGGCCAATATGGCTTCCCCCGGACCAGGATCGATCCCCTCGCAGCGCCGGTTCTGCTGCGACAGGAAATCGACGGCGTAATGGATGCCCTTGAGTTCGCGTCCCGGGATGGGCAGGTCGCGCGGCTGTTCGGCGCCGCCAGCCAGCAACAGCGCGTCGTAATTCCGGCGCAGGTCGGCGACGGAGACATTCACGCCCACATGGGCGTTGGTTACGAACTCGACGCCTTCCTCCACCATCTGCTGCAGCCGGCGCTCCACAATGTGCTTCTCGAGCTTGAAATTGGGGATGCCGAAGCGCAGCAGTCCGCCCGGTCTTTCACTCTTCTCATAAACCGTCACTTGGTGGCCGGCCCTCCGCAACTGCTGTGCAGCCGCCAGTCCCGCCGGACCCGAACCGATGACGGCCACCTTCTGCCCGGTTTCCTCGCCGGGCGGCTCGGGGTGGATCCATCCCGCGCTCCAGGCGTGCTCAATGACGGACTTTTCGATCTGCCGGATGGTCACCGGCGGCTCATTGATTCCCAGCACGCAGGACGCTTCGCAAGGCGCGGGACAAATCCGTCCCGTGAATTCGGGAAAGTTATTGGTCGCGTGCAGACGGCGAATCGCCTCTTCCCAGCGCCCCTTGTACGCCAGGTCGTTCCAGTCGGGAATGATGTTGTTCAGCGGACAGCCGTTGTGGCAGAAGGGCACACCGCAATCCATGCAGCGCGCGCCTTGCGCCCGCACCTTTTCCTCGGGAAATTCGCGGTAGATCTCGAACCAGTCATTCACCCGTTCGGTTACGGGCCGCCGCGACGGAAGCTCCCGCCGATATTCAATAAAGCCGGTTACCTTACCCATTCATCACCATCAAACACAGAGGCCCGGACCTAACGTCCAGCGGCAACTGCTGAATCTACGTTTACTGCCGGGGGCGGATTGAACGCCGGAACGGCCGCCTGCCCCAGACGCGGTATCCCCAGCACGCGCTTGTAGTCGTGCGGGAACACCTTCACGAACTTGCCGATCAGCTCCGTCCAGTTGTCGAGCACGTACTTCGCACGCGGACTGCCGGTAAACTCCAGATGCCGCTCGATCAATGCGCGCACGGTCGCGATGTCCTGCTCGTCCACGAACGGCTCCAGATCAACGCCGGCGCGGTTGCAGCGCTTCTCGGCAAAATCACCCAGCTCATCGAGCACATACGCGATTCCGCCGTTCATGCCGGCGGCAAAATTCCGTCCGCATTCGCCCAGCACCACCACCAGGCCGCGCGTCATGTACTCGCAGCCGTGGTCGCCGGTGCCTTCCACAACAGCGGTGGCGCCGGAGTTGCGCACCGCAAAGCGTTCTCCCGCAACGCCGCTGAAAAAGGCTTCGCCGCCGGTCGCCCCGTAGAGCACCACGTTGCCGATAATGATGTTTTTCTCCGGCTGGAACTTCGACTGTTTGGGCGGGAACACGATCAGCCGCCCGCCCGAAAGTCCCTTGCCAGCGTAATCATTGGCATCGCCTTCCAGCGTCAGCGTGACGCCGTGGGCCAGAAACGCCCCGAAGCTCTGCCCGGCGGAACCCTCAAAATCGAAGCGGATAGTGTCTTCAGGTAATCCGGCCGCGCCATAGCGACGGGCGATCTCGCCGCTCAGCATCGTCCCCACCGAGCGATGCACGTTCCGAATCGGCAAACGCAGACGTACCGGCTGTTTGCTTTCCACGGCCTCGCGCGCGTACTCGATGAGCTGATGGTCCAGGGCCTTGTGCAGTCCGTGGTCCTGGGCCTGCTTGCAGCGTCGCGCGATGCGCGCCGGCATCTCCGGCTTGTACAGAATGCTGCTGAAGTCGAGGCCGCGCGCCTTCCAATGCTCCAGCCCCGGCTTCATCTCCAGCATGTCCACCCGTCCCACCATCTCATTGAACGTGCGGAAGCCGAGCTGCGCCATCAGCGCGCGGACCTGCTCCGCGATGAAGAAAAAGAAGCGGATCACGTGCTCGGGCTGACCCTGGAACTTCTTGCGCAGCTCCGGATTCTGGGTGGCGATGCCCACCGGGCAGGTGTTGAGGTGACACTTGCGCATCATGATGCAGCCCATGGCTACCAGCGGCATGGTGGCGAACCCGAATTCCTCCGCCCCCAGCAGGGACGCGATCACTACATCGCGCCCGGTTTGCAGCTTGCCGTCGGTCTGCAGGCGCACGCGACCGCGAAGGTCGTTCATCACCAGCACCTGCTGGGTCTCCGCCAATCCCAGTTCCCACGGGATGCCGGCGTGCCGGATAGAGCTGAGCGGCGAGGCCCCGGTGCCGCCCGAGTCTCCGCTGATCAGGATCACGTCAGCATGGGCCTTCGCCACTCCCGCGGCGATCGTGCCCACGCCGACCTCCGCCACCAGCTTCACCGAAATGCGCGCCTGGGGGTTGGCGTTCTTCAGGTCGTAAATAAGCTGGGCCAGGTCCTCGATCGAGTAGATGTCGTGATGCGGCGGCGGTGAGATCAGTCCCACGCCCGGAATCGACCGTCGCACACGGGCGATGATCTCGTCCACCTTGTGGCCGGGGAGCTGTCCGCCTTCGCCCGGCTTGGCGCCCTGCGCCATCTTGATCTGCAGCTCGTCGGCGTTGACCAGATATTCCGCCGTGACCCCGAACCGGCCGGAAGCTACCTGCTTGACCGAGCTGCGGCGATCATCGGCGAAGCGCGCCTCGTCTTCGCCGCCTTCGCCGGTGTTGGACCGCCCGCCGATGCGGTTCATGGCCTTGGCCAGGGTTTCATGAGCTTCCTTGCTGATCGAACCGAATGACATCGCGCCCGTCGCGAAACGTTTGACAATTTCGCTGGCCGGCTCCACTTCCTCGATGGGGACCGGTGCCGCCGACTTCTTGAGCTGCATCAAACCACGCAGCGTGCACAGGCGCTCGTTCTGATTGTCGATGGAATCGGAATATTCCTGGAAGGTCTTGAAACTTTCTTCCCGCACTGCGTGCTGCAGCTTGCTGATGGTGAACGGATTCAGCAGGTGCATCTCGCCGTTGCTGCGGTACGAATAACTGCCGCCCACGGCGAGCTCCGGCTCCGAGTCCGTCACCGGACGCAGGGCGTGCTGGTGCTTCATTTCCGCCTCGCGCGCGATCACATCGAGGCCGATGCCTTCGATGCGCGAAGGGGTCCCGGTGAAATACTGCTGCACCAGGGATTTGCTCAGGCCGATGGCCTCGAAGACCTGCGCCCCGCGATAGCTCTGCAAGGTCGAGATCCCCATCTTGGAGAAGGTTTTCAGGAGTCCTTTGTTAATGGACTTCTTGTAGTTCTTCAGGGCCGTGGCGAAGGTATGG
>DATKLD010000031.1:0-23737 GCA_035542595.1 Terriglobales bacterium
GAATTTCGCCTGCGCATCCAGCACAACCTGATCGCCGCTCCGGGAGTGAAGCTGGCGGAGCTGACCCGGGTCTTCTCTCATCCCGTCGCCCTCGACCAGTGCCGCGATTTCTTTCGCCGTCATCGCAGGATCGAGGCGGTACCGTTCTATGACACGGCTGGGGCGGTGAAACACGTGGTCGGCAATCAGCTGCAGCACGCGGCTGCCATCGCCGGCAGGCAGGCGGCACCGGAATACGGCGGCCGCATCCTGCAGCACGGTCTGGAGGACGACAAGCAGAACTTCACCCGCTTTTTTCTCATTACCCGCAGCCGGCGGCTGCTCCCCGGCGCCAACAAGACCTCGCTGGCCTTTTCTCTGAAGAGCGTGCCGGGCGTGCTGTTCAAGGCGCTGAGCGTGTTCGCCCTGCGCGACCTCGACCTGTGCAAAATCGAGTCCCGTCCGGTACGGGGCCGCCCCTGGGAGTACCATTTCTATGTGGACGTACTCCATGACCGCCACCAGGCGGCCGCCGCCCAAAACGCGCTGCGCCACCTGAGGGAAATCTGCCACTTCGTCAAAGTGCTGGGGACGTACCCGGCTGCGAGATAGCAGGAATCACAGACTTAAACAGCGCGGGCGAGTACCCTGTACCGCCGATAGCTGGCATCCTGGCATCGGATTCGACTAAAATCCGGCGCGCGCGCCGAGGGCCGGGCCTGCAACTTTGCGGCCTCGAGTTTCATCAATTGCTTAGCACTTTTTCTTAGTGATTCGCACTCATAAGGAGCCACATGGCAATCGAAACGCGTAATGACGAGCACGTCCGGCCCAGCCCGGAACAGAGCGCGCGCGGGTTTCCCGTGTTGCCGGTCCGCGATACCGTGCTCTTTCCGCACGCCGTGCTGCCTCTGACGGTAGGCCGGGAGAGCTCAGTGAACCTGATCAACTCCCTGGGAGAGGACAAGACCATCGTGGTGGTGGCGCAGCGCGAGGCGCGCGTCGATAACCCCCAGCCCACGGATCTCTACAGCATCGGCACCCTGGCCACCGTCCACAAGGTGGTCAAAATGCCCAACCAGAGCCTGTTCGTGTTTACCGAAGGCCTGGAGCGGGTGCGGATGACGGAATACACGCAGCTCAGTCCCTTCCTGCGCGCGCGGAGCGATACCATTCCGGAAAGTGAGTTCCGCAAGACCGCGGAGGAAGAGGCGCTGCACCGCAACGTGCTAACGCTGTTCCAGCAGATCGTAGCCACTTCGCCTACGCTCTCCGACGAGCTGCAGACGGTGGCCATGAACATCGAGGACTCAGGACGCCTCGCCGACTTCATCGCCTCCTCGCTGCCTTCGCTGGCCACCAAGGATAAGCAGGAGCTGCTCGAGACCACCGACGTCCGCGTGCGCCTCGACCGCATCAACCGCCATCTGGCCAAGGAGCTGGAAGTCCAGACCTTGCGGAGCAAAATCCAGTCCGAGGTCCAGGACCAGGTGCAGCAGACGCAACGCGAGTACTACCTGCGCGAGCAGATGAAGGCCATCCAGAAAGAGCTGGGTGAGCAGGATGAAACCACCCGCGACATCGAAGAGCTGCGCGCCAAGATCGACGCCGCCGGCATGCCGGAAGAGGTGAAGAAGGAAGCCCTCAAGGAGCTGACGCGGCTCCAGCGCATGTCGCCCATGGCCGCCGACTATTCGGTCACGCGCAACTACATCGAATGGCTGGCGGTGCTGCCCTGGGCTAAGTCCTCGGGCGTCGAAGTAGACATCAACAAGGCGCGCGAGGTGCTCGATGCCGACCATTACGACCTTCAGAAGGTGAAGGACCGCATCCTCGACTATCTCTCGGTGCGGCGGCTGAAGCCCACCATGAAGGGGCCGATTTTGTGCTTCGTGGGGCCTCCGGGCGTGGGTAAAACGTCGCTGGGAAAGTCGATTGCGCGTGCCCTAGGCCGCAAGTTCACGCGGCTGTCCCTGGGCGGCGTGCACGACGAGGCCGAGATCCGAGGCCATCGCCGCACTTACATCGGCGCCCTGCCCGGGCAGATCATCCAGGGCATCCGCCGGGCCGAGACCAACGATCCTGTCTTCATGCTTGACGAGGTAGATAAGCTGGGCCGCGACTGGCGCGGCGATCCTTCCTCGGCGCTGCTGGAGACGCTGGATCCGGAGCAGAACAACTCTTTCCGCGACAATTATCTTGACGTGCCCTTTGATCTGTCGAAGGTGCTGTTCATCACCACGGCAAACCAGCTCGACCCGGTGCCCGACCCGCTGCGTGACCGCATGGAGATCATCGAGTTGCCGGGCTATACCGAGGACGAGAAGGTACACATCGCCCAACGGTATCTGGTGCCGCGGCAGATTGAGGAGAACGGCCTCAAGGCGGAGCAGATCGAATTCCCCGAGGAGTCGATTCGCCATATCATCCGCCACTACACGCGCGAGGCCGGAGTCCGCAACCTGGAGCGTAATATCGGCACCATCTGCCGCAAACAGGCGCGCCGCATCGCCGAAGGCAAGCCCGACAAGCTGGTGGTCTCCAAGGACGACATCAAGAAGTTTCTGGGTGGCGAAAAGATCCGCGTGGAGACCGAAATCGCCGAGCGCACCAAGCGGCCCGGCGTGGCCGTGGGCCTGGCCTGGACGCCCACCGGCGGCGACGTGCTCTTCGTCGAAGTCAACAAGATGAAGGGCAAGGGCAACTTCACCATGACCGGTCAGATCGGCCAGGTGATGCAGGAGTCCATGCAGGCGGCGCTGACCTGGGTGCGTTCGCACGCACAGGAACTGGGTGTGTCCGAAGATTTCTTTTCCAGTCACGACCTGCATATCCACGTGCCGGCAGGCGCCATCCCCAAGGACGGCCCTTCGGCGGGCGTCACCATGGTGACGGCCATCGTGTCGCTGCTCACCGACCGTTCGGTTCGTCCGTACATGGCGATGACCGGCGAGATCACCCTTAGCGGCAACGTGCTGCCGGTGGGTGGAATCAAGGAGAAGTTCCTGGCCGCCAAGCGTGCCGGTGTCCACGACATCATCCTGCCTTCGGAAAACAAGATGAACGTGGAAGAGGACATCCTGCCGGAGCAGCTGGCAGGCGTTACCGTGCACTACGTCAGCACCATCGACGAAGCTCTCGCCATCGCCCTGCCCTCAGGCCCGACTGAGGAGAAGAAGGACGCGGAAGAGCGCGAGCAGCACCTGCAGCAGGTCTCGGCGTAGCGAGGAAGCGGGAGGCAGGAAGCAGGATGGAGCAGAGCACAGAGTGGATTTTCCTGCTTCCTGCCCCTGCCTGCTGCCCGCTCTTGTATCCTGTAGCCATGCAGGTCAGAGTGCTGTTCTTTGGCGCCTTGCGCGACCTGGTGGGTCGCAGCCACGAGGCCCTGACACTTCCCGAGGGCGCCCACCTCTTCGATCTGCTGGCCCATTATGAGAGATCCGTGCCGCGGCTAAAGGACCTGCTGCCAGCGATCGCGCTCTCCGTCAACCAGGAATACGCGGCGCCGGGCGCGGTGTTGCATGATCAGGACGAGGTCGCCCTCTTGCCGCCGGTGAGCGGAGGAAATGAAGAGCGCCGGATCGCCGCCCACGTGGCGCTGGTGCGCGATCGCATCGCGACCGAAACCATCCTGGCGGAGATCAAGCAGCCGGAGGATGGCGCCGTTGTGGTGTTTGAAGGCATCGTGCGCGACCACACGCGCGGCCGCCATACTCTCTATCTAGACTACGAGGCATACGAGCCGATGGCGCGGCGCAAGCTGGAAGAACTCGCCGCGGAAGTTCTGGAGAAATCTGAGGTCCGTGAAGTCGTTCTGGTCCATCGTCTGGGACGCCTCGAGCACACGGAGACCAGCGTGCTGATCGCTGTGGCCTCAGCCCACCGCGCCGCGGCCTTCGAGGCCTGCCGCTGGCTCATCGACACGCTCAAGAAAACCGTCCCCATCTGGAAGAAAGAGTATTTTGAGGATGGGGCCGTCTGGGCCGATGGCGAGCCTTTTCTCGACGACATTCCAACGGCTGGAAAAACGGTGGCCGGACCCCCTGCATCCAAGTGAACAGTTCTCCCGTGAAGCGTGTGAAAAAGCCGCTGCAAAGGCATCTGTGCCATACGTGTGCGGGTGAAGGGGCACGCCTTCCAGGCGTGCCGTCAAGCGCTAAGAGCGAGGCGGCTTTAGCCGCTGACGAATCGCCTCAGGGCCTGAAGGCCAGTTCATTTGCAGCCGGTAACGGCACGGCTGAAAGCCGTGCCCCTTCACCAAGCTTTCGCACCAGTAAGCCGGTATTAGTTTTCATGTTGCTGAGCGCCCTGAGCATTTTTGCTCCTGCGCAATTGCCATCGCCTCCTGCCCACCCTGCCGAGAAGGCCCCCACCTACCGTGTGGACGTCAGGCTGGTCAACGTGTTCGTCACCGTTACCGACGAGCGCGGCGCTCCGGTCTCCACGCTGACCAGGGAAAGTTTCCAGGTGCAGGAAGACGGCGTGGAGCAGAAAGTGGCGATCTTTGACCGCGAATCCGCTTTACCGCTTTCCATCGTTCTCGCTATCGACGCCAGCCTGAGCACGCGCAAAGACCTCAAGCTGGAGTTGGACGCAGCGCGCGCCTTTGCCCGCTCCATCCTGCGACCGCAGGACGCGCTCGCCCTTTTCCAGTTCACTGAAGTCGTAGAAGAGCTGGTGCCGTTCACCTCCGACCTGCGGCGGGTCGACCAGGGCATCGCTCGCGTGCACGTGGGAGCGGCCACCGCGCTCTACGACGCCATTTTTCTGGGCTCGCAGGCGCTCATGCGGCGCACGGGAAGGAAGGTGCTGGTGGTAATCACCGATGGCGGCGACACCATCAGCCAGGTGGACTACCACGAAGCTCTGCGCGAGGCGCAGCAGGCGGACGCTTTGTTGTACAGCATCATCATCGTGCCGATTGAAGCCAGCGCCGGCCGCAACACCGGAGGCGAGCACGCCCTGATCCAGATGTCCGAGGACACTGGCGCCAAGTACTACTATGCTGACACGCCCCAGCGGATAAACCAAGCCTTCCGCCGAATCGGCGAGGAACTGCGCACTCAATATGTGCTGGGATACTATCCGCGCCAGCGCCTGAGCGATTCCGATTTTCGTCGCATTCAGGTGAAGGTTACCGCCCCGGCCGACTCCGATCTGGCTTTGCCTCTGCACGCCCGCCATCGCACCGGCTACTACACCGGCAAGGCGGAGTGACCATCGGAGCGGCGGGATCGCGCCCGCGTGTACAATGTCGGCATGCCGTTCCCATCTTCCATGCAGCCACTGCACAAGAGGCCCAAGAACCCTCCTCCTGACGAGACCTTCCAGGAAGCCGCCTATCTGAAATCGCTGGGCGAGAAGCAGACCCCGGTCAGCGTCAAGCTGCTGGACGGCGAGGTTGTGAAGGGCTGGATCGAGTACTACGACCAGAACATGATCCGCCTGACCCGCGAAGGCGAGCCCAATCTCTTTATCTTCAAGCACGACATCCTGTACATCTCCGAGGATGGCGGCACGCGCAAGCCTCGGCGTGAGCCGTGAGCGCGGAGCAGGCCAGCGAGTTCGTCTCCGCCGCCGAGGCCGTCGCCCGCGAGGCCGGCGAGCTGCTGATGGGCTACTTCGCGCGTCATGTCAAGGTCGAGTACAAGGGCGACGTGGATGTAGTCACCGAAGCAGACCGCGCCTCCGAGGCCCTCATCATGGACCGCCTCCAGGCGCGCTTTCCCCGCCACGACGTAGTAGGCGAAGAGGGCGCGCGCCGCGAAACCGGCAGCGACTACAAGTGGTATGTCGATCCCCTCGACGGCACCACGAATTTCGCGCACAGTTTCCCCGTCTTCTGCGTTTCGATGGGGCTGGAACACAAAGGGCAATTGGTCGCCGGCGTAGTGTACGATCCCACGCGCGGCGAGATGTTCTCGGCGGAGAAGGGAAGTGGCGCTTACCTGAACCAGCGCCGCATCCACGTTTCCACGACCACGCGCCTGCCCGAGTCGCTTGTCGGCACCGGCTTCCCCAGCCACAAGCGCCACCAAAACCCCAACATTCACTTCTATCACCAGATCACGCTGCGAACCCACGGCGCACGCCGCGCCGGCTCGGCTGCGCTCGACCTCGCCTCGGTAGCCAGCGGGCGCTTCGACGCCTTCTGGGAGTTCAATCTTAACCCCTGGGACCTCGCCGCTGGAGTGTTGCTGGTCGAGGAGGCAGGCGGGCAGGTGAGCGGCTTCTTCGGTCAGCCATTCCGCTTGCAGGATCGCGACGTGGTCGCGAGCAACGGTCTCATCCATGCCGATCTGCTGCGCGAATTCAAACAGATCTTTGACGGCCGCGGCCTGGAGCCGCTGCCCGATCCGCGGGAATACGCGAAGTCGCGCTTGCCCTGATCATGGCCGTGCGCTTTTCGCGGAAACTCATTGCAACTCCGAGGAAATCCCTACATCAAAAAGCCATGGCTGAGAACGTAATCGTTCGCAAAGCGCTGTTGAACGCCGTCCTTGGCAGTGCAACCGTAACGTCGGTTGACGTGCGCGAGATTGTTTTTCAGCCCAATCAAAAAACCGGACGCCATGAGCACCCCTGCCCGGTTGTGGGTTACATCGCAGAAGGGACGGCTTGTCTCGAGATCGAGGGCGAATCACCACAACTATTGCCCACGGGCTCGGCCTTTTACGAACCGGCAAAGGCAGTCATTGCCCGCTTCGATAATGCGTCATCACATGCTCCTCTCAAATTCATCGCGTACTATCTGCTTCAGGGGCAGCAGGCGTTGATCGAGATGCTGCCTGAAAAATAGCCAGACGCTCCGGTTGTCGGGGATTTTCCGGGGCTCACGATAAAATTCTGCACCTAACCCACTTATGCGCCACCGAATTCGCATCGCTATCCCGATTTTGGTGGTCGTTGCTAGTGCGGCGCTGACCGCGGGTGCGCAGGTCGACGCCGCTTACCAGCGCGAAGTTGAGAAGTTCCGCGCCGAAGAGATTAGGGACCTGAAGTCCAACTGGCTGGTTCTGGCTGGTCTTTTCTGGCTGAAGCCTGGTGCGAATGCGTTCGGCACCGCGTCATCAAACCCGATCCTGCTGCCCGCTGGCACGGCTCCTGCCAAAGCGGGCGTCTTCGAACTCAATGGCAACGAGGTTACGCTGAAGATGGAGCCCGGCGCAGCCGCCACTATTGACGGGCAGCCGGTGATGGCCGCGAAGCTCCAGGCCGACACCTCGGGCAAGCCAACCGTGGTCGCCATCGGCCGCTTGCGCATGCACGTCATCAAGCGCGGCGAGCGCGTTGGAATCCGCCTCAAGGATCTTCAGAATCCGCGGCTGCGAAACTTTACCGCGCTGCATTTTTATCCCATTAATACGGCGTATCGCCTTCTTGGAACCTGGATGCCATCCGACGGCAAACGCAGCGTGGACGTGCCCAACGTGCTCGGCGACGTGACGCACGAAACCGTCCCCGGCGAAGTGCGCTTCACGCTCAATGGACAGAAGCTGACGCTGACCGCGCTCGGCGGCGATGCCACTAAAGGCCTGTTCTTCGTCTTCAGCGACACGACCAGCAAGACCGACACTTATCCCGCCGGGCGCTTCCTCGAAACCGACGCGGTGCAGGACGGCGTCGTTGTGCTCGACTTCAACAGAGCCTACAACCCGCCCTGCGCCGTCACGCCCTACGCCACCTGTCCCCTTGCACCCAAAGAGAATCGCTTGTTGGTGGCCATCCCCGCGGGCGAGAAGTTCGACCGCAGCAGACCGCACTGATCCGTGGCCGCCAGCAGCAGGAAAATACTTGACAAGCAGGTGTACAATTTCAAATGGTCTGGTGACTAGACCACTGGCCCGTACAACGTGAGTGCTACCGCCAAACCGGAATTCGAGGCCATCCGTCGCAGCAAGGTCTACGAAGAGGTGGCCCGGCGGCTCGAACAACTTATCGTCGAGCGCATGAAGCCCGGCGATATGCTGCCGCCGGAGCGCGAACTGGCGGAAAGCTTCGGGGTGAGCCGCAGCTCGGTCCGCGATGCCATCCGTCGGCTTGAGCTGGTAGGGATGGTTGAGCCGCGACAAGGTTCTGGGACGGTCGTGCGCGAGGTCTCGACGGACAACCTCATCAATCCCCTGACAGCAGTGCTGGTACAGAAGCGCAAGCTGGTGGTGGAGCTGCTGGACGTGCGCAAGATGCTGGAGCCACCGCTGGCGTCACGTGCCGCCAGCCATGCCTCTGGAAACGACATCGCCGAGCTTGAAGACATTCTGCGCCGACAGGACGAGAAGCTGCGCCGCGGCGACCCGGCCATTGAGGAGGACAATGAGTTCCACTACGCCATTGCCATGGCTTCGGACAACAGCGTCGTGCTCAAGGTCCTGGATGTGCTGATGGACCTGCTGCGCGAGACCCGCGAACGGGCATTACAGGTGGAAGGGCGTCCGCAGAAATCCATAGCCGGCCACCGGCGGATCCTGGCCGCCATCAAGCGCCACGATCCGCTGGCCGCCGAACTGGCTATGCGCCGGCATATCGAGGAAGTATCGGAGATCGTACTTAACAGGTTTTGACCGGTAGAGACGCAGCATGCTGCGTCTCTGCACAATGAAGATGGAGGTTATTGCATGGGGCGGCTATTTGCGGTCGAGATCATTTATCGAGGGATTTTCCAGAAGACCCTGGCCAAGAACATCAGCCGCGGCATCGTGCTGGCGGCACACAACGAAGGCAAACCCGGCATCTCGTTCGGTCGTTACAGTGACAGTCCGGAGCGCAACGGCATCCCCGCCAAAAGCTTCGCCATCGTCGGCACTGACCAGGAGACGCTGGAGAAGGGCATGGCCAAGTACGAGCCCCAGGAAGTGGACATCACCATCGCCGTGGACGACACGCTTTGCAAGGGGGTGGAATCCTGGGCGTGGTACGGCCTGCAGCCGGTCAACCAGAAAACCAAGCCGAGCGGGACGCTGATCGTCACCTCGCGCGAGACGCCGGATGCCATCGTCTCCATGGCCCACCGCAAAGAGTCTCCCTACGAACTCTGTATTGTGAAGGGCACGCCCAGCTTCTCCGGGCTGTGGGTCTATAAAGACGACCACACCGACGTGCGTATCCTGGGCGCCATCGCCCGCATCCTGCCAGATCTGTTCACGCTGAACTCGCTGAAGAAGATCATCCAGGCGGAGTGGAAGGATTCTGTGAAGGTCAGCTCGGCCGAGCGGGCGTACGAACGCTTCTCGAGCACCACCGTGCGTCCTAACCAGGGTAACCCGGAGACGCCTTACAAGTTCGATCTGCCCAAGTGGCACGAGATGGGTGAAGGCGTAGCCATTCCATGCATTCCGAGCGGCAAGCAGGTGGAAGACCCGGGAACGCACGTGATGGGCGGCTACCGTCCCGACCGCAATCCCACGTTCAAGAAGTTCAGCACCCGCACCATGCGTCCGGTCGTGGACTTCGACACCTGCATCAAGTGCACGCTGTGCTGGCTGCAGTGTCCGGACACTTGCTTCGACGTCACTCCCGACGGGCTCTATGACGCCAACATGCAAGCCTGCTGCGGATGCGGCGTCTGCGAAGCCGTCTGCCCGGTGCCCAACTGCGTCACCATGGTCAACGAGACGGAGTTCCGCGACAACTCGAGCCAGTGGGAGGCGTGGAAGAAGGACAAGAACGGGTATCAAGCCTGGCTGAAGGACAAGATCGAATCGCGGCCGGAACGCTCGCACGGGTTCCGCTACCGCGGGCAGTACAAGGAGCAGGTCCCCGAAATGCTGGAGATTGCGAGAGAAGGTTAGCAGTCGTTGGTAGAGACGCAGCATGCTGCGTCTCTACGGGAGCGGGGCGAGTTTATCAGGAGGAGAACGGTTTTATGGCACAGATGGCAGCGACGGTTGAAGAACACCGGAAGGCAGACGAAACCGCCCTGATCACGGGCAGCGAGGCCATCGCCGTGGCCTGCAAGCTGGCGGACGTGGACGTGATCACGGCCTATCCCATTCGTCCCTATGACACCGTCATGCAGTACGTCTCTAAACTTGTCTCGCACGGTGAGATGGATTGCGAATACATCGTGGCGGAGGGCGAGCACTCGCAGTTTGAGATCGTCAAACACGCTTCCGCCGTGGGGGCGCGCGTGTTCGTCGGCTCCAGCGGCGTGGGCTGGATGTACGCCATGGAGGCGCTCACAGTTACCCCTGCGCTGCGCATCCCGATGGTGGCCATGGTGGGCAACCGCGCGCTGGACGATCCCGGCGCCTTCGGGACCGAGCACAACGACGCCCTGGCGGTGCGCGACCTGGGCTGGATGCTGGTCTGGGTGGACAACGCACAGGAAGCGCTCGACACTGCGCTCATCGCCTATCGTGTGGCCGAGGACCGCCGGATCTTCCTGCCCTGCGCCATCAGTTGCGACGGTGCTTTCCTTACCCACTCGCAGGCGTTGGTCAATATTCCGTCGCAGGAAAAGGTCAACGAGTTCCTGCCGCGCTACAACCGCGCCGACCTGCTGTTGCATCCCGACAACCCGATCACCGTAGCCCCGCAGGCGAACGAAGATTGGGTGATGGAGATCCGCCGGCAGAATTACGCGGCCATGGAGCGCACCACGGCGGTGATCAAGGAGGCTTACGCGGACTTCGAACGCATCTTCGGCCGCTCCTACGGCAACCCCTTCATGGAGGAGTACATGACCGAGGATGCCGACATCGTGCTGATGGGCATGGGTACGCTCTCCACGCCGGTCAAGGTCGCGCTCCGCGAGATGCGGCAGCAGGGGAAGAAGGTCGGGTTCGTGCGCCTGCGCTGGTTCCGTCCCTTCCCGGCGGAAGATTTGGCCAAGTCGCTCAGCCGCTTCAAGGCGGTGGGCGTGGTGGACCGCGACTATTCGTTCGGCTCGCCGTACATGAGCGGTGTCGTGGCCACCGAAGTGCGCACTGCCATGTACGCCGCACCGGGTCCCAAGGTGCCGGTGCTGGGATTCATTTGCGGCCTCGGCGGGCGCGAGGTGACTCTGCCAGATGTCACGCGCATGACCGACTCCGTATACGCTGCCGCAGCGGGTAAGGCGCAGCCTCTAACCCAATGGATTGGATTGCGCGAATAGGATCGCCGTTTTCGCGTAGAGACGGAGCATGCTGCGTCTCTACAAGGAAGGATGAGAAGCAATGGCTACTTACGTGAATATCGAGCCGACCCAGAATCTCGATCCGTTTAAGAGCGTTAAGAAGCTGCCCCTCGAGGAATACTTCACCTCCGGGCACCGTACCTGCCAGGGCTGCGAATCGGCGCTGGTCATGAAGATGATGGTCAAGGCGGCCGGTCCGCGCACCATCGTGCTGGGCAGCACTGGCTGCATGTACGTGGCGAACACCACCTACTACAGCACCTCCTGGTCGGTACCGTGGATGCACACCCAGCTTGGCAGCAGCGGTTCGGCAGCGCTGGGCGCGGCCGCCGGCCTGAAGGCGCTCATGCGCAAGGGCAAGATGAAGAACGAGCCCATCAACGTGATCGCCTTCTGCGGCGATGGCGGCGGGGCGGACATGGGCATTGGGGCCATCTCCGCCACCCTTACCCATCCTGACTACAACTGCCTGATCCTGTTGTATGACAACGAATCCTATGCCAACACCGACATCCAGCTTTCGGGCAGCACGCCGTGGGGCGCCAACACTACGTTCAGCACTCCGGGCCCGGTGAAACGGATCATGCACCATCGCTGGAAGAAGAACATGGCGGCGATGATGGCGGCAGGCCATCCTACGTGCCGATACGTGGCGACCATCTGCATGTCCTACGGTCTGCACGGCATGAACTCAATTCGCAAGGCCCTGACCATCGGCGGGCCGACTTTTGTGCACTCGCTCGATCCCTGCCCGAAGGGCTGGGATTATGATCCGATCCAGTCGCACGAACTGGGCGAGCTGGCAGTGAACACCGGCATCTGGCCGCTGTACGAAGTGGAAGATGGCGTTCTGAAGCTCACGGGCCGGACGCAGCAGATTGCGGACAAGCGCATTCCACGGCAGCCGGTGAAGGATTACCTGCTCCGCCAGGGACGCTTCGCTCACTTCACCGACGACGACATTGATTATTTCCAGAGCAAAGTGGATGAGATGTGGAACAAGTGGCTCATCCCCGGGGTCATACCTTTCCATAAGGAGATCGAAGCTGACAACCCGCCCGCGTAAAAAGAAAACGCGGGTGGGTTTTTCTTACATTTCGTGTTAGTGTGTCGCACCCCGACCGGACTGGATGCAGGGAGAAACGGCATTTTGCTTTTCATCTTCTAGTCAGTTCGGAGCCCTCCGGGAGGTGTGCTTATGGCTGATTCCGGATCACCCACGGGCGCGATTCACCCGTCACGGATTCCCAATCGCTGGGTCCAGTTGATTGCCGGCGTGATCGCGATGATGGCCATCGCGAATTTGCAGTATGCGTGGACCCTGTTTACTAGCCCAATCAAGGATCACCTGCACACGTCGCTGTCGCTGGTGCAGTTGACGTTCACAATCTTCGTTTTGCTCGAAACCTGGCTGGTTCCATTCGAAGGAGCCCTCATTGATCGCGTCGGCCCACGCCTGATGCTGGGCATCGGCGGGATCATGGTGGGGCTAGGCTGGCTCGGTGCCGGCTACGCCGAGTCTCTGCGCAGCTTGTATTTCTGGTACGGCCTGGGCGGCGTGGGCGCCGGCTTCGTCTATGGCGGGACCATCGGCAACGCCCTTAAATGGTTCCCCGATCACCGCGGACTCTGCGTCGGGCTCACAGCCGGAGCTTATGGCATCGGAACCGCCGTCAGCGTCGCGCCTATTGCCAGCATGATCAAGCATGCGGGCTATCAACACACGTTCATCGTGTTCGGCGCCATCCAGGGCGTGATTGTGCTGCTGGCAGCCTTGTTCATGGCCAAACCGCCGGCAGGCTGGATGCCGGCTGGCTGGAAAGAAAAAGAACAGAAGATCAAGGCTAAAGTTCACAGCTCAGACGTGGACATGACGCCTTTGCAGATGGTCAAGACCGGCTCGTTCTGGATGATCTATTTCATGATGACCCTGGTCGCCTTTGGCGGCCTAGTGGTCACTGCCCAACTCAAGCCCATGGCTAAGTCTTACCATGTGGACCAGATCCTTGTGCTGGGCGGGATGACCGCGTTGGTGTTGGCCATCGAAATAGATCGTGTCTTGAACGGCCTGACGCGGCCTTTCTGGGGCTGGGTTTCCGACCACATCGGCCGTGAGAACACCATGTTCATAGCCTTTGCCGCGGAAGCGCTAGCGGTGTTCGGGCTGCTGCACCTGATCCACCGTCCCCTGTGGTTCATCATGCTGTCTGGCTTATGTTTCTTCGCCTGGGGCGAAATCTTCTCCTTGTTCCCCTCCATCACCGGAGACCTTTTCGGCAAGAAATGGGCCACAACTAACTACGGCATCGTCTACACCGCCAAGGGAACGGCATCTTTCTTTGCCGGTTTCGGCGCCGCCTGGTTGTTCCAGAAGACGGGGTCGTGGACGAGAGTCTTCTGGATAATGATCGCTTGCGACCTGTTGGCTGCTTTCCTGGCTTTGCTTTGGCTCAAACCGGTGGCCCGGCGCACCATCGCTCACGCGGAAGCTACCCTCGGTGAGCCGGTCGCCGCGCCCGGCGCCATCCGCGGAGTTGCCTGATCGGGGCGCCATGCTTCCAGCTAGGTCGCAATGTCGCTCAGGGGGCGGCATTGCGACCCTCTTGTTCTTTACCCGGACAATCAAACCACCGCGATCTGCTTGCGCAGGTTTCCCGTGAACAAGCTCTTCGGGATCATGGCGTGGACACCGCGCGTGATGTCCACCACCTGCGTTACCCGGAAGCTGACAGCGATGCTGCACAGGGCATAGGCGTCGAGTTTTGTGAGATCGGCCCGCTTGGCCAGGAAGTCAATGGCGTTGCGCGCCGCCACCGTCATGGCCACGTTCAAGTCTTTGTCCATAGCCATGGTGATCCAGTGGGTTGAGGTCTCCGCCACTGGCCACGCAAAATTCTTCTGCTTGTGGAGAATCACCTGAATGCGCAGTTCCTGCATGCGGGTCTCCAGCGCGGTCAGGCAGATTTCGCCATCGCCCTGCACGGCATGGGAGTCGCCGGTATAGATCAGTGCCCCGGGCTTCCACACTGGGATGAACATGGTCGAGCCCTCTGCCATTTCGCTCAGGTCGGTGTTGCCCGCATGCGGCCCTGGGGGAACGGAGCTGGTTACGCCCGGACTCAAAGGCGGGAAGAAGCCATCGGGAGGAGCCAGCCCCAGCGTCCCTTGGAAGGGCTTGAGCGGAATACGGATGTCCCGCTTGAACTCCGACGTCATGTTGGCAAGGTCGAGCTTTACATATTTCACTTGTCCCTCGGGAAAATCGTCCGCAAGCAAGCCGGTTTTCAGAGACCCCGGATTATTGAAGACCGCCGCCCAGTCGAAAGGGCGAATGCGCTTGTAGCGGACTTCCAGCACGTCACCGGGTTCGGCATTATTCACGTAGATGGGCCCGATGATTGAATGCGGCCCTCGTCCGGGGTTGCTGACACGGAGCTTCGCGATCGTCTCGACAGGCACCCCTGGCTGCAACTGGTTTAAGAAGTGCGACCAGGTGTTGGGATAGCTGATGGTATCGCCGGAATCGACCCTGAGGATGGGCTCCAGCGTGGTATCGAACACTCCCAAGCGCACGGTCTTATCGTTACATTCGACTACGTGGACGCGGCCCTCGTCCTCTTTCTTCGGCGCCGGTGCCGGCCCGGCGGCGCTGCCCAGCGAATCCGCAGCGTGCGCCAATCTCGTGAACCACGGTCCAACGGCCGCCAGCGCGCCCATGAAGCTGCTGGCGCGCAGCAGCCGGCGGCGCGAAACGCCGCGGGCGGTCAGATAGCCGTCGAGCTGCTCCTGGTTCATCTCGTCCATGTGCAAGAGACGGTCTGCGGTTCGCTTGGTGAAGGCGGCGTCCTTGATGTCCTCACGCAGCACGCCGGTGCCCTTTTCGTCGCCGCAGCCGAACAGGTCACCGCAATAGTGATGATGGGGTTGAGGCTGGTTCTCCTGGTTCTGACGCTGATCGAGATCGTTTGCCATCTTCTCCTCCTTCATCAATCCGAAAGAACAGAGTCGCTTTGCACAGCCAAAACATCCCGTGCAAGCGTGCGAATTATACTTCTTAGGGCAGGTGATGGCTCTTGTCATCCGGCCGCGGCGCGACTGACAGGCGAGGCCAGTCGGTCGAGTAGTCTGGGATTCCCGCCGGGGGCAGACTTGCGGCTATCGTTTGGCGGTTTCCTGCGTCCTATCCGTGGGAACCATTCCGCGCGAGCCCGCGTACCCTCGTGCAGGGGATTTGTGTCATGGGACGAAGCAGCGCCCATTGGGAGCCACTGGCCATTGCGCTGGAGACCATGCGCGCTCATAAGCTGCGCTCCTTCCTCATGCTCCTGGGCATCATCCTTTCGGTTTCGACCCTGATCGTGGTAGTTGCGCTCATCCAGGGTACCAACCGCTACATTGCCGACAAGGTGGCCAACATGGGATCCAACGTATTCCTGGTCCACCAGCTCCCGCTCATCACCAATGCCGAGCAGTTGACCAAGGCCCTGCGCAAAAACCGGAAGGTTACCTGGGAGGATTACGAGTACCTGCACGACACCATGCGGCTGGCTAAAGATGTCGGGGTCGAGACCCGCGTTTTGGGCAAGGTGCGCTTCAGCGGCCACGATGTGCAGGACGTCGATGTGCGCGGCGTGACCGCCAACATCGGCTCCATGGACATCGAGGAGCCCGCCACCGGCCGTTACATCTCAGATTTCGACAACGAGCACAGAGCGACGGTCACCATGATCGGCAACGAGCTCACCAAGCGGCTTTTTCCCGGCGTCGATCCCTTGGGCAAAACCATCCTCGTGGACGGACGCGAGTTCGAGATCGTGGGCACCGCCAAGCCGCTGGGAACCATGCTCGGCCAGTCGCAGGACAGTTTCGTTTACGTTCCCATCCATACGTTTCTGAAGATTTATGGCAGCGACCGGAGCCTGTCCATCAACGTGCAGGCGCGCGGGCCGGAGTGGATGGAGCGCACCCAGGAAGAGGCGCGCACGCTGATGCGGGCCCGGCGCCACCTGACCCGCAATGAAGACGACACCTTTGGCATTCTCGCCTCCGCTTCGCTCATGGACCTGTGGAACCAGCTCACGGGGGCGATCGCCGCCAGCATGGTCGGGATCGTGTCCGTGTTTCTGGTGATCGGTGGTGTGGTCATTATGAACGTCATGCTGGCCAGCGTGACCGAGCGCACGCGCGAGGTCGGCATTCGCAAGTCGCTAGGCGCGCGCCGGCGGGACATCATGATGCAATTCCTGCTCGAGGCCTCGGTGATGGCGGCTATTGGAGGCGTGATCGGTATCGGCCTCGCCTATCTGGTCACGCTCGCAGTGCGCTTCTTCACTGCCTTGCCCGCTACCGTGCCTGTCTCTGCGGTAGTGATCTCCCTGGTGGTTTCTACCGCTGTGGGTCTGTTTTTCGGGGTTTATCCGGCACGTAAGGCGGCGCGACTCGATCCCATCGAGGCGCTGCGCTTTGAGGCTTCTTGAATCCGTGCGGCGGAACTGGCAAATGTCGGAGAACGCGAAGATGGCGCTGGCCACCGTACGCGAGCACAAGACGCGGTCCTTCCTCACCGTGCTGGGCATTGTCATCGGCATCACCGCGCTGATTGCGGTAGCGTCCATTCTGGTGGGCCTCGACCGCGACATGCGTGGCTTTCTCGACGACTATGGCGCCGACACCCTCTTCGTCTTTAAATTCAGTCCCGGCATCCACATCGGACGCCTCAGCATGGAGGAACGCATTCGCAAGCCGCTCACACTGGACGACGCGATGGCGATCCAGGAATCCTGCCCGGCCGTGAAAGCAGTAGTGGCGGAACTTTTCCCGCGCTACATGGGAGGACCGATGGCCTCCAAGACCGCCCGGTACCAGGGACAGGAAGTGTTCGGAATCGATCACACCGGCGCCCTTGCCTCCTACGAGGCCGTCTACAACGCGCGCATGGAGGAGGGACGGTTCTTCACCGAAGCCGAGGACTTGCACCGCGAGGATGTGGTCGTGGTCGGACATGACCTTGCCGACGCCCTCTTCCCCGGCGGGCACGTCCTGGGTAAGACCATTCTCGTGGATTCGGTGCCTTACCGGGTCATTGGTGTCTTGCAGCCGCGCAAAGGCCAGTTCTTCAAGGACCAGTCCGCGGATCGCAACGCCACTGTGCCTTATCACAGCTACCAGCGCCATCACCCCCAGGACGACGAGAACTTCATCGGCGTGACGCCCTACCCCGGCATGAAAGCGGAAGCCGAGGACCAGGTCCGCGAACTGCTCCGCCGCCGCCGCAAGGTGCCGATCGACAAGCCCGACAATTTTGGCATGTCCAGCGCGGAGGAAATTGCCGTGCAATTCCACCAGATCACCGGCGTGGTGGCGCTCATCACGGTGGTCATAAGCTCCATCGGTCTGCTGGTGGGAGGCGTCGGGGTGATGAACATCATGCTGATGTCGGTGACCGAGCGGACCCGCGAGATCGGCGTGCGCAAGGCCATCGGCGCCCGCCGCCGCGACATCGTCTGGCAGTTCCTCATCGAGGCAATTACCCTCACCGGAAGCGGCGGAGCGATCGGCGTGCTGCTGGGACTGATGATAAGCGGGATCATCAACCTGCTGGTTCCATCTCTGCCTTCAACCGTACCGCTGTGGGCGGTAGTCACCGCCGTCCTGGTTTCGATGGGCGTGGGCGTCTTCTTCGGAATGTATCCCGCTGTGCGTGCCGCTGGCCTCGATCCCGTCGAAGCCTTGCGCTATGAATAGGACTGGCTCCAGCGAGCGCGGCCGCTCCGCACCCCTGCTGCTTCCGGTTCTCGGATTTCTGTTATAGTTGCGAGTTTTCGTTCCGTTGCCAAGCAAGGTTCCAGTTTGGGCCGAGCGGTGGCGGCAGATGAAGGTTGGCCATGACTAAAGAAGAGATCATTCGCAAATATAAGCAGTACCTGTTTCCCTCCGTGAGCACGTATTTCTCCGAGCCGCTGGTCACCGACCACGCCAGCATGCAGTACCTGTGGGACCTGGAGGGCAGGAAGTACCTCGACTTCTTCGGCGGAATCGTCACCATCTCGGCCGGACACACGAACCCGCGCATCACTTCCAAGGTCAAGGCGCAGATTGACAAGCTGCAGCACGCCTCGACCCTGTTCCCCAACGAGGCCATCGTGGCCTTGGCGGAAAAGATCGCCCGCCTGACGCCCGGCGAGATCAGCCAGAGCTACTTCACCAACAGCGGCACCGAAGCCAACGAGATGGCCGTCCAGCTTGCGCGTGCACACACCGGCAATTTCGAGATCATCGCCCTGCGCCACGGCTATAGCGGTCGCTCGCAACTGGCGCAATCGTTGACGGGACAGAACACCTGGCGGCAGTCCCTACCCGGGGGCTTTGGCGTGGTCCATGCCATGAACCCGTACTGCTATCGCTGTCCGCTGGGGAAGACTTATCCCGACTGCGGTGTGGCCTGCGCGAGCGACGTTGAAGCCGTGATTCAGACATCGACCTCGGGTCGCATTGCCGGCTTCATCGCCGAGCCGATTCAGGGCGTGGGCGGCTTCATCACGCCTCCGCCGGAATACTTCAAGATCGTCTTCAGGACCGTGAAGCAGTACGGCGGCGATTACATCGCTGACGAAGTCCAGACTGGTTGGGGCCGGACCGGACGCAAGTGGTTCGGCATCGAGCAGTGGGAGGTCACGCCCGACATCATTACCGCCGCGAAGGGCCTGGCCAATGGCGCGCCTGTTGGCGGGACCTTCACCCGTTCGGAGATCGCCGCCAGCTTCCGCGGGCTGCAGATTTCTACCTTCGGCGGCAATCCCGTTACCTGCGTGGCTGCCAAAGCCACCCTCGACCTGATCGAAGAAGACAATCTGCTCGAGAACGCGCACGTGGTGGGCAGCTACTTCCGGGAAGGACTGGAAGGGCTCAAGGAAAAATATCCGCTGATCGGCGACGTGCGCGGCATGGGCCTGATGCAGGGCATCGAGCTGGTGAAGGATCCCGTCACCAAGGAACCGGCGCCCCAGGAAACCGCGCAGCTGATGGAAGAGGCGCGTCGCGCCGGCCTACTGATCGGAAAGGGCGGCCTGTGGGGCAACGTCATCCGCATGTCGCCGCCCATGAACATCTCCAGGGGCGATGTGGACGAGGCCATCCGCTTGCTCGACCGCGCCCTTGCCGCCGTGGAGGAGACGCGACACGCTGCCGTGGGAGCGAGGTAACATCACGTGGGGCGGGCGCTCTCGCCCGCCACCGCCGGCCTGAGCATTATTTCGGCTTGAGCTTCAGTTTGTCCTTGTTCTTCTCGAGGAAGCTCCGCAGGTCCTGAGCGGCGTCCAGCAAACGGATCCACTGCTCATAGTAGAGGGTCACCGGAAAACGGCCGAGACCGTATACGCTGACGCCTCCTTTCTCGCCCACTCTGAATTCCAGAGACCCAGTCCGTGTGCCCTTGCGTTCCAGTTCCGCAACCCGCGCCTTCAACTCCTCATAGCTCGGTTCCGCCATCGCGATCTCCTTGGGAGGGTAAGATTATCCGATATCGGGGGTCGCGTCACTGCGGACGTTATAGACTGTTCCCATGAAGCCGGAGCCCATCCCCGTCCGCCGCATGAAGACCTACACCGGGGCCACCGGCTACGTGTACCAATATTACTTTGTGGGCAAGCGGCCGGCGCGGCCGCCGGAGAGCCCGGCGATCGAGTTCATCTTTGACGTCACCGCCGACCGCAAGACTACCTTTGCCACCAGCGTCTTCCTGAAGCCCGAGGCGCTCCGGGCCTGGGGCGCCGCCCACGGCCGCGAACTCACCGAAACGGAACAGTACGCCGCCGCGAAGATGCGCCTCCTGCGCGCCTTTGACGAAATCGAGCGCATGATCGAGCACGGCCGACGCCTGGTCGTGGACGGGGACAACATTAGAGCACTGCTTGAGCCGCTGGGGGTGGAATGAGGTGAGTTAGTCCCCCTCGGGCAGTTTAGTCTCCTGCGTTAGGTCCACGGAGAAAAGCTCGAAGTCGCTGAAGCTGTGCTTTCGATAGGTTCGCCGGTTGGCAAAGTCCAGATACAAGTAGGCCGTTTGCGGCAACCAAAGCTCTGCCTTGCGTTGCGGAAACCCGACAGGCTGGTAATCGATGATCAGGTGGTCTTTTAATAGGCCGATCTCACTGATTGGCTTTACCAGATTGGTCTCCACACGGATTATTTGGTAGCTATCGATGGCCGCCCACGCGCGACCCTTCATTTCAATCGGAAAGGCCCCCTTTGCAGTTAGGTAGGTACGGAAGGGCCGGTTAGGTTTCTGCACGAAACCTAGCTGCCAGGCTGGTCGTCCTTGGAGATTGCCGAGTCCTTCGCAGGTGATTGTGAGATCCCCGATAAGGCTGGGATGAAACAACAGAGCATGCGCCACCATGCCCTTAGCCGACCTTTGTCCCAGAAAAGACTCCTTCCCAGCAATCCCATCCCGGTATTCTTCGATAGACAGGCTACCGCGCGGGGCCTCTTTGATCTCGGTAATGTATTTGAACGCAGCCGATGACGGCTGGTGTGGATTCCCCTCCCGATCGACATCAAAGTGCTCGATGCGCTCCGTGGCAGTGAACTTCTGCAAGTTGTCCATCAGCTCCTTTGCCCGTGCGCTGACACGCTTTATCACGTCCTGCGCAGGACAAGAGACCACTGAGCTGACCGGCGGTACCACCTCATCGATTCCCGGCGGCGCCCAGTTCCGTGGAGGAATCGGAGTCATCGGCGGCGCGTCTGCTCCCTTGATTGCTTCCAGATTCGTCGTCGCCGGTCGGGCCTGGGCGACCGGAAGTGCCGCGACGGAAGCGGAGGCGTCCTTGGGTCGCGAAGTGACAGGCTGCGCCGCGAGCTTCTCCAGCTCGAGGATACGCTGCTGTACTTTGTCGGTGTTCCGGGCCCCGGGATACTTCAAGTAAAGCTTGAACTGCTCCACTGCCTCAGCATATTTCCCCTCCTCATCCAGGATGGTGCCCAGCAGGAGTTTCACTTGCTGCAGAGAGCGCTGCGTATCCAATTGGTCGGCCATGCGGGCGCTTTTTTCCGCCTTGTCCAGCCGTCCGAGCTGCAGATTGGCGACCGCGTTGTAATAAAATGCGGCGGGAAAATTTTTGGCATCCAGCTCAGTGGCGCGAGCGCTGAGGTCTTGGGCTTCTGTCCACTTGGATTCCCGAAGGGCCACTGATGCCAAACCGACGGACGCGGGAACGAACTTGTCATCCGCCTGACGCGCCTGCGTGAACGCCGCTCGTGCCTCGTCGAGATGGTCTTGCTGGGCGTACAACCAGCCCAAGTCGGTCCAGGCGTCGGCATATCGCGGATACAGCTTAACGGCCTCTTCCAGTTCCTTCCGGGCCTCGGCCAGCTTGCGCTTCTGGAGGTGTGCAGAAGCCTTCTCATAAGCCTTCCTGGCGCGCTTGGGCACATCCAGGCTGGTGACACTGACGATCGGCCTCTGATTTTCGGTCTTGACCAGGACTATGGTTCCGACATTCGTGGATCCAACCAATCCCACAACGTGGATCATCACTGAACTTGACTTAAAGCCCGGCAGCGATGCCCGAAGGTCGCAGCCCTCCAGGGTGGAGAATCCCTCCACCGGACCGGCTGCCTCCAGGCCATGGGGGTTGGCATTGAAGGACACCACGCCGCGAGCGGCGTAGGCGTCGCCCCCACTCCCGCTGGCGTCCTGCATACTTGAAAAGGTCTCCACGAGCTGGAGGTTGAAGAAGCCCGTCGCATCCGTATAGCCCATGCGCACGGTCTTGGGGCTGCAGACGCGATCAATCGCCACCGGTTCGGGGGGAGGAGAACCATCGGCCATTACCACTTTGCCCGTAAGATTGATATTTCGGACGTCTCCCGTGATGGATCCCGAACCTTTGGACTGAGCTAGCGCCAGCTGCAGTCCCAGCACGAAAATAACCCCTGCTGCCGCACCATGACGTGTTCTCCCAAAATGTGACACGTATCCCCCTTTCCACCGGACACTGTCGTTTCCCAGATAAGACTGCCCGAAGGCCCCACACCCGGGCTCAAGCCGGAAGTCGCAAAATCCTCCTACCGCACTCAGGAATTGTCAATGGTTACTTCGGATACCCAGGAGGTGTTGAGTGATAGTGGTCACATCCTACTGTGATCATGGACCTACTGCCCACTCACCGCGTCAGCTAATATAATTGTTGATCTATCCGCTCCTGGAGCCCCGGGGGTGGGCGCGTGGCGGAAACACAAGTCTATGCCCCTGTTCTGGTTAGGAGTCGCCTGCTGCGCGCCTTTGACGAAATCGAGGCGATGAAGGAACACGGCCGCCGGCTGGTGGTGGATGGGGAGAACATCGAGGAGCTGCTGGAGCCGCTGGGAATCGGGTGAGCAGGGCATCAGGCGATTGATACTTTTATCAGTCCCGCCCGTGGCTTGTACTGGACACGGTTTCAGAGCGTAGCTGGTATCGATCCTCCCGACGACAAAGCCCGATCCTGAGTGCCTTCGACTCTCGGGCAACGATGGTTGCGTATCAGGGGTGAGATTGACCCGCGGTCTGGATGCGCACAGATTTCACCAAAGGGCACTTTATGCACCTTTCTGAGGGTCACAGCACCCTGTGCCGCAAATGACAGCATTCCCTCGGCAGATCGTGTATTATGCGTTTCCAACCAAGGAAAAAAGACCAAAAGGCTCAATAGAAGCGGACGAATGGCTAAAAAGCCAGTTACCCGAACTATGAGGAGGTGGGTTGTGCTCTCCAAAAACCACAACAACGGCCAGACTTGGGTGCTCGGGATACTGGCCGCAACCCTCATCGCTACTGGGACCGCAGGTTGTGGTGGGAGCAGCGCCTCCGGTGCGCTCCACGCTGCCTACGTGACCAACTCGAGTTCAAACAACGTGTCGATAATTGACACCGCCACCAACACCGTCGTGGGCAGCGTGACGGTCGGCACCAGCCCGTTTGGCGTCGCCATCACCCCCGACGGCAGCCACGCCTACGTGGCCAACGTGGGTTCGAACACCGTCTCGGTGATTGCCACCGCCACCAACACCGTCGTGGCCACCGTGCCGGTCGGCACCCAGCCGGAGCTCGTCGCCATCGCCCCCGATGGCAGCCACGCCTACGTGACCAACTTGCAGTCGAACAACGTCTCGGTGATTGCCACCGCCACCAACAGCGTCGTGGGCACCGTGCCGGTTGGCATCGAGCCGATGGGCGTCGCCGTCCAGCAGTGACTAGAACATGTAGGTCGTAGCCGGACTTCACAGACTACGTCGGGCCGGTGTGGCTGGGCCTGATTGAAGCTGGTTAGTGCAAAATCGGTATCTCACTAATTGGGTTGGGACTGCGCACCAAACCTGGGGAGGATTGGCCCGTGTGACCATGCTCACACCCGCCTGTGACCGCAGACCTACTGTCCGCAGACCCCCGTCAACTACTATAATTTGTTGATTCATCCGCTCTGGGAGGCCCGGGGGTGGGCCCGGATGTGGCGGAAGATACAACCTTATGCCCCTGTTCTGGTTGCGAGTCGCGGTGGGCTTTTACGGCCTGGGATTGCTCTACGCCCTGCTGGCCCTGGCCCGCCGCCACGACATCATCTCCCGCATCATCATGCCGGTGATCGGCGTCGGCTTCGTGCTGCA
>DATKLD010000032.1:0-3465 GCA_035542595.1 Terriglobales bacterium
TTCATTGGAAACGCCACCTGCGGATGTCGGTAAAATGGCCTTCAATGGCGGCTGCGGCGGCCATCATCGGGCTCACGAGGTGAGTGCGTCCGCCGCGTCCCTGGCGGCCTTCGAAGTTGCGGTTACTGGTAGAGGCACAGCGCTCGCCCGGCTGCAGAACGTCGGGATTCATCCCCAGGCACATCGAGCAGCCGGAGTCGCGCCATTCGAAGCCGGCGGCGCGGAAGATCTGGTCAAGTCCTTCGCCCTCGGCATCGCGCCTCACCGCTTGTGACCCCGGTACGACCATGGCGCGCACTTTGGGATTCACCTTGTGCCCACGAGCCACGCGCGCCGCGGCTCGCAAGTCTTCGATCCGCGAGTTGGTGCAAGAGCCGATGAACACGCGATCCACGCTGATAGCCTCGATCGCGGTCCCTGGCGCGAGCGCCATGTACTGAAGCGCGCGCTCAGCAGCTCCGCGTTCAGCGGCGTTGCGGGCTGCGGCCGGATCTGGCACGCTGCCGGTCACCGCCACGACCATACCAGGATTCGTGCCCCAGGTAACGAAGGGAGCGAGGCTGGCGGCATCGATTTCGACAACCTTGTCGTAGCGTGCGCCAGGATCGGATCGCAGCGTGCGCCAGCGCGCAACGGCCTCATCCCAAGCCCCATCCTTCGGGGCAAAACGGCGTCCGCGCAGGTAGTCGAACGTCACCTCGTCGGGAGCGACCATGCCGGCGCGCGCGCCTGCCTCGATGCTCATATTGCAGACCGTCATGCGGCCTTCCATCGAAAGGCCTCGCAGAGCTTCGCCCGTGTACTCGACGACGTGGCCGGTAGCGCCATCGGTGCCGATCGTCCCGATGATGCCGAGTATCAGGTCCTTGGCGGTGACGCCCTCGGGCAGCGGGCCGTTGATGCGAATCTGCATGGTTCGTGGTTTCTGCTGCGGCAGGCATTGGGTGGCAAGGACGTGTTCGACTTCCGACGTCCCCACGCCAAAGGCCAGGGCCCCGAAAGCACCGTGCGTCGAAGTATGACTGTCGCCGCAGACGATGGTCAGGCCCGGCTGGGTGGCGCCCAGCTCGGGGCCGATGACGTGGACGATACCCTGATCGGGCGAGTCGATGTCGTAGAGCGTGAGGCCAAATTCCTTGCAGTTGCTGCGCAGCGCTTCCATCTGGCGGGCCGCGATAGGATCGGTGATGGGTAGATGCCCGGGCGTGGTGGGGACGTTGTGGTCCACCGTGACCAGCGTGCGCTGCGGCTGCCGCACCCGCCGGCCTGCCGCACGCAGGCCGTCGAACGCCTGCGGGGAAGTGACCTCATGCACCAGGTGCAGGTCAACGTACAGCAGCGGCGGCTGGCCCGGTGGCTCGCACACCACGTGCTCCTGCCAGATCTTGTCGAACAGAGTGCGTCGAGCGCCAGCGCTGGGCGGCGTTCGTTCGGAGGCAGGCTTTTGAAGCTCTACGGCCATTGGTCAGACAGCATGATACGCCCGCCGGCGGTCGGCGACATCGGCCACGGCGCTCTCCACGAGTGCGCCCATCTCCGCGGTCGAGACTACGCGTCTGCCGCGCCCCTTGTTGGCCTGCTGTGGTGAAAGGTCGGCGGTACGATGGCCGGCGTCGAGCACCTCGCGGATAGCGTCTTCGATGTCCCGCGCGCCTTGTTCCAGGCCGGCGCTGTGTCGCAGCAGCATGGCGGCAGAGGCAATCGCGCCCAGTGGATTCGCGATTCCACGGCCAGCAATGTCGGGCGCCGACCCGTGTACAGGCTCGTAGAGATCCACTTTGCCGCCGATGGTTACCGAGGCCAGCATCCCCAGCGATCCGCTAATCACCGCCGCCTCGTCGGAGAGTATGTCGCCGAAAAGGTTCTCCGTAACGATCACGTCAAAAGAACCTGGATGGGTCATGAGGCGCATGGCGCAGGCGTCCACGTACATGTGTTCAAGTTTGACTTCGGGATAGTCGCGGCTTACGCGGGTAACGGTCTGCCGCCAGAGCCGCGAGGTCTCGAGCACGTTGGCCTTGTCCACCGAGGTGACCTTCCGCCGGCGCTTTTGCGCCTGCTGAAATGCCACGTTGGCCACGCGCTCGATCTCCGCTTCCGAGTAACGCATGGTGTTATGCGCGCTTGGGCAGGGGCCGCTCTCGAAACCACGGGGTTCGGCGAAGTAAATCCCGCCCAACAGCTCGCGGACGATCAGAACATCAGCGCCTTTGATAATCTCGGGGCGCAAGGGCGAGCAGTCGGCAATGGCGTTATAGGCAATCGCCGGACGCAGATTGGCGTATCCGCCCAGCGCCTGGCGCAAAGCCAACAGTCCGGACTCGGGCCTCTGACCGGCAGGCAGCGAATCGAACTCCGGCCCCCCTACGGCGCCCAGCAGTACAGCTTGGCTATTCATGCAGGCGCGCACCGTCGCTTCCGGCAAGGGCACGCCCGCCTGGCGGATGGCCGCTCCCCCGATCAGATGCTCTTCAAGGGTGCCTTCGTAGCCGTAGAGATCCAAGACCGTGCGGAGGACCCGCACCGCTTCCCGCGTGACCTCCGGGCCAACTCCATCGCCCGGCAGAACCGTGATGTTGAGCTTCATCTCATTACCGAGTTGCGAGTACCGAGTTGCGAGTAGCCAGGCCCGACAAACCACTCGGTACTTGGTACTCGGTACTCGGTACTAAAATCTACGCCGTGCCCAGCGGACTAGGCACGCTGTGCGATTTCGCCATTTCCTTGAGGGCCACCAGCGCAGGCATCTCTTCCTGGATGATGGCCAGCAGATGACGGTCCTCCACCACCTTGATCTGGTCGGCGAGGGCGACGAAGCGCTTGTAGATGCGGTCAAGGTCGCGACGGGAGAATTCATATCCCAACTGCTGGCACTTCAGCCCGAGCGCGTGCCTGCCGGAGTGCTTCCCCAGCACCAGTTTGCTTTCCGGCACTCCAACCGACTGTGGAGTCATGATCTCGTAGGTCAGCGGGTTCTTGATGACACCATCCTGATGGATACCAGCCTCGTGGGCAAAGGCGTTGCGGCCGACGATGGCCTTATTGGGCTGTACGGAAGCGCCCGTTATCTCGGTCAGCAGGCGGCTGGCGGGATAGATCTGTTCCGTGTGTATGCCTGTATCGTAGGGCATCTGGTCGCTACGGACGCGCATGGCCATCACAATCTCTTCCAGGGAGGCGTTGCCGGCACGCTCGCCGATGCCGTTGATGGTGCACTCCACCTGCCGCGCCCCAGCTTCGATGCCTGCGATAGAATTCGCCACCGCCAGACCGAGGTCGTTGTGGCAATGCACGGAAATGACGACATCAGGCCGGTCCTTCACACGTCCGCACACTGCTTCGATGATGCGGTACATCTCGCGTGGAACGGTGTAGCCGACCGTGTCCGGAATGTTAACCGTGGTTGCGCCGGCTTCTACTACAGCCTCCGTTACTTCGCACAGGAACTCAACTTCGGTACGGGTA
>DATKLD010000033.1:0-7763 GCA_035542595.1 Terriglobales bacterium
GGTGATGAACGACAATGGCATGCGCAACCTGCTCTCCAGCAAGTTCAAGATCGGCGCTGACGCCTCCGCCGCTGCCGGTCCGGTGGGACGCCACGCGGAGGCGGCCACTGATTGGAAAATGCGCGCCGAACTGCTCACCTATTCGCGGGCGCGCGGCCTGTTTGCCGGCATCTCGCTCGAAGGCTCGGTCGTCAAGCAGGACAAGGACGACACGCGCGACTTCTACGGACGCATGGTGTCGTTCCGCAGCGTGCTGACCGGGCTGGTTGCGCCTCCCGCCGGCTCCGAGCCGTTTCTGAAGGCTGCCGCCAAGTATGGAGGGACGCCGCCGGTGAAGTCGAGCGCGACCGAAGTGAAGCCGGACCCAGCCAGTGCCGAGGCGACGTCCCCGAGCCGGTCCGGCAATCCATCGCCGGGCGTGCCCAACCAGGCGCAGACGCAACCGCCGAAATAGCCTGCGGCACCGCCTGCCTTGCAACTTGTCAACGGCAGCATAACTACCACAGCAGTCATGCTGCCCTGCCAGCTCTAGACGTGCACAGAGGGCAGCCAGCACGCAAGGTTCCTGCGTCGCCCGGGATTTCGTCGGCGGGTCCCGCACCAGCCCTTCACTGTGCTCGGGGCGGCTTAAGTTTGACAGCAAATTTTCCGCGATGCTACCGTCCCATTTCCTCTACCATGCGTCACCGACTCGAATATGCGCCGGTATGGCTGCTGGTTCAGGTGCTGGCGCTCCTGCCGGCGCCCGCGGCGCGTGCGGTTGGAATCCTTCTGGCCCGGGCGGTGTCCTTGCTGCACACGCGGCTGCGGCGCGTCGGCGTGCGCAACCTGCAACTGGCCTTCCCGCAGATGCCGGTTTCTGAGCGCCGTCGCGTTCTCCGCCGCCTGTTCACCAACCTGGGACGCGAGCTCGCTGATTTCTGCCGCTTCCCGCGTTACCGGCTGGACAACATTCATCAGCTCGTCGTCTACGACGGCTTCGAGAACTACGAGCGCGCCTATGCTCGCGGCAAGGGCGTGCTGTTTCTGACTGCGCATTTCGGCGGCTGGGAGATCAGTTCTTTCATGCACGCGCTGCACGGCCATCCCATGCACATTCTGGTACGACCGCTGGACAATCCTTATCTCGACGCGCTGGTCACCCGCAACCGCACCCTGAGCGGCAACCGCACCATCCCCAAGCAGGACTTCGCCCGCGCCATGCTGGAGGCGCTGCGGGCGGGCGAGACGGTCGGCATCCTGATGGACCAGAACATGACCCCGGAGCAAGGCGTTTTCGTTGATTTCTTCGGTATTCCGGCCTGCACCTCGACGCTCATGGCGCGCATGGCGCTGCGGACGGACGCCGCTGTGGTCCCCGCGTTCTGCCAGTGGGACGCGGCGTTGCGGCGGTATCGCATGCGCTTCGATCCCGCTCTTCCGACGATCCGCACGGATGACCTGGAAGCTGATATTGCCGCCAACACCGCGGCCTATACCAAGGTGATCGAGGATTACGCGCGCCGCTACCCAGACCAGTGGCTCTGGGTGCACCGGCGCTGGAAGACCAGGCCGCCGGGGGCGGCGCCGCTGTATTGAAGTACCAAGTACCCAGTACCAGGTACCAAGTGCGAAAAAGTTGTACTGGGTGCTGGGTACTTGGTACTGAGTACTTGGTACTCGGTACCCCCAGCATGTAGCATATTGCCCCGGCGATGAAACACTCCCTAGAGAAGCTAGCAGAAGCGGCCGGCGCACAATTACTCGGGAACGGGAAAATTGAGATCAGCGGCATCGCTAGCCTCGAATCAGCAACCGAGAACGACCTGGTCTTCGCGGAAGCCGAGGACGATCTCCGCGCGGCGCTGGAATCTCCGGCCGCGGCGGTGGTGGCGGGAGAATTCGCCCGCGGAATGCACGCCCGGAAGCCGCTGCTCATCGCCCGGCAGCCGCGGCTGGCCTTCGCGCGTGCAGGCAAGGTCATCTTTCCACCGCGACGACGGGAGCCCGGGATCGCCTCCACGGCGTTCGTCCACGATTCGGTCAAGATGGGCAAGCTGGTCTCGGTCGAGCCCGGCTGCTACATCGGCGAAGGCGCGGTGATCGGCGACCGCACCCGCATCGGCGTGGGAGGGTTCATCGCACCCAGGGTCACCGTTGGCGACGATTGCAGCCTCAAGGCCCGCGTGACCGTCTACAGCGACACCACCATCGGCAACCGGGTTGTGGTGGCGGCGGGGGCGGTGCTGGGCAGCGACGGTTTCGGCTTCGTGCGCGACGAGACCACGGGCGTGTACGAAAAGTTCCCGCAGGTGGGCCGGCTGGAGATCGCCGACGACGTGGAGATCGGCGCCAACGTCACCATCGACCGCGGGGCGCTGGACGCAACCGTGATCGGCCGCGGCACCAAAATTGACAACCAGGTGCACATCGGCCACAACGTGCGCATCGGGAAGAACGTGGTCATCGCTGCCCAGACCGGCATTTCCGGCAGCGCGGTGATCGAGGACAACGTGTTGATCGCCGGACAGGTGGGCCTGGCCGATCATGTTCGCATTGGCGAAGGAGCCATCCTGGGAGCCCAGTGCGGCGTTCCCACAAAGAAAGTGATCCGCGGCCGGGGAATTGTTTTCTGGGGCACGCCGGCCCGGCCCATCCGTGAGTATTTGAAGCAACTGGCCGTGTTGGCGCGGCTGGGGAAGAAGGAACGCTTGTCATGAGTATGTCCGTAACCGGCCGCCTTGCGGGCCGCGAGCGCAGCGCGGAACAAACCGCGGAGCCCCAGCCGGCGCCACCCGCACTCGACCCGCAAGCCAACGGCGAATACTGCATGGCGATCGTAGTGATAGGCGGGCAGGCGCGCAACGTTGGCAAGACCAGTCTGCTCGCCAACCTGATCAAGGCGATGCCGGAGCGCCACTGGACGGCGGTGAAGATCACCCAGCATGAACACGAGCTGCCCGCTGAAGCCAGCTACCTCATCCGCGAGGAACGCGATGCCACCGGCGAGGGTGATACCGCGCGCTACCTGCGAGCCGGCGCGCGTCGCGCCCTGCTGCTCAGCACCCGTCCCGGCTGCCTGGCCGATGCCATCCCTGCCCTGCGGCGTGAGCTGGGACGGGCCGATGATGTGATCCTGGAATCCAACAGCGTGCTGGAGTTCCTGGAGCCCGACGTTTACCTGGCGGTGCTGGACCCAGGCATTGCCGATTTCAAGACATCCGCGCGCCAGTTCCTGCAACATGCCAGCGCCGTGGTGCTGAATGAGCCGCAGCGCCGGAACTTCCGCTGGGACAAGGCGCTGCTCGAGCAGGTGATGCGGAAGCCCATCTTCCGCGTTCGCCCGCCACAGTACCTTACTGCTGATCTGGTGGAATTCGTCCGTAAGAAGCTGCAGAGCCTCGACCAGCGGTTATAGTTCCCGGTCCGGGAACTCGGCTCGGGATCGGGAACGGGATTCGTCACCCGAATCCGCAGCCGCGGGCTGTTTTCCTTGAGGAATCATGACCCAAGCCTTCGGCAGCCCGCTTGCAGGGCACGGGCCAGAGGGCCGTTCTTATGCCGAAGCTGCTGGTTTGGACCGTACGCCTGGCACTGCTGCTGCTGACCCCTTTGTTTTTCTGCTGTACTGGTGTGGCTCGAGCGATGATCTGGCTGGATGCGTGGGCCGCAAACCAACTGGCGGCCGGGCGAAAGTTCGCGCCACGCGAGCTTACTGCTGAGTAGTGACCGCCCCTTTGCTACACTGCTGCCAGGTTGCCGAGAATCCCCCAACGCGCCTGGTTGCTGACGGTTCTCTCCGGCGTTCTCCAGGTGCTGGTCTTTCCCTCGCCCGCACTCTACTTCATGTGCTGGGTCGCACTGGCGCCGCTGATGGTCGCCATCGTCGGACCGGGCGGCGAAGGGTCCGATGATGGGCGCGGTCGCGAACACGCTGCGGCCTCTCTTGGCTGGGGTCTGCTGCTCGCGTGGGTGAGCGGCGTCATCTTTTATGCCGGCACCTGTTTCTGGATCTTCCATACACTGCACGTGTACGGCAAGATGAGCGTCCTGCTCGCGGTGCTGCTTATGGTGCTGTTCCTTTTCGCCTGCGGCATCCACCACGGGATCTTCGGGCTGCTGCTGGCGGGGGCAACCAGGGCCAAGCATCTCGGGCGCGATCGGGCGCTGATGCTGGCGCCGTTCTTTTGGGTCACGGCCGAGATCCTGTGGGAGCGGATCGTGGGCTTCCCGTGGCAGCCCCTGGGGACGGCCCAGGTGGACAACATCCCCATGTCGCGCATCGCCACCTGGACGGGCGTGTACGGCCTCTCCTTCGAGATCGCGCTGGTGAATGCCGCCTTGGCTGCCGCCTTTCTTCTGCCGCGCGAACGGCGGCGAACCATGCTGGCGGCGGCCGTCTGCGCCGCGGTCGTCCTGCAACTGGGAGTGCTGCTGAAGCCGGCGCCCTCGCGGCCCACCCACTTTGCCACCCTCGTGCAGCAGAACATCCCCATCCTTGAGCCCTCGCAGTGGACGTACGACTACTATCGCCAGACACTGACCGACCTGGGCGCCATCAGCACGGCGCCGCCTGGGACTTCGGCCTCGCAGCCCGGATTGATCCTGTGGCCGGAATCGCCCTCGCCGTTTTTCCTGGACGACGCGCGCTTTCGGCAGACCATCAGCGGCATCGCGCAAAAGACGCGTTCGTATGTGGTAGTAGGCGGCATTGGCATGACGCCGGAGCGACGCCCGCTGAACTCGGCCGCGCTTATCGTCCCGGACGGCGCCTGGACGGCGCGCTACGACAAGATCCACCTTGTCCCGTTCGGCGAATATGTGCCCAGCGTCTTCTTTTTTGTGCATAAGATCACCAAGGAGGCCGGAGATTTCGCGCGCGGCACCGAACGCACGGTGTTCAATGGCGGCTACAAGCTGGGCGTGTTCATCTGCTACGAATCGGTGTTCCCGGAGGAGGTGCGCATCTTCGCCCGCAACGGCGCCCAGCTTTTCGCCAACATCTCCGACGACGAGTGGTTCGGGCCCTGGGGCGCGCCCGTGCAGCACCTCAACATGGTGCGCATGCGGGCCATCGAAAACCAGCGCTGGGTGCTGCGGGCCACCGACACCGGGGTCACCGTTTCCATCGATCCCTATGGCCGTGTGGTCGCGCGCGCGCCGCGACATGTAAGGACCACGCTGGAAGCTCCGTTCGGGTTGGAGAGCGCCACTACCTTCTACACGCTCCACGGCGACTGGTTCGCCTGGGGGTGTGCGATAATTTCGTTAGCGGCCTTCGTGGTGCGCGTGCGGATGCGCTCCTGCGTGGACCGTGCCTGATATCGGAAGGGGAAGCAAGTGGTTGAAGAGTTAGAACGCGAATACGAACCCATCAAAGCAAAAGTCCACGACCTTCGGGAGTACCTTTGACGCGCCCGGCGTCCGCGAACAGCTAGCCCAACTGGAAAAGAAAGCCTCCGACCCCAACTTCTGGGCGAATCCGGAACAGTCGCAGCAGGTGATGCGGCAGCGCAAGCGCTTGGAGGAGGCGCTGGCCACCGAAGCCGACCTGGAGCGCCGCAGCAACGACATCAACGCCTACTTCGAGCTGGCGCGCGAAGGCGAAAGTGTGGAAGCCGATCTGGCGCGCGAGATTGCCGACTTGCGCGCCAAAGTTGATGAGCTCGAGACCAAGACGCTGCTCTCGGGAGAAAACGACGCCCGCAATGCCATCGTCACCATCCATCCCGGGGCCGGCGGCACCGAATCGCAGGACTGGGCGGAGATGCTGCTGCGCATGTACCTGCGCTGGGCGGAGCGTCACGGCTTCGAGGCGGTGCTGAACGATTATCAGGCGGGCGAGGAAGCGGGTATCAAGTCGGCGACCTTCAGCGTCTCCGGCGACTACGCCTACGGACTTCTGACCAGCGAGATCGGCGTGCATCGGCTGGTGCGCATCTCGCCCTTCGACCAGCAGGCGCGGCGGCACACCAGCTTCGCCAGCGTCTTCGTCTCGCCGGAAATCGACGAGAGCATTCAGGTTGAGGTCAAACCCGAAGACCTGCGCGTGGACACCTATCGCTCCGGCGGCCGTGGCGGCCAGCACGTGAACACAACCGATTCTGCAGTGCGCCTGACCCACATCCCCACTGGGATCGTGGTCAGCTGCCAGAACGAACGCTCGCAGCACAAGAACCGCGACCGCGCCATGAAGATCCTGCGCTCCAAGCTCTACGAGTACGAACTGGAAAAGAAGCGGGCGGAAACGAAGAAGATTGAAGACGCCAAGCTGGATATCGACTTCGGCTCGCAGATCCGATCGTACGTCCTGCAGCCCTACCGTATGGTGAAGGACTTGCGCACTCGCGAGGAGGTAGGCGACGTGGACCGCATACTGGATGGCGACATTGATATGTTCATCCGCGCGTATCTGAAGCAGCGGCGGGCCGAACAGGCTGAGGCCAAGTAAAGACCGGGCGAGAACGCCGAGAAGTTTAGAGAGGCATGGAGCCAGATCTTCTGCAGCGGTATCTTGGCGTCCTGGGCGTCTCGAGAAGAGCGCCGAGCCTCGATGCCCTTCGCGAGTTGGTCGCAGCACACGTGACGCGGATTCCCTTCGAGAACATCTCCAAGCTGCATTACCATCGACATCTGGGACTGAACGACCTGATACCCCTTCCGCTGTACCTCGACGGGATCGAGCGATACCACTTCGGGGGTACCTGCTATCCCAACAACTTCCACTTCTACAGCCTGCTCGCGAGCCTGGGTTACGACGTGAAGTTGTGCGGCGCCGACATGGCGAACCCAGATGTCCACATGGTCATCCTGGCCCAAGTGGACGGGCAGGAGTACCTGGTCGATGGCGGATATGCTGCGCCGTTTCTGGCTCCGCTTCCGCGCGGCTTGCAGGCCGACTTCGTTGTCACGTTGGGCCGGGACCGTTACGTGCTAAAGCCCCAGGATGTGAATGGATGTTCCCGGCTGGAACTGTATCGGGATGGAATCCTCAAGCACGGCTATGTGGCCAAGCCCTCGCCCCGCAAGATCGAGGACTTCCACGCGGTGATCATCGACTCCTTCCGGCCCGATGCCACTTTCCTGAACGCGGTGCTGCTGGCCCGGTTTTATCCCGGTCGCTCGCTTGTGATCCACAACCTGACGCGTATCGAGTCAAGTGGACCCGAATCGGCGATGTTCGCGATTGGAGGTCGCAGCCAGCTGGTCGCAGAGGTCGAAAAGCATTTCGGCATTCCGGCAGAGGTCGTGAGGGACGCTTTGGCCGGCCTGATGGGCTTGAAGGATGCGTGGGCGTGAGGCGAGAATTGAAGAGGTCCGCTGGAAAATCAGATTCTTCCAAGAATGGATTCTCCGCCGACAACCTTCGCGGCTGTTGAGATCATGAAGACCGACGAACTGCCCGATCCGCTGCTCGATGCCGAATTCCTCCGCGCCTTTGAGTACGCGCTGCGCAAGCATCGCAACCAGAAAAAGAAAGGCAGCCGTATACCCTACATCCAGCACTTGATAGGTGTATGCTCCCTGGTGCTGCACTACGGCGGCGGGCAGGACGAGGCCATTGCGGCGCTGTTGCACGACGTGGTTGAAGACCAGGGCGGCAAGCCCGTGCTGGCCGAAATCCTCCACGAGTTCGGGCCTCGGGTGGCGCACATCGTGGAAGGCTGCACAGATAGTGATGCACATCCGAAGCCGCCGTGGCGGGAGCGCAAGGAGAACTACATCCGTCACCTTCCGGCGGCCGATCCGGCAGTTCGCCTGGTCTCGGCGGCCGATAAGCTGCA
>DATKLD010000034.1:0-3424 GCA_035542595.1 Terriglobales bacterium
ATCACGATGACGCGCTGGCCCAGCTCCACTTGTTTGCCCAGCGCCACGTCGCGCAGGAAATCCACGCCGCCCATCACGCCGATGGCGTCCGCGTTCGGGATGGGCAGAGCCCGCGAGCGCTTGGCGCCACAGGCAATCACAACCGCAGCAAAGTCACGCCGCAGGTCTGTGAAGCTAATGTCCTTCCCCACCTCCGTATTGCACCGGATCTCCACTCCCAGCGCCTGGATCACCGCCACCTCGGCCTGGATCAGTTCGCGCGGCAGCCGGTAGCCTGGCACGCCCGTCGCCAGCATGCCGGCGGGTATCGGGTCCATTTCGAAGATCGTGGGACGAAAACCCATGAGCGCGAGATCGTGTGCGGCGGCCAGGCCGGCAGGCCCGCAGCCGATGATGGCGACGCGCTCTCCCCTAGGTTGAGGGAACTGGGCATTAGCCAAGAAGTTGAGCAGATGACGGAGTTCGTCGAGGTCGTCGCACTGACGTTCAGCGGTTTGGCTCTTTAGGTACGGGAACACCTCTCGGCCGGCATCCGCTCGGGACTCGCTGCCAAACCTCTCGCACACAAACCGCTTGAGTGCGCGGATTGAGATGGGCTGGTCGATGCTGCCCCGCCGGCAGGCGGCCTCGCAGGGCGCCCCGCAGATGCGGCCGCAGATGGAGGCCAGAGGATTCGGCCCGCGAGCGATCAAGTAGGCGCGTTCGTACTCGCCCGCCGCGATCGCCCGCACGTATCCGCGCGCATCCGTGTGGACCGGACAGGCATACTGGCACTTGATCTGCTCGCGCCAATACTCCCAGTCGGCCACTCGGACCTGGTAATGCTGCTGGTCCAACGGTACCGCCTATGAAGAATATGGATAACGGGAGAGAGAGTGCACCCTGAACCGAGCCCCGTCTATGACAGAAGTCACAGCCCTGAGGTCAGGCGTCTGCGCGGCGGGCGTCCTGTAGATGGTTTTGAGGCTGTGTTGCACCCAGCTATTGGCCCAGAACCAAGTATTTTCGCGCCCTCTCGACCTAGACCACCTGGGTCAATGCCAAGTGCTCTACTACTAGTCGTGTAGCCATTGAAAAGAATGGTCGGGGAGACTGGATTTGAACCAGCGACCCCCTGGTCCCGAACCAGGTGCTCTACCAGGCTGAGCCACTCCCCGACGCTGCAGAAAAACCGGCGGAATCATCGCGCGCCGGCAGCTTCTTCGACCGCTCGCCGTGCAGCGCAGTTCTCGTTGCATTATAACAAAGCGCAGTTCCCGCCATTCCGGCTGGAGCCGCGCGCACGGGCGAAAATCTGCGGCGATGCTAAAATACATGTTTCCGTCGTCGTCGCAAGAGTCTCCCATTCCGATCGGGCGTGGATCTTGGCTGAGCAGGACACCGAAAAACCCGGCATCACCTACGCCGACGCCGGCGTGGACATCGAGCGCGCCAACCGCGCCAAGAAGCGCATCAAGTACCTGGCCCACAAAACGTTCAATCGCGGCGTGCTCAGCGAGATCGGCGGCTTCGGCGCCCTGTTCTCGCTGGACCCGAAGAAGTATCGCGACCCCGTCCTGGTCTCGAGCGTGGACGGCGTCGGCACCAAGCTCAAGGTCGCTTTCCAGATGAACCTGCACGAGACCGTCGGCGGCGACCTGGTCAACCATTGCGTGAACGACATCGCCGTGCACGGCGCCGCGCCCCTGTTCTTCATGGACTACCTGGCCACGGGGCGGCTCGAGCCCGAGGTCGCCGAGGCGGTGGTCAGCGGCATTGCAGATGCCTGCAAGCAGAACGGCTGTGCGCTCATCGGCGGCGAGACCGCCGAAATGCCCGGCTTCTACGCCGAGGGCGAATACGACCTGGCGGGCTTCATCGTAGGAGTGGTGGAGCGCGAGCGCGTGATCACGGGCAAGGCTGTGCAGCCGGGCGACGTGGTGGTGGGCCTGCCTTCGCTGGGACTGCACACCAACGGTTACTCGCTCGCCCGCAAACTGTTTTTCGACGTGGCGCGCTATTCGCCGGAAAGCTACGTCAACGAGCTGAAGAACAAGGCCGGGGCCGAACTGCTGAAGCCGCACAAGAGCTACTGGCCCGTCCTGCGGCGGCTGATCGACGCCGACGCGGTCTCGGCAATGGCGCACATCACCGGCGGCGGCATCACCGAGAACCTTCCCCGCGTGCTGCCCAAGGGAACTGCCGCCAACGTCGAAAAGGGGACGTGGCCGGTGCTGCCGGTCTTCGAGCACCTGCGCGCGCTGGGCAACGTCTCCGACGAGGAAATGTACCGCACCTTCAACATGGGGATCGGCATGGTGCTGGTGGTGCCGCTGACCAAGTTCAAGAAGGTGCAGTCGATCTTGGAACGCCTTGGCGAAAAGGGCTACACCGTCGGGCGCATCGTCAAGGGCGAGCGCAAGGTGATCTATTCCTGAGGCGGTGTGCCCGCCATCACTGCAGAGCTTTGTCGCATGTGATAATTCTCCAGCACTATGTCTGAAGCGAAGAACATCGGCATTCTGCTCAGCGGCCGCGGCTCGAACTTCGTGGCTATCGCCGACAACATCGACGCCGGCCGCATCCCCGGCGCGCGCATCGCGGTGGTGATCTCCAACCGCCCCGACGCGCCGGGCGTCGAGATTGCCCGGCAGCGCGGCCTCGACGCGCGCGTGCTCCCCTCCAAGGGCAAGCAGCGCGAGGAGCACGACCGCGAAGTCGTGGCCGTGCTCAAGGAGAAGAAGGTCGAACTGGTGTGCCTGGCTGGCTACATGCGCCTGCTCTCGGCGTGGTTCGTGCAGCAGTTTCCCAACCGCATCCTGAACATCCATCCCGCGCTGCTGCCGTCGTTTCCCGGACTGGAGGGGCAAAAGCAAGCCTTTGAGTATGGTGTCAAAGTGTCCGGCTGCACCGTCCACTTCGTCGACGAGCAGCTCGATCACGGCGCCATCATCGTGCAGAGAGCGGCGCCGGTGTACGACAGCGACGACGAGCACACGCTCGCCGATCGCATCCTCGAGCAGGAGCACATCGCTTACAGCGAAGCCATCCGCATCGTGCTCGAGGGGAACTACGAGATCGTCGGACGCCGCATGGTTCGTCGGCCGGCGCTGAAGGAAGCCGCATTCCCACCGGCGATGTGACGCCTCTCGGCTTCTCCGCATCGGTATAATCCCACGCATGGCCTTCGCTCCGGTGGACGAGCAACTCGAGTACATCCGCAAGGGCGCGGCGGAGATCATCTCCGAATCCGAGCTCCGCCAGAAACTCGAGGACTCACGCAAGTCGGGCAAGCCGCTGCGCGTGAAGGCCGGCTTCGATCCCACCGCGCCCGACCTGCACCTGGGCCACACCGTGCTCATCCGCAAACTGAAGCACTTCCAGGACCTCGGCCACACCGTGATCTTCATCATCGGCGATTTCACCGGCATGATCGGCGATCCCA
>DATKLD010000035.1:0-16142 GCA_035542595.1 Terriglobales bacterium
GCCGCCCGCGCCAGCCGTCCACCCTTGGTTGCCGAGAGGTGTTTGCGCACGGCATTGATCTCGGCGATAGGCGCGCCCGAGTGCACCAGCTCGTGGTAGGTGGCGATGAGGTCGTCGAGCGAAATGGTGTCGCTGATCGGCTTCTCCACGATGGCCGAGCCGCCACCGCTGATCATGTGCAGCGCCAGCGAGCGCTCATCGAGCGCCTCGAGCATGCGCAGGATGGCTTCACCGGCGCGCACCGATTCCGCGTTGGGTGTGGGATGTCCGCCGCGGAAGTAGCGGAACCCCGGCACCTGCGCCGGCGGATCAGCAACGCAAGCTACGATCCCTTCAAGGCCGAAGCCCACCTTGGCAGCCAGCGCCGCCGCCATGGCGTGCGCGGCCTTGCCCAGCGACACCACGCGCACGCGGTTGTAGTTCCCCAGATCGTAGAGGTCCTCGCCAATGCGCAACACGCCGCGGCCGTATTCGACATGGCGCTCGAAGGCTTTTTCGATGCTCGATTCGGCGAGCGCGTGCAGAAAGATCTCGCGCGCGGTCGAGCGCATGGCGGACATCGATGTTTGGCTGGCGCCGCCGGGCTGGGCAGGCATGACCGGGATTATAGGGCGAAAGTCTTTCTCCCCCAATTCTCGATCGCCTGCCGCATTTCGCCGAGATGGCCGGCGAAGTAGTGATCGCCCTCGACGCGCACCAGCAGCTTCGGCTCCGCAGCCCGCGCAACGACCTCCTCCAGCACGCCCGGCGGCCCGAACTCGTCGCGCGTGCCGCTCGCGAACAGCTTGGGCTTGGCGCAGCTTTCCAGAAAGCGAAACTTGTGGGCGCGCCCGTCGAACACGACCGGCGTTCCCAGCCCGATCAGCGCCACCACGCGCGTATCCGGACAGCAGGTCCGCAATCCCACCGACGCCCCAAACGAGAACCCGGCAAACACGATAGGCAGACGGAACTCGCGGTCGAGCCAGTCGAGCGCCGCGCGCACGTCGTCCATTTCGCCGCGGCCTTCGTCATGCGTGCCCTGGCTGTGGCCGGTGCCGCGAAAGTTGAAGCGCAGCACGGGAAAGCCGAACCCGCGAAGCGCCTTCATGGCGTGGAAGACCACTTTGTTGTGCATGGTGCCGCCGTAGAGCGGGTGCGGATGGCAGACCAGCGCGGCATGCGTGGCGCCGGGCGCGCCCGCGTTCAACAGGGCTTCCAGCCTTCCCGTGGGGCCGTCCAGAAAAAATGATCTCAATTCCGCATTTGACGTATGCACAGGAACCGGCCTAAGCTTCCGCCACCAGAAACAGATACTTCTTCAAAAGGGTGAGGACAATGAGAAAAATTAGCACAACCATCACGCTGGGCCTCACTATCGCCCTGCTTGTAACGATAGGAGTGTCCGAGCAGAAGGAAGCTCCGAAGACCATTCCCGACTTCGAGCTGCACGGCATCGACTTCACCGAATGCGCCTGCACTGCCTATGCATGCCCGTGCCGCTCCAACGGCCACCCCACGCACGGTGGCTGCGACGCCGCCGACTTCGCCTACATCAAGCGCGGCCACTTCGGCAACGTCAAGATGGACGGCTTCAAGGCCGTGGTGGTCGGCGACCTGATCGACAAAGACCATAGCAAGGTCCATGGAACGATCTATTTCGACCAGAAGACCACTCCCGAGCAGCGCGACGCGTTCACGCAGATGATCGGCTTCATGTTCGCCTGGAACCCGCCCAGGATCGACAACGTGAAGGTGGTGCCCATCCAATTCACCGAATCGGCCGACCACAACACCTACACGCTCACCATCCCCGGGATCCTGGAGGAGAAGGGCGTGATGAAGCGCGACAAGGACGGCAAGCCCCTGCACACCGTCCCGGCCATGGACCTGTGGGGCAACAAGATCACCTACGTGGACAACGTCGTGTTCAAGTACCACGACAAGGGCATCGGAGAGTGGGACCTCTCCGGCCGCCAGGCCAACGTGAAGGAGATCAACACCACGAAAGCGATGTGGGAACAGAAGAAAATGCTGATCCAGCACGGCGATATGTCCGGCACCTGGACGGCAGAACAGCGCAAGATAATCGAACAGGCGGGAATGAAGGTCGAGTAGCCGCGATAGGTTTCAGAGTGCCCCACCCTACGCGGTTTTCGTAGGGTGGGGATTTTTCTCTGCGGGTGGGTGATATCCTCTGCCCCATGAATCTGGTCTCCCTCACGCGCCGCCTGGTGGACATCGAATCCATCAGCGGCAACGAGCGCGCCGTGGGCGAATTCCTGCTTGCGCACCTTACGTCGCTCGGTTACGCGGCCACGCGGATGGAAGTTTCGCCCGAGCGCTTCAACGTCTACGCCGCCGTCCCCGGGCGCAAGCCGGACGTGGTCTTCTCCACGCACATGGATACGGTGCCGCCGTTCATTCCGTCATCGGAAGACGCTGATCACATCTACGGACGCGGCTCCTGCGATGCCAAGGGGATCATCGCCGCGCAGATCGCCGCCGCCGAGCGCCTGCGTCTGGAGGGCGCGGTCACTCCGGCGCTGCTGTTTGTGGTCGGCGAAGAGCGCGATAGCCAGGGCGCGGCCGTTGCGAATCAGCACGCACCCGGCTCGCGATTCCTCATCAATGGCGAGCCCACCGAGAACCGCATCGCCATAGCCTCCAAGGGCACGCTGCGCGTGGAACTCGTGGCCCGCGGACGGATGGCGCACTCCGCCTATCCCGAGCTGGGTGAGTCCGCCATCGACAAGCTGCTCGACGTCCTCGAGCGCCTGCGCCGCATGGAGCTGCCGACAAATCCCGAGGTCGGACCTTCGACACTGAACATTGGCATCATCGAGGGCGGGGAAGCGCCGAATGTGGTGCCGCCGTTCGCCAAGGCGCACCTCCTCTATCGCCTGGTCGGACCGTCCGACGATCTGAAGCGCCGCATCATCGAGAGTGTAGGGAAGAGCGGTGAAGTCTCGTTCGTGCTCGAAATTCCGTTTATGCGCCTGCGCACGGTGGACGGAATCCCAACCATGGTCGCCAAGTTCACTACGGATATCCCCGGTCTCTCGAACTGGGGTGAGCCGGTGCTGCTGGGGCCGGGATCGATCCACGTCGCGCACACCGAGCGGGAGCGGGTCGAGAAACGCCAGTTGCACGAAGCCGTGGACCTGTACTGCAAGGTGGCGAAGAAGCTAGTGAGTGGGTAGTTGGTGATAAGGCTGTTCACGCCAGTAACCTAGAAAAGTTCACCATTCGAGCGTAAATTGCTCGCTGTGAGGAACCTGCGACTTTTGCTCGTCTCAACTGTTCTGTCTGTCGCGTTTGCCGCCACATTTGCGCTGTATCACAGTTCCTTCGTTAGCTCAGGCACACGCGAACTTTGTCGCGTTCTGTGCCTACCGGGGGTGGTGGGCATCTTTGGCGCTGTGCTGCTTGTCAGCAACCCGCACGGTGGCGGTCACTGGGGTGCTGTCGCGTTCACATCCATCTTTATCAACACGGCATTCCTCTGGATGGTGCTGACCGCAGGCGTCTCGGTTCTGAACCAAGCGACCCGGCGAGCGCGGCAAGCATCGGGTCGGGTGAAGATAGTTGGTGATAAATCCCCATATCGCAAATAATCCCCGCCGTGTAACAGTCACCCGGAAACAGCAAACGCCCTGATCCTGTAGACTTGTCCCGATATGTCCACCAACTCCCTCGCGCAAGCAGCTTCGGCGTATCTGCGCTCGGCCATGCACCAGCCCGTCCACTGGCACGAGTGGGGCGAGGAAGCCTTCGCGGCGGCCGAGCGCGAGAACAAGCCCATCCTGCTCGACATCGGCGCGGTGTGGTGCCACTGGTGTCACGTGATGGACCACGAATCCTACGACGATCCCGAGGTGGCGCGCATCGTCAACGAGAACTTCATCGCTGTAAAGGTGGACCGCGACGAGCGCCCGGACATCGACAGCCGCTACCAGGCCGCCGTCTCCGCCATCAGCGGCCAGGGCGGCTGGCCGCTCACCGCGTTTCTGACCCCCGACGGCAAGCCCTTCTACGGCGGTACTTACTTTCCGCCCGATGAGCGCATGGGACGTCCCAGCTTCAAGCGCGTGCTGCTGTCCATCGCCGGCGCCTTCCGGGAAAAGCACGCCGACGTCCGCGAGCAGGCCGACATGGTGATGAACGCGCTTTCGCAGGCGGAATCTTTCGCCGGACGGTCGGCGGAGCTGTCACCCGGGATTGTCGATGGCATCGTGCGCTCGGCCACGCGCCTGTTCGACGTGGAGCACGGCGGCTTCGGCACCGCGCCCAAGTTCCCGCACGCCTCGGTCCTCGACCTGATGATCGACCGCTACGCCCGCAGCGGCGAATCCCACTTCAAGACCGTCATCGAGACCACGCTCACGCACATGGCGCGTGGCGGCGTCTACGACCAGCTCGCCGGCGGCTTCCATCGTTACTCGGTGGACGAGCGCTGGGTGGTGCCGCACTTCGAGAAAATGTCCTACGACAACTCGGAGCTGCTCAAGAACTACGTGCACGCGTTCCAAGCCTTAGGGGACCCGTTTTTCGCCGAGGTAGCGCGCGACATGATCCGCTGGATGGACGAAGTGCTCAGCGACCGCGAGCGCGGCGGCTTTTACGCCTCGCAGGACGCCGACGTCGGCCTAGAAGACGACGGGGACTACTTCACCTGGACCCTCGCAGAAGCCGGCGCCGTGCTCAGCGAGGACGAACTCAGGGCCGCCGCCTATCACTACGACATCGGCGAGATCGGCGAGATGCACCACAACCCGCAGAAGAACGTGCTGCACGTTCGCGCCTCGGTGGAGGAGATCGCCGCCCGCATGGGTCCCCCCGTCGAGCGGGTGCGGGGGCTGCTCGATTCTGCCAAACGGAAGATGCTGGCCGCCCGTCTCCAGCGCCCCACGCCCTACGTGGACAAGACCGTGTATGTGAACTGGAATGCGCTCTGCGTCTCTGCTTATCTCGACGCCGCTCGCGTGCTGCAACTCGACGACGCCCGCCACTTCGCGCTGCGCTCGCTCGACCGCATTCTGGCGGAAGCATGGAAGCCCGAGTCCGGGCTGAAGCACGTCGTCGCATACTCCGACCCGCACGCAAAGCACCGCGATGTGCCGGGGTTGCTGGACGACTACGCCTTTACCGCCATCGCCTGTCTCGACGCGTACGAGACTACCGCCGCGCTCAGCTACTTCAATTTTGCACGCCGCATCGGCGACGCCATGATCGAACGGTTCTATGACGATTCAGGCGGCGGATTCTTCGACGTAGAAAAGTCAAAATCCCCACCCTTGGCAACACCAGCCAAGGGTGGGGCACCCACTGCACCCGATGCGGGGGAGATCGGCGCGCTTTCCGCCCGCCGCAAGCCTTTCCAGGATTCACCCACGCCCGCGGGGAACTCCGCCGCCGCCATCGCGTTGCTTCGGCTTTACGCGTACACGCACGACGAGGGATATCGCGAAGAAGCACAGCAGACGCTGGAAGTCTTCGCTGGCATGGCGGAGCAATACGGGATCTTCGCCGGCACCTACGGCATCGCTGCCTGCCTGTTCAGCACGCCGCACACGCAGGTGGTGGTCATCGGCAGCGGCGACGAGGCGGACAAGCTCTATGCCGCGGCCGTTGCCGGCTTCTCGTTGGGCAAGTCGGTGGTACGCATTCCGGGAGAGAACGAGGCCGCGCCACAGAACCTGCCGCCGGCACTGGCGGAAACCATTCCCAACTTGCCGGAGGTGAAGGCAGGCAAACCGGTGGCAGTGGTCTGCTCGAATTTCACCTGCCAGCCTCCCATCAGCGATCCCGCGCAGTTATCTGAGGCACTCCGCCAGAGCTTGGGGTCTCGGAGTTGACTCACAGCCGATGATGTGCTGCACTCTTGTGCCTCACTGAGGAGGCAAGCATGGCGCGCATCACTCAGCTATTGATCCAGGCTGAACACAAACCCGGCACCCTGGCCAACATCTGTTCCGAGCTGGCCAGGAAAGCCGTGAACATCACCGCCATCATGGCGGCGCCTGACCAGCCCAGCGGGCTCCGTTTAGTCGCCACACCTTTGGCCGCAGCCAAGAAGGTGCTGGACGCGATGCAGCTCCCCTACCGCGAGGAAGATGCCATCGCGCTCCGCATCACCGACCGGCCGGGCGCGCTGGGCAAGGTGACGCGCAAGCTCGGCGACGTCAATGTCAACATCCTCTATGCTTACGGCTCGATCGTGAAGGGCGAGCAACGGGCGCTGATCGTGCTGGGCGTGTCCGACGTGGCCAAGGCCGAAAAGCTGGTTTGAAGGCCCGGGAGGCCCCTAGCTCTGGTGGATGTAGGCTCGCATCATCCTGACCTCTTCATCCTTCTCGGTCAGGTCGCGCAGCAGGATGTCGCGCAGCGACACGATCCCTTTCAGCTTCTTGCCGTCACAGATGGGCAGATGGCGGAAGCTGTGCTCCTTCATCAGCACCATGCAGTGCTCGATGCTTTCCCGCATATCCACGGTGAGGGGATGGGCGGTCATGACCTCGGAGACGCGAGTACGCGCTGGGTCGCGCGCTTCGGCCACCACACGCGTCATGATGTCACGCTCGGAGAAGATGCCGACCAGTTCGCCGTCGCGCAGTACCGGAATAGCACCAATGTTATTCGCCACCATCTGCCGCGCCGCCTCAAGCACGGTCTGCTCCGCCGTGATGGTGTGCATTTCGTTGTCCTTGATCAGGTCACAGATCTTCGCCATCAGACCTCTCCCCCTCGCCCTCCCGCTGGGGCAAATATAGTACTACCTGCCAAGGCGGAAGCAGCAGTCTTCCGGCCCGAGCCCGCGACTACTGGTTCATGAAGATAAAGTAGGAGCACGCCCACAGGCGGGTGGGGATGCTGCCTCGCGGACGCGCCGTCAGGATCACGTTGTAATCGTCGGTTACTTCAAGATGCTCAAGGGCGGACTCGCCAGCGCGCGGTTCCACCAGGGCCAGGTAGCGCAGGAAGTCATAGATATCCCCAGCGCCGTCGTAGCCCGGGGCCGCGAAGGAGAGATCGGTGGGTTCCCCGGCGAAGTGCCAGCCCAGAGACGCAGCCAGCGCCACTGCCTTCTCGTATTCCGCTTCCGGTACCAGACCCGGCGCCGGATTATCAAAGACGATGCGCAGCTTGCGTTCGTCCTCGCGGGTGAACTCGCGCACCATCAGCGACATGGACTTGGCCGTCGCCTTCCAGTCCACGTGGCGCGCCGAGTCTTCCGGCATATATTCGCGGATACGGTAGAGGTCGTGCCCGCGGCCGCGCATGAAGGCCTCGAACTCCCCGGTGATCAGGGGCAGGATCTCGAACATCTCGTCAGTGGGCCCGATCGAAGGATAGGCAATGATCTCCCGCTCGAGCGCGATCCGCCGGGTCTTCACCAGGAAGGAAAACGGGAAGCGGGTGGCGATGCCGAAGCTCCCCTGCCGGTAGCGTCCGCGGCGATCGAAGCGCAGCTCCACGTCGGCGGTGGCGGCGCCGCGGGCAGCAATGTAGGGAAAGTACACCGCGGTGCTGAAGATGGCCGGCGCTGATGCGGCTTCTCGCTTGACCCTCAACTGCAGGTCGGGCACGCGAAACCATTCCCGGCCAGGTGCGGCGTTCAAAGGAAGGGTGATGCTCGATCGTTCCCACCGCCAGCGCTTGCCCGCTGCCTTCGGCCGGGGTGGTACGACACTGACGGAGAACGACGGCGTACGCCGGCGGCGATTGTGCAGCGTCAGGCGGGCCAGCGCCGTCGAGCCCGCAAAGACGTGCGCCGGCACCGATACGTCGAGATCCAGTCCACGCAGCACGCCCGCCGACGCCACCCCCGAGACCACGATGGCCGCCAGCATCGCCGAAACCACGATGAACAGCAGATTGTTGCCGGTGTTGAGGGCCGCAATCCCGATCACCAGCACGAACAGGCTGTACACCAGGCCTTCGCGGGTGACGTCGTAGTCCAGGGCGTCGCGCACGCGAGCGAACGCTACCCGCCGCGCCAGGTAAGGAACCACGGTCACCGCGACCACACCCGCCAGCACCAGCGCCAGCGACGCCAGCACGGCAGTGGCCAGCACATTCCCCGATTCACGGGCGATGGAGGAAAACAGCGCTGCCGCAAAGGCCAGTGCCAGCCCGGCGAGCGCGATGAAGAAGCGTATCCACGCGCCGCGGTCGATCCCAGAAAGAGAAATGCGGTTCATTCCCAGCCCTCGCGCAGACGGCGAACGTACTCATCGGCGTGCTCCCTGGCCCAAAGCCGTTTGCCGGAACCGCGCAACAGCAGTAGCGGATCTGCCTTGGGAGCATTGGCGTCTCTCGACATCTCTCTCACCCTTGCCATTAGCGAACGAAGCAGGCGGAAACACCACATAAACCAGGAAGAGCAGAGGATTCTCAGGAGCCAGTCTACCCCTTCCGGGAGTAAGATTAATTCATAAACGGCTCGCTTTATGGCCACTCTGAAGCAGATTCTCGACCAGAGAGTCCGCGAAGCGGCGCCTGAGCTCTCGGAGAAGCTCGACCGCAACCGCGTTCGCTGCTATTCCTGCGGACACCAGTGTCCCATCCCCGACGGGCAACCCGGCGTGTGCAAGGTCCGCTACAACCAAGGTGGGACGCTCTATGTGCCCTGGGGCTACGTGGGCGGCGTGCAGTGCGATCCGATCGAGAAGAAGCCGTTCTTCCACGCCCATCCTGGCGCGATGGCTTACAGCTTCGGCATGCTGGGCTGCGACCTGCACTGCTCGTACTGCCAGAACTGGGTGACTTCGCAAGCGCTACGCGACCCGCAGGCAGTCTCGCCGCCGCTCGCGGCCACGCCGGAAGCGCTGGCGCGCGAGGCGGTCGAGATGGGGGCCAAGGTGGTGGTCAGCACTTACAACGAGCCGCTGATCACGAGCGAATGGGCGGTCGCGATCTTCAAGGAGGCCAAGGCAGCGGGCCTCGAGACCGGCTTTGTCTCCAACGGCAACGGCACACCGCAGGTGCTCGAATACCTGCGTCCCTGGGTGGATCTCTACAAGGTGGACCTTAAGAGCTTCGACGATCATCACTATCGCCAGCTCGGCGGGCGGCTCGAACCCATCCTGCAGACCATTCGCCGCCTGCACGAGATGGAATTCTGGGTCGAGATCGTGACCCTGGTCATTCCGGGCTTCAACGATTCCGAGGATGAACTGAAGCGGATGGCGGAGTTTCTGTCAGGAGTTTCGCCCGACATCCCCTGGCACGTCACCGCCTTCCACCAGGACTACAAGATGACCGATCCGGCCAACACGCCCCCGGAGACGCTCATGCGCGCCGCCGCCATCGGCCGCGACGCAGGTCTGCGCTTCGTCTATGCGGGGAACCTTCCCGGCGAGATCGGAGACCTTGAGAACACGTATTGCCCGAACTGCAAGACGCTGCTGGTCGAGCGTTACGGCTACTTTATCCAGGGGTATCACCTCACGCCGGATGGCGCCTGCCCGAGGTGCAAACAGCAGGTCCCCGGTCGCTGGGACAAGAGCTTCCAAGGCCAGATAGCTTCGCGGCCGTTTCTGCCGCGATTCCGCGCGCGTTCGCCGCTGATCTCCCGGTCATAGGAACCCTCAGCCCTCCTTGTCCGCGACTCGCTCCCGATACCGGTGCAAGATGAACAGCAGCACTGCCAGCGCGACGATCGCGATGATGAGGTTCACCCGTCCCATCACCTTTACCAGCGTGTCCCACTCGCTGCCGAAGAAGTAGCCGACCAGGGAGATGGTGGTCACCCACACCGTGGCTCCCAGGAAGTTGAAGATCACGAACTGCCGCCAAGGCATGCGCAATACTCCGGCCAGCGGCCCGGCGATGATGCGCATCCCGAAGATGAAACGGGCGAAGAAGATGGTCACGCTGCCGTGGCGCGCGAACAGACGCTCCCCCCGGCGGATGGTACGGTCGCGGATGCGAAAGATGTGCTGATAGCGCTCCAGCAGCCGGCGGCCGCCGCGGTACCCCAGCAGATATCCCAGGTTGTCGCCCAGGGTGCAAGCTGCTATCCCCAGCAGGATCAGGTAAGGGAGGCGCAGTTCGCCCTCGTCATAGGCGAGGAAGCTGGCAAACAGCAGGACTGTTTCGCCGGGCACGGGGATGCCGGCATTTTCCAGCAGCAGTACCGCTGGAACCGTCCAGTAGCCCCATTCGCGAAAATGGTCAGCCAGGACTTGGAACAGCCAAGATCCCATCCGGCCTGTCTCCCCCGGCCTGCTTCGGCCGCGCACGAGATACTACAGGGCAAGGGCTGTTCCTCCAAGCCGGAGGACAACCATTCGGAACCCTGGACCGGGCAACCGCAATCCCAAAATTATCCTCCAATCAAGTGACATCGCCTCTGTCGCTTCTGTTATGGGGGGTCCTTCGACTCCCCACTTTTTTCTCTAGGCTGCGGCCCACGGAATTCGGGAGCGGCATCCATTTATTCAGAGGGCCGATTCCAAAATTTGTAGCCTTCCCAAGAGAATGCCACTATAATTCGGTAACTCTCAGCAGATGATAGAGTTAGCCTGAATGCCATGAGCATGGTGCTGGAATCGAAGTTGCAGCCCACCACGCCGGGAGAGGTGCGTTCGCGCGAACGCAGGTCACAGCCACCCATGACGAGAGAGTTCCAGATCCGCTTTTCCGCCGTCATTCTGGCTTTCTGCACGCTGGCAGCGGTGGTCTTCGCGGTTTTGAACTTTCGCAGTGAGCTTCAACACCAGGTTCCCTACGACGGAGTGTGGTGGATCGAGCACGAAGGCTGGCTGCGCGCGCAGCGAGTGCTGGCAGGCGGTCCGGGGGAAAAGGCGGGCATCAAGGCAGGCGACGAACTGGTCGCCATCAACAACCAGACGATCAACACGGTTCCCCAGTTCACCGCCCGCATTTTCCGGGTCGGCGCCTGGACCAGCGCTACCTACTCGCTGGTGCGCAACGAAGTCCCGCTCAATGTCCCCATCATCCTGGTACCGGCGGACAAATCACTCCATGCCGGCCTGCGGCTGATTGCACTCATTTATCTCGGTATCGGCCTCTACGTTCTGCTGCGTCGCTGGAGTGCGCCCAAGTCGACGCATTTCTATGTCTTCTGCCTGGCTTCGTTCGTTTTCTACTCCTTCCATTACGTGGGGAACTGGAGCGCCTTTGACCAGGCCATCTACTGGGCCAACGTCACGGCCTGGCTGTTGCAGCCGGCGCTGTTCCTGCACTTTGCGCTGACCTTCCCTGAGCCCAAGGAATTTGTAGGCAAGCGCGCCTGGATCGTCCCGCTGGTGTACCTGCCGGGACTGCTGCTGCTGGGATTCCACCTCTGGGTGCTGAGGACGCGGGTCGCTACCGAACTGCTGCGCTGGAACCTAGACCGGGTGGAGATGTTTTATCTCGCCACGCTGTTTGCCGTGGCCGCGGTAGTGTTCTGGAACACGTACCGCCGGGCACACACGCCCATCCTGCGCCAGCAACTGAAATGGGTGACGCGCGGGACCATCCTGGCAATCACGCCATTTACCCTCTTCTACGTGATTCCGTTCCTCGCCGGCGCCCTGCCCAGTACCTTGATGACGGTCTCGGCCTTCTCCCTGGTGTTTCTGCCGCTGACGTTTGGTTACGCCATTGTCCGTTACCGGCTGATGGACGTGGACATCATCTTCAAGCGCGGCATGGCCTATACGCTGGCTGCGGCAGCCATACTGGGTCTCTACTTCGGCGCTGTAGGCGTGGCGGCGGAGATCGTTCACACGCGCATGCCGGGCGCTGGCCCGGCTGGGCTGGTAGTGGCCATGATCGTGGCCGCGCTGCTCTTCGACCCGATCAAGAGCTGGATCCAGGAGCGCCTGGACCGCGTGTTTTATCGCAAGCGTTACGACTACCGGCGCACCCTGATCGAATTCGGCCGCGACCTGAGCTCGGAAACCGACCTCGACAAAATGCTCAGTTCGGTGACCGACCGCCTTTCCCGCACCCTGCTGGTGGATCGTATCGCCGTGTTTCTGGCCGACCCCGAACAGCCCGAGCACTTCCGTCTGGCCAAGTCGTTCGGCATCTCCGACACCGGTACCCTCGATATCGGTTTTCTCGAGCGCGAGAGCTTCGAAGCTGGACATCTTTTCTACGAGAACACCCACCAGGCCCTGCGGGAAACCCCGACCGCGCAGCAGGCCATCGCGCGGCTCGACCTGAACTACTACATCCCCTGCACGGTGCAGAACCGCACCATCGCTGTACTGGGTCTGGGCAAGACCGTCGAGGGCGACTTTCTCTCCAGCGAAGACGTCGAGCTGCTGCAGACCCTGGCCGGCTACATCGGCATCGCCATCCAGAACGCCCGCCTCTACGCCTCGCTGGAGCAGAAGGTACTGGAGTACGAGCGGCTGAAGGACTTCAACGAGAACATCGTCGAGTCCATCAGCGTGGGCGTGCTGGCGGTGGACCTGGAGGACCGCATCGAGTCGTGGAACTCGCAGATGGAGGTCATGTATGCCAAACCGCGCTCCGAGATACTGGGACGCTCGCTCAGCGACGTCTTTCCCGCTTCTTTCGTGGAGAACTTCTACCGCGTGCGGCAGACCGCCGGCATCCACAACCTCTACAAGTTCCGATTGGGAACCCCGGCGGGCGGGGCTCGCATCACCAACATCGCCATCGCTCCGCTGGTGACGCGCCGCTTCCAATTGATCGGGCGGTTGATCATCGTGGACGACATTACCGAGCGCGTGGCTCTGGAAGCGCAACTGTCGCAGGCCGACAAGATGTCATCCATCGGCCTGCTCGCGGCCGGCGTGGCCCACGAGGTCAACACGCCGCTGGCCGTGATCTCTTCCTACGCGCAGATGCTGGCCAAGCAGCTTACCGGCGACGAAAAGAGATCGGCCTTGCTCGAGAAAATCACCCGCCAGACCTTCCGTGCCTCCGAGATCGTCAATAACCTGCTGAACTTCTCCCGCACCAGCGGCGCCGAGTTTAGCCAGGTCGATATCAACAAGGTGATCCACGACACCCTGACCTTGCTGGAGCACCAGTTCAAGACCGCGCGGATCGAGGTGAAGCACGAGCTTGCGGCCGGGCTGCCGGCCATCCAGGGCAATGCTGGCCGCCTGCAGCAGGTTTTCCTGAATCTCTTCCTGAACGCCAAAGACGCCATGCCTGGCGGCGGCAGACTTACGGTCGCCACCGGCAACGGTGCCGCGGTCAATGTGGCCGTGTCGGACACCGGTTCGGGTATCGCTCCCGAACATATCAACCGCATTTACGATCCTTTCTTCACCACCAAAACGGCGCCCACGGAAGGGCAGAGCCGCGGCACCGGACTGGGATTGTCAGTGACCTACGGCATCATCCAGGAACACGCCGGCAAGATCCGCGTCGAGAGCCGGCCGGGCGCCGGGACAACCTTCCACCTGGAATTCCCCAGGGTGAGGAAGGCTGTGAGTGCCTGAAACACAGTGAGGGACTCCGATGGCTGAGATGGCAGTGCTGCAACGCGCACCCGCGAGTCAGGAAGGCGTACCCCCCGCCTCGATCCTGATCGTCGACGACGAATCCGAGATCCGCGAATCGCTACAGACCCTTCTCGAGCTGGAAGGGTATCGCGTCGATGCCGCCGAAAATGGTGAAGAGGGCCTGGCGCGCATGACCGGCCAGCCCTTCGACCTGGTGCTGCTCGATCTGGCGCTGCCCGGCAAGAACGGCATGGAGGTGCTGGCCGAGATCCGCGAGCGCGACCCGCAGCTCGCCGTCATCATGATCACCGCCTATGGCACGGTCGAGAACGCGGTGAACGCCATGCAGGCCGGCGCGGTCAACTTCATCCAGAAGCCCTGGGAAAACGAAAAGCTGCTGGCCGACGTGCGCGCCGCCGTCACCCGCCGCCGCGCCGAAGAAGAGAACATCCAGCTCAAGCGCGCTCTCAAGCAGCGCTACAGCTTCCGGAACATCGTGGGCAAGAGCGAGCCCATGCTGAGCATTCTCGACCTGGTCGGCCAGGTGGCGCCCAGCCGCTCCACTATTCTGATCACGGGCGAGAGCGGCACCGGCAAAGAGCTGATTGCCAAGGCCATTCACATGAACTCCCCGCGCAAAGACCGGCCGTTCGTGCCGGTCAATGCCGGCTCCATGCCCACTGACCTGCTGGAATCCACGCTCTTCGGCCACGTCAAGGGCGCCTTTACCAGCGCTGTGGCTTCCAAGAAGGGACTCTTTGAAGTGGCCGACGGCGGCACTCTCTTCCTCGACGAGATCGGCACCATGAGCCTGGAGACCCAGGCCAAGATCCTGCGCGTGCTGCAGGACCGCAAATTCATGCATCTGGGCGGCGTGCAGGAGATCCAGGTGGACGTGCGCGTCATTGCCGCCACGAACGTGGACCTGAAGAAGCTGGTGCAGGAAGGCCGCTTTCGCGAAGACCTGTACTATCGCCTGAACGTCATCACCATCGAACTGCCACCGCTGCGCAACCGCCGCGAGGACATCCCCCTGCTGGTCGAACACTTCTTGCAGAAGTTCTGCGCCGAGAACGATCAGCCGCCCAAACAGCTTTCCCCGGACGCCTTGCGCCTGTTGCTGGACTGCGACTGGCCGGGAAACGTGCGTGAACTCGAGAACGTGGTGGAGCGAGCGGTAGTGCTCTCGTCGGATTCGACGATCGGCGCAGACCTGCTGCCTCCCAGCGTGACCGGGCGCGATGGCGCCGCCCGCCTTTTCGACTCCAAGCCGGACGCCAGCCTATTCGACATCGTCGAAGACTGCGAGCGCCGCGTCATCGTCAACATGCTGGAGCGCTGCAACTGGAACCAGACCGAGGCCGCCGACCGCTTCCATATCCCACTCTCCACGCTCAATCAGAAGATCAAGCGCCTTAACATCGAGATCAAGCGCAAGAACGGGAAGTAATCCTAAGGGTGCCCCACCCGAGCCGGGGTTGCTCGGGTGGGGATTTTCGTTTCCCTTTGGATTCCAGCGAGGCTGGCGGGCCCCGCTAGAATTGGGATCACCACATGAACACGTTTCGCATCGCGCTCGCCAACCTCCGCTTCCCGCCAACTCCCGAGGAGTCGGTCACGCTGGCCGAACAGGCCATAGCGCAAGCGTCTGTGGAGCGCGCCGGCATCATCTGCTTTCCGGAATGTTTCGTTCCCGGCTATCGCGGATTGGGGAAGTCACCACCGCCGCCCGACCCTGCGTTTCTCGAACGCGCCTCGTTCGCTATCTCAGCGGCCGCCGCGAAGGCAAGCATTGCGGTGGTTCTCGGCACGGAGCGCATGGTTGACGGCGCTCTCCTGGCCACCGCACTGGTCATCAATCCAGACGGAACCATCGCCGGCTTCCAGGACAAAGTCCAGATCGACCCCTCCGAGGAGCCTACCTACACGCCCGGCTCTGGGAGGCGGATTTTCCAGACCGGTCCGCTGACGTTTGGGGTCGCGATCTGCCATGAAGGCTGGCGTTATCCGGAAACCGTCCGTTGGGCCGCCCGGCGCGGCGCTCAGGTCGTCTTCCATCCCCACTTCCATATTGCCGAGCCCGGCAGTTACCGGCCCTCGACTTTCGCCGACCCTGCCAACTCATTCCATGAGAAAGCCATGTTGTGCCGCGCCGCCGAGAACACCTGCTATTTCGCGTCGGCAAACTGTGCCAGCGCCGGATCGCCGACCACTTCGGCGGTGGTGCGTCCCGACGGGACGCTGCTCAGCTACCAACCCTACGGTAAAGAAGGATTGCTTATCGCGGACATCGACCTCACTGTAGCCACAGGCCTTCTCGCGGCGCGCTGCAAATCTTGAGGATTCTTACTGCCTGTAGATCTTTATTTATTGTCATTCTGAGGGGCTCGGGCCCCGAAGAATCTTTGGTTCTGTTTCAGCCGGGCAGGTTGTCAGATGGAACCCTCCCGAAAACAATCCTCCTCTGCTATATTCGCTGGCCGGGATGGAACTGATCTCGCCAGCGGATTTTGCGAAGCAGTCGGTCCTCGCGATTCAGGACTACTCGCTGCTGGCCTGGCGCTCGCTGGCCAACGTCTTCGGCCATCCGCGCTACGTGGCCGACACCATGATGCAGGCCGACCTGATCGGCGTGGGCTCGCTGCCCATTGTGGTGCTGACCGGCTTCTTCACCGGCGCGGTGCTGGCGCTGCAGACTTCGAACACACTGGAACGCTTCGG
>DATKLD010000036.1:0-2636 GCA_035542595.1 Terriglobales bacterium
GGGTGTCGGTAAGCCCGGGCATAGAATAGAGGCCGCTGCCGCCAATAATGCCGATTTCTGCCTGCGCCAAATGTGCTCCCTGCGAGTGAGGTTAACCCCGCGGCGATTATACAAAATGCGATTTGATCCACAGCATTGGCACGCTGGGCCGCGCCTGTTATCCTGCCTCGCCATGAACAGACGCTTATTTCTCCAGGGAGCCGCAGTAGGCGCGGCGGCGATGGCTTTTCCACGGCTCGCGCAATCCGAAGCCTCCGACCTCAAGCCCATCTACGCCGAGATCGAAAAACGCCACAACGAGGCCGTCCAGCGCCTGCAGGAGTGGATTCACCAGCCCTCTATCGCCGCCGAGAACCGCGGCGTGACCGAGGGCTGCCAGCTCACCATGCGCATGCTGCGTGACGCCGGATTCGGCCAGGTAACCATGATTCTGACCGACGGCCAGCCCGGCATCTTCGCCACGCTGGACGCCGGCGCACCCCGCACCGTCGGTCTCTACTTCATGTACGACGTGAAGCAGGTGGATCCGGCCGAGTGGTCATCGCCGCCGTGGGCGGCGGCCATTGTGGACAAGCCCGGCCTGGGAAAAGTGGTGGTGGGCCGCGGCGCTGTCAACCAGAAGGGTCCGGAATCGGCGTGCCTGGCCGCGCTGCATGCCATCCGTGGCGCCGGACGCAAGCCGCCGGTCAACCTCGTGCTGGTGGCGGAAGGGGAGGAGGAGATCGGTTCTCCGCACTTCCCCCAGATTGTGCGCCGGCCGGAGGTGCTGGCGGCGCTCAAGCCTTGTACGGGCATCTTCATGCCCTCGGCGGAGCAGGACCTCGATGGCAAAGTGATTATGACGCTCGGCGCCAAGGGTGTGGTGGAATGCGAGCTGGTCTCCAGCGGCGAGCGCTGGGGCCGCGGCCCGCGCAAGGACGTCCACTCCAGCAACAAGGCGCGCCTGGACAGTCCGGCGTGGCACCTGGTCGAAGCGCTGGCGACGCTGGTCTCGAAGGACGGCAACGATCCCGCCATCGATGGTTTCGCCGACAAAGCCCGCCCTATCTCCACCCAAGAGAAGGCGATGATCGCCGGCGCCGCTCGCCGCCTCGACGAGCAGACAGCGAAGAAGCAACTCGGCGTTGAGCACTGGGTGCACGACGTGAGCTGGCAGGAAGCGCTCGAACTGCTCCAGTCGCGGCCAACCGTGAATATCGAAGGGCTGGTCGGCGGCTACACCGGTCCCGGCGGCAAAACCATCCTTCCCCACCGCGCCGTGGCCAAGCTCGACCTGCGCCTGGTGCCCGACATGACTGCGTCAGAAGCCCTGGCTGCCCTTAAGGCACACCTGGCCAAACGCGGCTTCGGCGACATCGAGGTGAACATGACCGGCGGTTACGATCCAAACAGCACACCCGCCGACGCGGCCCTGATCCGCGCGCAGATTGCGCTATACAAGCGCGACGGCATTGACCCGGTCATCCTGCCACGCAGCGCCGGCTCCTGGCCCGGATACGTCTTCACCGGCGATCCGCTGCACCTCGCCGCCACCCACTTCGGTCTCGGCCACGGCAGCGGTGCCCATGCCCCGGACGAGTACTTTGTGATTGAGTCCAGCAATCCCAAGGTTCAGGGCATGGACGGGGCGGTGCGCTCGTTCGTGGACTACCTTTACGAAATCGCGGCCATGTGAGACTCAAAGCGGTCAGGCGGCTTTGCGCTCGACACCAAGGTGTGTCGGGCCGGAGGCGCAATACGCGCAAGCGACGCGTCGTTGAGGCGGGATTCGGTCAAGAGATCGCGCAGCTCGCCCTGGGTGTAGGCGGCTGGACGGAAGATTCGTAGAGACGGCGCATCTCGCCCGAGTATTTGCGGCCGAACATTTTTGCACCGGACGCCACTTGGCATTACAATCCGCTCATTTTCAAAGCTGGGGGGACCATGATCGCTCATTCTGCCGTGCAGAAATTCCGCGAATCTCTTCGAGGCCCGTCCTTCTGCCCCGGCGATGCCGGCTACGATGCCGCCCGCACCATCCCCAACGCGATGATCGATCGCCGGCCCGCCATCATCGCGCGCTGCGCCGGGTCCGCGGACGTAATTGCGTGCGTGCACTTCGCCCGCGAGCACGAGCTTCTGGTTTCCGTGCGGGGCGGCGGACACAGCGTAGCCGGCAAGTCGGTCTGCGAGGGCGGGTTGATGATAGATCTTTCGGGGATGAAGGGCATGCGGGTCGATCCCGTGCGGCGCACGGCCCGCGCGGAGCCTGGCCTGAAGCTGGGCGAATTCGATCGTGAAACTCAGGCGTTCGGCCTGGCAACCACTCTCGGCGTCGTTCCGGCCACCGGTATCTCCGGCCTCACGCTCGGCGGCGGCTTCGGCAACTTAATGGCGAAGTACGGACTGGCGCTCGACAATCTGATCAGCGTGGATATCGTCACCGCGGACGGCCATTTACTCACCGCCAGCGCGCAAGAGAACCCAGACCTTTTCTGGGGCGTGCGCGGCAGCAGCGGGAATCTGGGCGTGGTTACGTCGCTCGAATATCGGCTGCATGAGGTTGGCCTGGTTGTGGGCGGGGCCGTGCTTTATCCGGTCAACAAAGCCAGGGAGGTCCTGCATTTCTGCCGCGACTTGGCGCAGACACTCCCCGA
>DATKLD010000037.1:0-25813 GCA_035542595.1 Terriglobales bacterium
GGGTTGCAGGACATCTGCGCGATCAGGTCGAGATTGAGCGTGTAGAGAGCGGTGCGCAGGCCCATGCGCGCCGCGGCCATCGCGGCCTCGCAGCCCGCGTGCCCCGCGCCAATGACGACAACGTCGTATTGTTCTGAGAAGGTCTGCACTCAGCGTTCAGTCAGCTTTGGGTCCCATCTGCGTGCCCACGTCCTTTTGCATTCTAGCAAGTATAGAGACGCAAGACGCAACCTCGGCAGGCTGCGCAGCATACTGGGTTTCCCCAAGGCAACAGTGTTTGTAGCCGCCTCGAGCCTGGTTCCGGTATATTCTCTCGCAGCCTAAATCTCTTGTGGGGGAGAAGACTCATGGAACAGAAAGACTTCTGGCGCGAGTTCGAGTCGCGGGTAGCGCCGTATGACCTGCTGTGTCATCCGTTCTACCAGGCCTGGGCGCAAGGGAAGCTGACCAGGGAAGACCTGCGCGAGTACGCAGCCGAGTACTACCACCATGTGGTGGCGTTTCCTGGATACCTGGACACCTTGTCGGAGCGGTTGCCGGAAGGCGAGCTGCGCCAGGCGGGGATGGGCAACTTCGCGGACGAGATGGGCCTAGATGCGCCGACGGCGCGTCCGCACCACCTGTTATGGCTGGAGTTCGCCGAAGGCATGGGAGCAACCATCCCGGAAGCGTGCACCGGCGAGCCCATCGCGGAGGTCAGGGAGCTGATCGCTGCTTTCCGCCAGGCGGCGCGCACTGGTTCGGTGGCGGAGGCGCTGGCGATGTTCTATGCGTACGAATCGCAGGTGCCGCGCGTGGCCGGGGAGAAGGAACGGGGGTTGCGCGCATGGTATGGCGCGGGCGATCGCACGTGCGCTTACTTCACCCTGCACCGCACCGTAGACATCGGGCACTCCCGCGTGTGGCGCGAGCAATTGAACCGGTTGCTGGCGGAAGAGCCAGGGCGCGCCTCAGAAGCGCTAGAGGCGGGCGCCAGGGCGGCGAAAGCTCTATGGCGGGCGCTGGACGGGATCGAGAAACAGAGGGAGCAGCGGGCAGGAAACCAGGCAAGGACCGCGAGCTGCGCCTAGCTGCCGCCGCCCCGTCGCCGAGCATGGCCTGAAGATCGCCCACATCCACCCTGATGAATAAAGCCGGCCTTACGCGCTTGCTGTAGGGAGAAAGATAGAGATCGTTGTCCCGCTGCGGCCGGGGCGGGAGTTGGTGCGGAAGCGGATGCGGCCGCTGTGCCGCAGCACGATCTCGCGCGTGAGCCACAATCCCAGGCCGGTCCCGGTGTCGCGCTTGGTGGTGAAAAAAGGTTCGAAGATTCGCTTGCGATGCTGGGGCTCGATGCCGAGGCCGCTGTCGGCGACGGTCACTGTAATTCCAGGCATGCAGGTGCGCCAATCCCGCCCGCGGCTGACCCGCACCATCAGATCGCCACCGTCGGGAACGGCATCGAGGGAGTTGGCCACCAGATTGGAGAATGCCTGCCGCAGCTCGCGGGGGCGGGCGTGAACGGAGCCGTTGAAGCGCACCTGTTTCACCAGCCGGATATTTCTGGCGCGGATCTTGGTTTCGTACAGCGCCAGGGCATCTTCCAGGATATCGGCGACGCTGCTGGTGGCGGGCTCGCTGGCGCCGCGGAAAAATCCCAGGGTCTGGCGCGTGATGCTGGCGACGCGGGAAAGTTCCTGCTCAGCCACCTGCAACAGCTCGCGCAAGACGGGCGTGACCTCGGGATGAGTGCGGGCAAGAAACAGGGTGTTGGTCACCGCTTCCAGGGGATTGTTGATCTCGTGGGCCATGCTGGCGGCCAGGCGCCCGACCGCCGCCAGTTTCTCGGCGCGCAGCAAGGCTTCCTGAGCTTGCTTGCGATCGGTAATGTCGATGACGGTGCCCAGCATCGCTTCCGGCTGGCCATGCTCGGCGGGCAGGATGGTAACGTTCTCCAGAATGGTGACCGCAGTGCCGTCCTTCTTGCGCAGGGTAAGCTCAAGGTTGCGCACCGAGCCCGTGGCCCGCAGCCTCTCGATGTAATTCTGGCGATCGGCGGGATCGAAATAGTACTCCGCTCCTGACCGGAGAGCGATCTCGGCCGGCGAGTCGTAGCCGAAGATGCGCGCAAAGGACAGGTTGCACTCCATCATCTGTCCGTCCACCGTGGAGCAGAAGACCCCTGCCAGGTTCTGGTCGAACAGCATGCGCCAGAGTTCGCCAGTCTCGCGCAGCCAAAGATAAGCGTGCGCCACGGGAGCGGCTGGAGTGCCCGCGCGCGAATTGCCAATGCCGGCATCCTTCATAGGCCAATGCGTCGGATAAAGCGATTATAGCCCAGCGGCTTCAGCGTTCTTCGGCCGCGGCCTCGCCGCGGCGGGGACGGGGCGCAAGCTGTTGTGCGGTCACGTAAAGCGGCTCGATGTCCACTGGGATATCGGCCAGCTTGTCCAGCACGCGCCGCATTTCCGGCCGGGTAGCGCCCATGCGGTCGAGCAGCCGCTTAGCGCCGGCATAGTCGCCGGTGGCTTCGAGGGTGAGGAAATCATGATCGAGGTCGCGCACCGCCTGTTTCATCTTCGCGAAATCGATGGCAAAGCGGCCGTCGGGGCGGGCCACGACCGCCCCTTTATCCAGCAGATAGTTGATCTGCACGGCTTGTCCACGGGCGTGGGCCTCGGTGGCGCCGAAACGCAGGCTGCGGAAGGCGGAGGCGACGTAGGTAGTGTAGAGATTCTTCTCCGTTAGCCCGGCGAGCGGCTGTCCGGGACGCGCCTCTCCCTGGTCCATCAGGAACTGCAGCGCGAACAGCCCGGTCACGTCGGCCTTGGCCTCCTCGATGGCGCCGTACACCTCCTTCAACTCCAGGCGTGGGGTGGACGGGTGCTTGCGTACCGTCACCGTGATCTGGTGCGGCCCCAGCCCGTGCATGAGTTCGTGCGCCACGATGTGTGTGAAAAAGGCCTGGAAGCTCACGTCAGACTGCGCTTCCTCCGGCAGCACACGCCTGGAGATGGGGACCAGCACGCTGTTGAACTTGGCCTCCTGGATGTTCTTCAGCATCACCCGCTTGCTGCCTTTCGCGTTCACCACCACCTCGTCATTGGGCAGGTTGTAGGCGGCAGTCTGCACCGCGCGCTCGCCGGCGGCCGAGACTACGTTCACCACCCGCAAAGGCGACTGGCTGCCCAGCTTGGGATTGCGATACTTCTTGGCCTCCGGCAGGTTGTTCTCGATCTCCTGCAGATGGCGGCTGAAGAATGCGAGCTTGGCGCTCTCGCCATCGTCGCGCAGGTTGACATATGCCTCGAACGACGCCTTGTAGCCGAACAGCTCGTCCACGTATGTCTCGTAGGGTCCAATAGTGAGGTCGAGCGGCGCGTCCAGGTCCATCCAGTCCATGTCGCTGGCGCGATATTCGTTGGTGAGGAAGGCTTCGGCGCGCGAGTTCAGGAACTTGCGCAGCGTGTCATTGCTAGTCAAGCCGGCGGCTTCGCGCAGCAGGGCGGCGGCGCGTTCCAGTTCCGGGCGATACTCGACGCTGTAGGGGAAGAACACCAGCTTGCGGTCGGAGCGCTGGCGGCGGATAACGGTGAAATATCCCTTGGCCTCCCCCTGCTCGGTGTCGTTCAGGTTTTTCAGCCAGGCTTCGAATTCCTGCTTGCTCATGTCCTCGGGATAGAAGTTGGCGCCCAGCGGCTTGCGCGCCGGAACCCCGGGCAGAAAGGCCTTTTCATCGTCCAGCGCCGACCACGGCGACTTGTTGATGCGGAAATAGCGGCGGCGGGCGCGGCCGAGCGGCGTGCGGTCCTCGCGCAGCCGGGCGCGCAGGGCGTCGTTGCCGCTCCACATCTGGTCGATAAAGATTTCGTTGATGACGCGCGCGGCCTCGATCAGCTTCACCAGCACCTTCTGGTCGCCCGGGGAAAGCGAACTGGTATCGACGCGCAGCTCGGTGGGCGCGAAGCGCGCGGTCATCTCTTCGAGCTCGGCCAGATCGGGGATGCGTTCAGCATGGGCGGCCGGCTGCCGCGAGGGCGCAGGCTTCGCCGCCGGCTTCTGCTGACCGGCCACCATCAAGGGCGCCAGCAGCACGATCACGTATGAAAATCGTCTCATAGTCCGTCCTGGGACCCCGGAGACGCAAGCAAGCCGCATCTCGCGAAAGGACGCGTGGGTTGAGACGCTGCGCGCCCAGGTCTCAGGAACCAGTGAACATCATAGCCTGCGCGAACGTGGTGTGGAAGGCTTCTGCACTTCGCTGGCCTTGCTTTGGGCAGGAATGTAAAATTAGGCAATCTTGCCAGGCATGTTTAAGACCAGGTTTTCCGTCATGATGAATAAATCGTTGCTACCTGTTTTGTTGCTGCTCGCGGCGCTCCCAGGGTGGTGCGCCGATACCACTACTACTACCAGCACCGTCATCGAAGAGATCGTGGCCCGCGTCAATAACGACATCATCACCCGTTCCGAGCTGCAGCACAGCAAGGACGAGACACGCCAGGAGCTGCGGCAACAGTTCGGCGACAAAGCCGATGCGATGTTCGCCGAGCGGGAAAGAGACCTGCTTCGCGACCTCATCGACCAGCAACTGCTGCTGCAGAAGGCCAAGGACAAAGGACTCAACGCGGACACCGAACTGATCAGACGCCTGGACGAGATGCGCAAGCAGATGAACCTCTCCTCCATGGACGAGTTGGAGAAGGCGGCAAAGGAGCAGGGGGTCTCATTCGAAGATTTCAAGCAGAACCTGCGCAATCAGATCCTCACACAGATGGTTATCAGCGACGAGGTGCAGCCTAAGATTCAGATCACCAAGGAAGAGCAAAGGAAGTTTTACGAGGCGCACCTGAAGGATTTCGAGCATCCCGAGCGGGTACGCCTGAGCGAGATTCTGGTTTCGACTGAGAAGCTCGAACCCGGCGACCAGGCGGGAGTGGCCGCCGCCCAGCAGAAGGCCCAGCGACTGCTCGAGCAGGTGCGCGGCGGCGCCGCTTTCGATGAGGTCGCCAGGACCAGCTCGGACGGTCCCACTGCCGCTCAGGGCGGGGACCTCGGCTATTTCCAGCGCGGCACACTCGCCAGGGGACTGGAGGACAAGGCATTTGCCCTGAAGCCCGGGGAAACCACCGACGTAGTGCGCACCAAGCAGGGATTTCTCATCCTTAAAGTCACCGAGCACGAGCAGGCTGGCGTTCCGCCGCTCAAGGACGTGGAACGGCAGATCGGCGACCAGCTCTACTACCAGAAACTGAAGCCCGCGCTGCGCGCATATTTCACCAAGCTGCGCGAGGACGCCTTCATCGACATCAGGCCGGGATACATGGACACCGGAGCCAGCCCTAACCAGACCAAGCCCGTCTTTACCACCACCGCCTCCCAGGGCCCGAAAAGCAAGAAGAAGCACAAGAAGCTGGGGGTCTTCTAAACCTGCCGCCCGGGATTCACACGGATCAACGCGGATTTTCAATCGCCTTTTGATCCGCGTCATCCGCGGCGAAGAAGGTCCTGCGGCATTTGATCGCAGCCGGTATTTTCTTCGTGGGCTACAATACAGGCGCGGTATGAAGGATTTCTACATCGCGAACGCAGCCGAGCAAGAGAACAAGGTCATCATCTCTTCGTTCGTGGTCGCCTCCAAGCAGGTGAAGGCCAAGAAGACCGGGGAGCCCTATCTGGCCCTGACGCTCTCCGACCGCACCGGGCAACTCGAAGCCAAGATGTGGGACAACGTCGCCGGGGTCATGGAAGGCTTCGAGCAGGATGACTTCGTCAAGGTCAAGGGACTGCTCAACAAGTACAACGGCCGGTATCAGCTGACCATCCACAAACTGCGGCGGCTGGAGGAGCGAGAAGTCGATCCCGCCGACTACCTGCCCAAGTGCCCGCGCGACATCGAGGAGCTCTGGCGCGAGTTGGGCGCCTTCGTCGCCACCTTCCAGAATCCGTATCTGAAGGCTCTGCTTGAGGCCTTCATGGCCGACCCGGAGCTTGCCGCCGCCTACAAGACCGCGCCCGCGGCCAAGACGCTGCACCACGCCTACATCGGCGGGCTGGTCGACCACGTGGTGTCGCTGTTCCGGCTGTGCGACCTGGCAGTACGCAACTACCCGCAGATCGACCGCGACCTGCTGCTGGCCGGCGCCTTCCTGCACGACGTCGGCAAGATCCACGAGCTCTCCTATGGGCGCTCCTTTGCCTACACCACCCGCGGACAGTTGCTCGGGCATATGGTGATCGAGCTGGAGATGCTGCACGCCAGGATCGCGCAGGTCGCCGGTTTCCCTGACGGGCTGAAAACGCTGCTCGAGCACCTGATCATCAGCCACCACGGACAGTACGAGTTCGGCTCCCCGAAGCTGCCGATGTTCCCGGAAGCGCTCATGCTGCACTACCTCGACGATCTCGACTCCAAGATGGAGAGCATGCGTGCCCACCTGCAGCGCGAGTCGGGTCATGACGAAGACTGGACCGGCTACAACGCCTCGCTCGGCCGGCCGCTCTTGAACACTCGCAAGTTCCTCGCCCCCAAGCCGCCCGCGGAGAGCGCACCGGCACCTGCGAGCGAATCCGCCTCGCAATCAGCGGCTACTCCCGCCGCTCCTCTTATCCCGGCGGAGGCCGCGAAGAAGTGAAAGGGCGCTTGGCGGAGCTGGAACTGGAGTGCATGAAGGTGCTGTGGAAGTATCCCGGGGCCTCGGTGGCGCAGGTGCGCGCCGGTTTGTCCCGCCCGCTGGCTTATACCACGGTGCTGACGGTGCTCGATCGCATGAGCGCCAAAGGGCTGGTGGTGCGCCAGAAGGTCGGTCGCGCTTATCTCTACACCGCGGCCCTGGATCTGGAAACGGCGCGGCGCAGCGCCGTCAGCCGATTGGCTGCGCGCTTCTTCGAGAACGATCCGGCGGCGCTGGGACGCTACGCCTCCCGGCTGAGGATGAGCACCGGCGAAGACGCAGCTATGATCGCCCTTGACCCGCACCGTCGCGCGCGCCCGGCTGCCCGCAAGCCCGCGGTCATCCCCTCGCACATGGACGATTCGCTGCTGTAGATCTCCCCTATGCGAAGCTCTTCATTTTCTTAGCGCGCAATTCAAGCAGGAAGATATTCCTGGCGGCGCAAACACCTTAGATGCAGTTCGTCCCGGCCGGCGATCAGGCCTCCTGCTGTTGCGGCCCGGATAGCGGTTCTGATACAACGGCTGCGATGGATTAATGGGAGGTGCCTATGCGCCTGAAATCGGCAGCATTTGCCATGGCCATTCTAGTGCTCCTTGCGGCGGGATGCGGCAAGAAGCCGGAGGAAACGTCCGCGGCCCCTGCGGGAAGCTCCGCGGGCACAACCGCGGCACCGCCGGGTTCGGCGGCACCGGAGTCCGCAGCCAAGCCGCCCTCAGTCATGGAGCGCCTGACCAGCAAACCTGTGACCTTGCCTGAAGGCACGGTGCTCACGGTTCGGCTGAATGAGAAGGTCAGCTCAAAAGAAAGTAGCAGTGGCGACAGGTTCACCGCCACCGTCGCCCAGCCGGTGCAGGTGGACGGCAAGGACGTGATCCCGAAAGGCGCGGCCGTCACCGGCACGGTCACTGAAGCGAAGGCGCGGGGCAAGATCAAAGGAGCTGCTACCCTGCGCCTGGTGCTCGATTCGGTAACTGTTAACGATAAAAAGTATGACATCCAGACCACCGCCGTGGCCCGCAGCATGCAGGGCAAAGGCAAGCGTACGGCGGAGTTCGCTGGTGGTGGCGCCGGCGCCGGAGCTCTGATCGGAGGCCTGGCCGGAGGCGGTAAAGGGCTCGGCATCGGGCTGCTGGCCGGCGGGGCGGCAGGCCTGGCTGGCGGCGCTTTCACCGGTAACAAGGACATCGTGCTGCCGGCCGAAACCATGCTCAGCTTCAAGCTGCTCAAGCCGGTCGAAGTTAAGAGGTAGGAGAGTACCGGTATCAAGTACCGGGAACGCGGCTTGCGGGGATGCCTGACTCGCTACTCGCAACCCGGTGCCTGGTACTGAGTACTTTGTACTCGGTACTCGCAGCTCGGTACGCGGTATGCTCGCTTTCGATTCCTTCCAGGCCATCACCTTCGACTGCTACGGCACGTTGATCGACTGGGAGTCCGGCATCCTGCGCGTGTTCCAGCCGCTGCTGGCGGAGCACGGCAAACGTGTGCCGGACGAACAGATCCTTGCGCTCTATGGGGAGCTGGAGCCGGCGATACAGTCGGGCGAGTATCTCCCCTACCGCGTGGTGCTCGAGGAGGTGGTCCGGGGAATGGGCCAGCATTTCGGCTTCTCGGTCTCTACCGACGAAGCGCGCGGCCTGGCCGCCTCGCTCAAGAACTGGATGCCGTATCCCGACACCGTGGCGGCCCTGCGCGCTCTCAAGGGCAGGTACCGGCTGGGCATCATATCCAATACCGATGACGACCTGTTCTCCGACACGGCGCGGCACTTGCGCGTCGCCTTCGACTGGGTGATCACCGCCGAGCAGGCCCGCGCGTACAAGCCCGCGCGCGCCATCTTCGAGCTGGCTCTGCGGAAGATCGGCCTGGCGCCGGAGAAGGTGCTGCACGCCGGGCAAAGCATTTTCCACGACGTGATCCCGGCCAGGCAGATGGGGATGGCGACCCTGCTGGTGACCCGCCGCGGCCCCGGCGCGACGAAGCGCGTCGCTGCCCAGGCCGACCTCGAAGTCCCCGATCTGAAGACGCTGGCGGAGATGGCGGTCAGCTCGGGCGGAGAGCGCGCGGCGGCCATAGTGTAAAATTACGGTTACCCCACACTACCGCCTGGTGGTGATGTACGTCGGGACGTGGCGCAGCCTGGTAGCGCACTCGCTTGGGGTGCGAGGGGTCGGCAGTTCAAATCTGCCCGTCCCGACCATTCTTTTCCCGGCTCAGGGTCCTTCGCTTCGCTCAGGATTTCACATGCCCGATCTGTACAGACGTTCCACGCGCTCCGTCGCCAGGCGCAATGCCTCGCGCACCTTGGGCAACTCTGGCGAATTGATGCCGACCTCGGATGCGTCGATATCCAACTGAACCTGCCGGCAAATCTCGGCGGCGCGCATCAGCCGAAAGGTGACTAGTTTGGAGGTCACCGAATCCGGGCCGCCCTCCGACATCAGTGCCCACAAGGTGCTACGCAGGTGATCAACCGCGCCTTTGAAATCTTCCAGAACAGCATTGGGCAGCGGTTCGCTTTGCAGTTTCTGATCGATCTGCTCCAACTGTGCCCTGAGTACGTGCACTTGCTCGAGTAGCGACCGCTGGTCCATGGCATCACCTCGCCCGGCAGTGACGCGCATGCTAGCGCTGACAGGAATACGTGTCAAACCTCTGATCTGTGGCAGGGCTTTGGACGAGCCTATGGTTTCCGAGCGCGAAGGCGGGCCCCCAGACCAGACGGTTTCGCTTGTGGGGTGCCGTTTGAGATCCAGTCCGCAAGCCCGGCGGCACCGCTCAGCGAGCGCCGGTTTACTCCCCGGTTTCGGGCTGGAGTGTTAGTCTGGGACTGTTACCAATCTCAATTGTTTTCAGTCTGTTACGGGCTGCTGATCGATCAAGAAAACGGCTGAGCCCTATCGCAATTTCGGCGGCAGTTTTGTCGTCTTTTCACAACGATCTGTTATCTAATCTAGGTATGGGCGAAAACATTCTTAAACGCTATCTTTTTGCCAGTGACTTCGATCAAACGCTCAGCTTCAACGACTCTGGCCTTGTGCTCAGCGAGGTGCTGGGCATCCCGGCCGAGGAGTTCCAGCGCAAAGTGGCCGGAATGGCTGAGCTGAGTTTGGTCCAGCAGGGCGCTGAGCTGGCCTACCTGCTGCTCCACGATCCGCAATTCCGCAGCCGGGTGCGTCGCCACCATCTCTACGAAGCCGGAAAGAAAATCCGTCTCAAGCAGAATATTGGGCTGCTTTACAAGATCCTTGACAACGGCATCGACGGGTACCATTTCGATTTCTACGTGCTCTCGGCGGCGCCGGTGGAGATCGTGCGCTCGGCCCTCGAGGGCATCGTTCCCCCGGACCACATCTTCGGGACCGAATTCCAGTACAACGCCGCCGGCGAGATCGAGACCATCGCCCGGGCCACGGCTGGTTACGGCAAGGTGGTGCATCTCGAGCAGTTGCAAGCCGGTCTGCAGATCGCCCCGGACCATATCATTTATGCCGGCGATGGCAGCTCGGATCTTCACGCCATGCTGCACGTGAACGGCTGCGACGGATTGACTATAGCGGTGTCCGAGAGTCGTAATGTTGCCCAGGTAGCGAAGCGGACGGTGCTGAGCTCGAACGCACTGGCCATGCTGGTTCCGATCCTGGAGAAGGTCGTGGGATGGCAGCAGCCGGAGATCCGCGAATTCTTCGAGTCGCACGGATTGCTGGTCCAGGAGTGGGCCAAGGTCCGCACCGACTGGCTGACGCTGCGCCCCGAAACCGAGCTGACGGGAGGCACGAAAGCCTGAAAAATCATGACCATGCTTAATTCCATTGGGTGGGTGGCGACCGCAGTGTTCGCCAGCTCTTATTTCTTCCGTCGCCCGGCGACTCTGCGGAAGATCCAGGCCGGGGCGGCCCTGCTGTGGGTCGCCTACGGTTTCCTCATCGGCGCCATGCCGGTGGTGGTGGCGAATGTGATCGTCGCCGCGGCTGCCGTCTACTCCTCGTTCACGGCCCGGCGGGGAACGCGATCGTCAGAGCTGGAATCGGAAGCCATCGCCGCGCCGGTAGCGGAAAGCGACTCCTGAGCGGGATTTCCTCCAGCCGCGACACGAAATAGTACGCACGCGCCTTCGCCTCCTCTATACTCTTTCGTTCGCCATTATTCTCAGATCATGTGACGGATCGAGGGAGGAACGGATGCGTGGTAACGAGAAGGTGATCGAGCAGTTGAATCTGGCGCTGAGCGCCGAGCTGACGGCCATCGCGCAGTATATGGTGCAGGCCGAGATGTGCGACAACTGGGGCTACCACCGCCTGGGCGCACTCACCAAGAAGCGGGCCATTGAAGAGATGCGCCACGCCGAGGGGCTGATTGAGCGGATCATATTCCTCGACGGCACGCCCGAGGTGAAGGTGGCGTTGCGTCCGCAGATCGGCGCCAACGTCAAAGAGCACCTGGAGATCGACCTGAAAGACGAGATTGAGGCCTCGGCGCAGTACAACAACGCGGCCAAGATCTGTGTCGCCCAGTCCGACGATGGCTCGCGGGTGCTGTTCGAAAAGATGATCCAGGATGAGGAACGCCACGTGGACTTCCTCGAAGCCCAGCTCCATTCCATCAAGGAAATGGGGATCGCGGCTTACCTCTCCGAACAATTGAAAGAAGACAAGTAGTTGCACCACATTCGGAGAATTGACCGCCACCGTGGACTGCGGTAGCTTGCCCTAACATGCTGACCAGTTCGCCAACGAGCCGGTTCCACCGGGTGCTGATCTCGGTGGGGGTGGGCGCCCTGATTGTGGCCGGTGAGTTCTTGGGCGAACTCCTGTTGCGGCATGCGTTCCACGCCGGCTGGCGCGAGCCTCAGATGGCGTTGGTGTCCAACGGGATGGGTGGCCTGGTCGGAGCCATCCTGGTGTATAAATTGCTTTCCTTCGAGGCGGAGCGAGAGCACCTTAGGCAGGAATTGAACCACAGGATCCGCAACGCTCTGCAGCCCATCAGCTACTGCACGCCCAGACTAAATGAACCGGAGCACAGTCTGATCGAAGCCTCGGTTATCCAGATCGAGGCCTGTCTGAGGGAGAGCCCGCTCACGGAAATTCCACAGCTTTGGGATGCGGCCACTAGGAAGAGGCTCACAGGCCGCCACACCGACAAGGTTTAAAGACGCGGCCGGGAGGAAGAGGGTTCCGCCACGCCAGTCATTGCACCCGCAACAGCAAGCCACTACCGGCCAATATATGAACTCGTCCAGACCTCGACACCAGGGTGATCTGGCCGAGCGGCGCCGTGCGTCCGGCATGTGCGATCTCGAGGTCACGAAAGCCATATAACCCGCAGGCGTCGGACGCAAATAACCACAGCGCCTGCGGACGGTCATTGCCCTCGACCGCGCCTCGGCAGCTCGAACCGGGCGCAGCACTCAGCCGGACCAGCACTCCGCCAGGCGCGTAGTGTCCCACTACTTGCGAGCCGTGGGTGACCTCTCCCCCCTGACCGTAAACGGCTTCTCCCCCAATCTGGATCGTGTTCATCCAGGCCCAGGGAGTGCCGCGGTCGGTCCCGACGGGCGGCACCTGCGCGTCCTCGACCTCCATCATGGACGCCAGCGCCCTGAGGTTGGTCGTGACCGGAATGGTACGGCCGTGAAAACTCACCGCATCGAATCGCAGCGTAATGCTCGGGCCCATGCCGCCGCGGGCAGGCGCGACGTCTATGATGTGTCCGATTACTTTGGCGCCGGCGGGAATCCTGGGGCCTGATGGGGTCTCCAGCAGGCGCCAGCCATGCCCTTGCTGGAGTGCGCTCAGAGGCACGTCCTGCATGATGCGCGCGGTGATGGTCTGCCCAGGCTTGTTCTTCAGCGAATCGAGGGTTGATCTCAGTTGCGCCGGAAGCACAGTGCCCGGAGGGATGGCCTCCTGAGCAAACAAGCCGGCCGAGCACAAGAGCACGAAGGTCAACAGTGATTTCATGGCACGCCCTCGAGCGGTAGGCTGAGTCGCTCACCCAGCGCCCCATGGTGAGATGCAGAGCGTCGGTCATGCGATGCGAGCCGCGGCAGTTCTTATCTGAGAAGAAGCTCAGCCTGCGAACCCAAAGGCTACACCAGGTTAGCTGTCTGTCCGGTCCCCTTCTGGGCCCACGCCTTCACGCTGGGAGCGATTTCCGCTGCCGTCATGGGTGTGGCCCTGCGCCACAGCATGTATTTGGCGAAATTTTCCTCGAGATCACGCGGCGCCTGCTCGGCGGAGATCGCCTTCATGGCGCCGGCACGACGATCGCGCATGAATTGGCAGACCAGGTCCCTGGCAGGCGTTTCTGCGGTGCGCATGGTAGTGAGCCAAGGCGGCTGCTTCTGTCCGGTCGAGGGCAGCGTAGTGAGGGCGCTGCTGGTGCCGTCCTGGTAGCGGGTGACGAGTTCGATCCACGTCCCGGTCTTGGGATGCTCGAAGACATGCGCAGCCACACAATCCTGTGGCTTGACCAGAATGGCTACTTTGACGCCGGGCATCATGTCCACGGAGTAGACTCCGGCATCGGCGAATCCGGCGGCGCGGAACGAAGTAATGATCTGCTGCACGCCGGCATCATCCCAAACCGGGGTTGCGACACGGCTTAGCCTGATCCCGTCGGGCTGGGCATCGACGGCTTTCTTCCCGAGGTCTTCCAGCGCGCCCTGGCCCGCAATATTCAAGACGAATCCCGCCAGCAGCCGCCTGCCAAGAAGCTTCCAGATAACAAGAAACGCCACCAGCATGAGGATTGTCCACATGCGCTTGTCTCCCTGCGATCAATGAGAATTTGCGCTCACGGCAGGGTTGCCACAAGGTCACTCCTGTTCCGGGACGGTTGGATGGATGTTCGCGAAGGGCCACGGTAACCAAACAGGTATTCCCGTCGAATTTGGTTTTGCTTTTGAAATCAAAGTCACGCAATAATGCGGCAAGAAATTTCTCCCCGGGCCATTGAGTAGGCTATTGAAGATCTTCTTGCGAGCTCGCCGTTGCCCGCAATGCCAGGGGCGACATGTGCGACGCAGCCGTCATCGCCGGGTGTGGGAACGCCTGCTTGGTCTCCTCACGGTACGGCCGTATCGCTGTCACGGCTGCAATTTCCGCTTCTATGCGTGGTGGGGTTTGGAGCGGCGGAGTGTGCCGCGGCTCACGCGGGTGGTGGTGCGGCTGCTGGCCGGGACGGCCGTGATCGTGGCGTCGTTCTGGATTCCTGTGCGCATCTTTGGCGGAATCACCGGCGGCATCGTGGGCGTGGTGCTGTGGGTCGGGACCGCCTTGATGATGGGGTCCTAACGCAGGAACCGCTTCGCGCTCGGCTGGGGTTGCGGCTGTGCCGTCTCGGACTGCGGCGGTTTCTTGAAACCAGTCCCGTGGATGGCGCGCCACGACCACTCATCCAGGCCGGACATAGCTTCGGCGACAAAGCGGCACAGGTAATAGAGGGGCGCCGTGATCAGCAGCAGCACGCGCACCGCCCAGCCTGCCAGCCACATGGTCGCCTCCAATGGGCTGCGAATCATACTATTGCACTGGAAACGGGGCAACAGAAAGAACGGCAGTTAACCGCCCGCAACGTTCGAGTGCCGGAACCCCGCCTAATTCTGCTATCCTTCTCCGGTTTTCAAGGAGGCAGATCATGAAGAGAATAGTCACGGTGGCGTGCGTGATTTTCGTCCTTGGCGGCTGCCTTTTGGCACAGGCGCCGCCCATGCCCAAACCCACCGCCGAGCATCAGCGGCTGCACTACTTTGTAGGTGAGTGGAAGGCTGATGGCGACATGAAGGCCAGCCCCTGGGGCCCTGGCGGCAAGTTCACCAGTACCGACCACAACCTGATGCTGGGCGATTTTTTTGTAGTGTTGCATTCCGAGGGCACAAGTCCCATGGGCGCGTTCAAAGAGATCGCAATTATGGGATACGACCCCAAGGAGAAGGTCTACACCTACGACGGGTACACCACCATGGGCGAGCATGACCTGTCGAAAGGCACCATTTCCGGGAATACCTGGACGTGGTTGTCTCCGGAACAGGAGATGGGAGGGAAGAAGGTCAAGGGACGCTTTGTCCTGAAGGAAACCTCTCCGACCTCATACACCTATGCCTACGACATGTCGGTCGATGGCGGCGCCTGGACCAGCATCATGGAAGGCAAGGCGACCAAGGTGAAATGAAAAGGCCCAAGCGAGGGCTTGGGCCTTCGCGCTGGATTTTGCGTCACGCCAGATCGAACTTCAGCTCACCCAGCTTCTCCAGACTGCAGGCGATCTTGTCGCCAGCCTTGAGCCAATCCCACTTCTCCTTGCGCGTGGCGATCCCATTGGCGACTCCGTTGTAGATCACTCCTCCCGGCGTGCCGGTGAAGATGATGTCTCCCGGCCGGAGGGAAATGCGCGCCGAGGTATAGCTGATGATCTGGCTGCAGTTGAACACCAGATCGTTAGTGTTGGACGACTGCCGGGTTTCGCCGTTGACCCGGCATTCCAGGTTTAGATTGTCCGGATTAACCTGTTCGGCGGTGACGAAGTAAGGACCCAGGGGGGCAAAGCCGTCCGGAGTCTTGCCCACCATCCACTGGCCGCCGGTTTCGATCTGCAGGTCGCGTGCGCTGAAATCGTTGCCGGTCGCGTATCCGGCGACGTAGGAAAGCGCGTCCTTCTCGCTGACATCGCGCGCCGCCTTGCCCATTACGATCACCAGTTCGATCTCATAATCGAACTTCTTGGCCACCGCCGAAGGCAACTTGATGGTGCCGCCGTGATGCAGCAATGCGTTGTTGTACTTGTTGAAGAGCACCGGTTGCTTGGGGATGGGAAGCTTGATCTCCTCGGCGTGCTTGCGATAGTTCAAGCCTACACACACGATCTTCTCCGGGCGGGTGACCAGCGGCCCGTACTCGATGGCCTCCTCCTTCAGGAATGCCTTCTTCACCGCGGCGGACTTCATGGCGGCTTCCACCACCGCCTGCACGCTGGCGCCTTCCTCGTTCTGCAGCATGTCATCGAGGGTGGCGGGCGAGTACATTTTCAGGGTCTCCGCCGCCGCTTTCACGTCGAGGATGCCGTTGCTCGTCTTGGCGCCCAGCCGGTATTCGCCGTCGCGCCGCATGGTCAGCAAGGTCAGCCCGCGTGCCATGCCCTTCTTAGCCGAGCTGGCCATTTTCGTTTCCGTGCTCACTGCCTTCAATCCGCCCATGGCTGCCACCGCGCCGATCGCGCCTGCCCCTTTCAGGAAACTCCTGCGGTTTGATTTCATAGATGAACTCCTGGCCTTTCATGATCCATAGGTTGGCCTTCTGGAAGCTCACGATAATACAGGCGGGGCCGCGGCTCCGGCAACAGCCACGCCACTGGGCGTGGGAGAAGTCATCGGCCGAGCGCGGTGCAGGCTGTCACCTTCAAGGGAGAAACGAGCACAGGTAGCGGCGGCCCGGCTGACACACATATCCCCGGAAATTCCGGACACAGGGATCGGACTTGAGGCTCGAGATTGCGTATTACCTGCGGGCGCGGCCGAACAACCATCCCACCAGCAGCCCAGCGCCCATCGCGACCCCAAAGGTCACCGCCACCGTCGCCCGGGGATACTGGCGCACCCCCCGCACCGCCTCCTCCTCCCAGTCCTCTGCGAAACGGCGTCCACGCTTGAGCGTGCGGCGGGCCGCCTCTTTGCCTTCGTCTACCACTTCGGAAAGAGCGGCCTTGGCGTTCTCGATGTCGGACACCGCTTCCGCGATTTTCTCTCCGACCCGCATCGTCTTGGGAAACGCAACTTCCGGCATGGCTTCCTCCTCCGCGATCACCTCAAAGTATTCATCATTCATTTACCCCGGTCAGTGACCGGCGACAGGGCGGCGTGTGACGTAGCGGGGCGCGCAAGGGGCCTCGTATTGAGGAAGCCCAGCTATGGCGCGCAGAGCACGTCATTGAAATAGTTCAGCATGGCCCGCCTTGGTTTTTCCTTGAGGCCCTTCAACGGGACCCTCTGCTCGATGGTGCGGTTGCCGGTGATGGTGGCCGCGCCCAGACGCATCACGTGGTCCTTGCTCAGCTCCAGGTAGAGGGGCACGAGCATGGTGAACTTATCGTCCACGCCCGATTGTGTGATCTTCAGGTTGAGGGTATATGCGTCCCCAGCCTGGTCGAACGAGTAGTCCAGCTTGTAGGTGGGCAGAGCGGTCCCGTAGACGTACTCGTCGAAGTACCAGTTCATGGTGTGATTGCCGCTGGCGTCCATAGCCGGCGCCATGTGTTTCTCGACCATGGCCTTGAAGTCCTCGGTGGTGGATGGGCGGTTGGCGTAGGTCTTCACGAAGTCCTGCATCATGGCTTTGAACTCCGCGTCACCCGTCTTGGGGTTCCACATCATCATGCGGATCATATGCAGGATGTAAGCGCCCTTGGGATAGATCAGGCGGCGCGGCACGTCGAAGCCTGACTTGGTAGTCGCCAGCCGGTAGCCCTGGGTGACCGGGCCAACGTCGATGGCACGAAACCCTTCTTTATTCCTCTCCGTCAGCAAATCGCGCTCGTCGTTCCAGAACTTGATGAACTCACTATTATTCTTCTGGATGGCCTGGATGAACAATGAAGCGGAGAAATCGGCGAAACCTTCGCTCATCCACTGGTCGCGGTAGCTGTCGAAGCCGACGGTGTGTCCCCACCACTGGTGCGCCACCTCATGCGGTCCAACCATTTTGAAATAGCCCCGAGGATCGTCCATGTGCAGGCCGTGGCGCGCGGTGGTATCGAAAAAATAGGTGATGGGCAGGTACACTAGCGTCGGCCAAGATTGGCCGTAGTTGAAGGCGGAGTGTTGCGTCATCGCCAGGCGTTTGTAGGACGACGGCCCGAAGTAGTCGGTATAGAGTTCGACCGCCAGTTGACCTTCGGCGAGGGCTTTGTCCATCATGCCAGTCGTGGTCAGCGTTCCTACAGCAGCGTTCTGGGTGACGCTATAGCTGGTCATGCCGGTGTTCGGGTCTCTGAATGACTCCAACTGCTTGCCGCCAGCGTTGGCCAGCCACTTAACAATGTCGGGCTCGTCCTGGTTGGCATAGGATTCGACCACAAAACCAAGCTTGTCGATTTTCGCTTCCTTGCGCTTGAATCTTCCGAAGTTGAAGCCGCCTACTGCCAGTGGCACTTCGCTACGCCATACGCTGAGGTTCTCATTGCCTTCGTTGACTTCGCGTACGCGCGCACCCGTGGCCACCATGGTCATCCCCTTGGGGATATGGAAGGTCATGTCGTAGGTAACGTAGTCGCCGAAACCTCCGCCAGGGAACCAGTTCACACGCGCCACCGGATAGTAATTGTCGCCTCCCTCATTCGTCACCGCATCCTTCCCGCTGTAGACGGTGCGAATCGTGAACTTCTCTCCCGACCCCAGGGCGTGCGGCAGGATGACTGCAAAATCGGGGTCGTCATCCTTGCCCTCCTGGATGAAGGAAAGGGGATGGCCCTCGGAATCGCTGACACTCTGCACCCGCAGAGGCGGAAAAAGATTCAAGTGCACTACCCGCACTCCCGCGGGGCGGGCGGCGAAGGTCGTGGTGGCATCGCCATCGAGCCGGCCGCCCCTGTCGATGACAGTGTCCAGCTTCTGATGGTCAATCTTGATCCTTCTCCAGGCGCTTGCGTCGCGGTTTTGGCCGCGCTCACGCGCCAGATCGAATGATGCCCACACGCCATGTTTGTTCTCATCCCAGGTCATCAGTCCCGCCTGGTCGGGGCCCATTCCAAACGCGTGCACGCCCCTCGGATCGAGGGCGTAGATCATTCGGCTGTCATACTTCTTACCCCTGATGAATGCCACGAAGAGGCCGCCCTGTCCGGTGCCGAGGACGTCCTCCAGCAACCGGGCGTGCAGGTTGTAGTGCAATTCCTTGCGTAATGCAGTGTTAATGCGGTCAAGCGCCGCGCTCGGATTGCCGGTCGGCGCCGCTGGGCTCCCGGCTTTTTTGATCTCATCGGCAGTACCGTCGGTGAACCGCAGCACCAGTTCGTTGAAGTTCTCCTCCAGCCGCGGCTCCCTGGTGAGGAGGCTCAGGCTCTTCTGTTCCGCTGCGCTGGGCGGTACCAGGGTAAAACTGCCGTCTCCGAGGAATACCGCCCCTGTCACCTTGCCGTTAACCGGCGCCAGGAGGGAAAAAGTGCCCGACTTAAGGGTGAACGTCCCGGCATCACGCTTCAATACAAAGTCGTGGACTGCCAGCGTCACATCGCTCAAGAGCGACCGCCGCAGTTGCTGATAGGTGGAATCACCCCCTGGTGCGGCCGGCGGTGGTGCTGTCGCCGGCTGCTGCGGGCGCTGGGAAAGCTCCTGTCCGAGGGCGACGCCAGCAGCTGACACTACTGACACTAACGCGATGAAAACGATGCGGCGCATGACACACTCCGTAAATGAGAAGCCAGAATAACAACTGCTGATTATGCCCCGAAGGAGCCCTTCGTCAAGGACTTGTAAACGTCTGTTCTGTTTTCAGAACAAAGCCTGCCCCCCAGGCTAACCAAAAGCATCATCGGGCAGTCTAATGATGCAAAGAAGTTGCACTGTTGTCCGGGGAACCCGGAGGCGCGGTGGAACGTACCTGAAGAAGGCTTCCTGCGAAGGAGGCCGCGTTTCGAAGCGAAGGGGGTTAAAGCAGATTGTCTCGCCGCGGGTTGGCGGCCAGGGCGAGGCGATCTCGGGAACAAAACGGTCCTTGCGGGCCGGCGTTCGTTTAACCCCCGGCGGCACATTGTAAAGGCTTTGTGCCGAAAAGCAAGCCGCGTGTAAATGCGGCGCCCTCCGCCTTCTCCGGCGCAAGCCGGTGGAAGCTGGCCGCCAGCCGAGAAACCATCCAACCGGCAGGTCATGGCCGAGCACGAAGGAGAGGCACAATGCGGAAAGCAACAATCCTGAAAGCCGTGGTCATCACAGGTATAGCGCTGCTGGCGATCAGCGCCTATGCGGCCAACACCATCACTCTCAACAGTCCCGCGGTTCTCAACGGCAAGCAACTGGAGGCCGGGCAGTACGACGTCAAAGTCAGCGGCAATGGCGACGTGACTTTCCTGCGGGGGAAGACCGAGGTCGCCACTGCCAAGGCGAAGATAGAAGACCGAGGCGTCAAGGCGCGATACAACACCGTCGTCACCAGGGCCTCGGACGGCAGCAAGGCCCCTTCCATCACCGAGATCCAGTTCGAGGGAAAGAAGCAAGTCTTGGTGTTCGACAACAGCGACCGAGCCTCTAACGAAAATCGCTAGCTGGCGTGGAGACGTAGCCTGCTTGCTGCGTCTCTTCATGGCAGGACAATAAAAGGGGAGCCCTCTGGCTCCCCTCCAAAATTTGCGGCTGTTCGCCAGGGTCAATACTTCGGCATCTTTGGATCGACCCGGTCCGACCAGGCCAGCACGCCGCCGGCCAGGTTTTTCACCTTGCGGAAGCCGGCCTGGCGGAGGAAGTCCACGGCCTTGGCGCTGCGGACGCCGGAACGGCAGTGCGCGACGATTTCGCGGCTGGAGTCCAGTTCGTGCACGCGCTTGGGCAGGTCGCCGAGCGGGATCAGGTAGCCGTTCAGGTTGCAGATCTGGTATTCGTGCGGCTCGCGCACGTCGAGGATGAAGATGTCCTCACCTGCATCGAGGCGCTGCTTCAGCTCCTCGGGTTGGATCTCGGGTACTTTCGTGGTCACCGGGGCCTCCTCGCCGCGAATGCCGCAAAATTGCTGGTAGTCGATCAGCTTGGTAATCGTCGGATGCGTGCCGCACACCGGGCAGTCGGGGTTCTTACGCAATTTTAGCTCACGGAACTTCATGCCCAGAGCATCGACGAGAAGCACGCGTCCGATGAGCGGCTCGCCTTTGCCAAGAATCAGCTTGACCGTCTCGGTGGCCTGGATCACCCCCACTAGTCCGGGCAGGATGCCCAACACCCCGCCTTCGGCACACGAGGGAACCAGTCCCGGCGGCGGCGGCTCGGGATACCAGCAGCGGTAGCACGGGCCTTCTCTCGTCGCCAGCACGCTGGCCTGCCCTTCGAAGCGGAAGATGGAGCCGTAGACATTGGGCTTCCCGCTCAGCACACAGGCGTCGTTCACCAGGTAGCGGGTAGGGAAGTTGTCGGTTCCGTCAACGATGACGTCGAAGTCGCGGAAGATGCCGAGCGCATTCTCGCTGGTCAGTCTGGTTTCGAACTTCCGCACCTCGACGAACGGATTAATGCCCCGGATGCCCTCCTCGGCCGAATCGAGCTTCTTCCGACCTACGTCTTCGGTCGAGTGGATGATCTGCCGCTGCAGGTTGGTGAAATCCACCACGTCGAAATCCACGATCCCCAGCGTGCCCACGCCGGCCGCGGCCAGATACATGGCCAGCGGCGAGCCCAGGCCCCCGGCGCCGATGCACAGCACCTTGGCCGCCTTCAGCTTGAGCTGACCCTCCATGCCCACCTCGGGCATGATCAGGTGGCGCGAGTAGCGCAGCACCTCGTCATTGGAGAGCGTTGCGGATTGAACGTTTTCTGCCACGATTGCCATAGTCAATACCCCTGAGCCCGTGATGGAAGATCCGGAGCGGCGCTAGCCAGAACAACAACAGCCGCCGGCGATGGAGGGCACGATGGAGAGCGTGTCGCCGTCCCGCACAGGGGTGTTTTCCTTCTGGAGGTAACGGATGTCCTCGTCGTTCAGGTACAGGTTGACGAAGGCGCGGAGCTTGCCGTCCTCGGTGTAGAGATGGCGGCGCAGCTCGGAGTACTGCGAGGTCAGGCCGGAAAGCGCTTCGCCCACGGTCTTGGCCGGCACTTCCACCGTGTCCTTCTTGGCGGCGTATTGCCGCAGCGGTGTTGGGATCAGGATCTTCATGCTTCCTTTCTGCTCACTCAGATGATGTTCGATGTCATCAAGATTCGGTGGTTGGCGCTCTTGGCTGTTAGCTTTTGGCTTTTGGCCAAGAGCCAAAGGCTAAGAGCCAATAGCCGCTCAATCCGCCGCTTCCGCCGCCAGCACGCGAATCTGCTCGTCGGTGAAGCGCTTGTCTTCTTCCACCGAGCCCTGGAGCGCGAACGAATTCGTCTCGGTCGCCCGCCCTTTGTCGACCCTGGTGATCACGTACGAACAGCCAACCCAATGCGCTTCGGCGAAATCGGTTTGCGACCATTGCGCCGGGCAGTCGGGATGCGAATGATAAAACCCCACGATGTCCAGGCCGCGCTCACGCGACTCGCGCTGGATGCGCACCAGCTCCCGGGCATCGATATTGTAGCGGTTGTGCGGCGAATCCACACGGGTGTTCCCCGCGCGCAAGACCGCTTCGACCACGCGCTCGTCGTCATCTATCCGTCCGAGCATCACACCGCAGCACTCGTGCGGATACGTTTCTTCGCCGTGGCGGCGGAGCGCGTCGAGTTCGGATTGGCGGATGGCCAGCATTTGTGATTTGTGATTTGTGATCGCGGCGCGCAGACCAAATCGCAAATCACAAATCAGAAATCACAAATCACTCCTCCCAAAATCTCTCACTCAGATACTTGTCTCCCGAATCCGGGAAGATGGTTACTATGACGGCCTTTTCATGCCGACGGGCCAAGTCCTGAGCGACCCTCACACAGCCGGCCGCAGCTCCGCCAGCCGAAATCCCCACCAGCAGCCCTTGCCGGCGGGCCAGGCGCTTGACCATTACGTAGGCAGCCTCAGTTGAGACGGCCAAATCCTCGTCTGCCAGCTTGGGATCGTAAATCCCGGGTACGATCGCGGTGGCCATGTGCTTGGCGCCTTCAATCCCGTGGAACGCGGAGTCCGGCTGCAGCGAGATGCAGCGGATCTTCGGATTAAGCTCCTTGAGCCGGCGGCTGGTACCGGTGAAGGTGCCGCTGGTACCTAACATAGCAACGAAGTGCGTGATCCGTCCCTGGGTCTGCTTCCATATTTCGTTGGCGGTGGTGTGGTAGTGTGCCTGCCAGTTAGCGTCGTTCGAGTATTGATTGGCGTAGAAATATTTGTCCGGCTCGGCTGCGATCATCTGCCGCGCTTTGCGGATGGCGCCGTCGGACCCCTCGCCGGGATCGGTATAAATGATGTTCGCGCCATAGGCGTTCAGGATGCGCTTGCGCTCGACCGAAACATTCGACGGCATGCACAGCGTGACACCGAATCCCAGCACCGCGCCGATCATGGCGTAGGCGATCCCGGTATTGCCGCTGGTGGAATCGAGCAGCACCTTGCCGGCCGAGAGCCTTCCGCTGCGCATCGCTTCCTTCACGATGTTGTACGCCGCGCGGTCCTTCACCGAACCGCCGGGGTTGAACCACTCCGCCTTGGCCAGAATCTCGACCCCGGCAAGGCCCTCGGCGATCCGCTGCAGCCGGATCAACGGAGTGTTGCCGATGCGTGCCAGCGCAGTTTCGCCCAAGCGCGCGAACTCCTCGCGTCCGGGCGCATCCGGGATTTTCACCACTCTCGTTACCAAAGGACGATTTCTCCGGTCTTTGGTTTGGAAGCGCGGACCCATTTTGAAAAACCACGCTAAATGCCTGAACCGAACAGGTTTACGCGGATTCCCCCACTCCTCGGATGCAACTAGTGTATAAAAAACGGTTGCGCGACGCCAACCGAAGCGATTATTGCTTATATCGCAATCGAGCCGCGCCTGCTGTTGTACCGTTTTTCGCTGGCCGGCATCTTAAGCAATTAGATTCGCGCGCGGGTGGAACGCTTCGGCGATATCGAAGCTGGCGCGTGGAAGCTTATGGCCAAGAACATCACTGAGAAGAGCTATGACGATGCGGTTGGCTGGCTGCGCGACCACGGCTTCGACATTCTCGAAGCTCCGGGCACCCAGAACCGCATTTTCCTGAAGAAGCTGAACGTCTCCGCCGCCATTGAGAAGACAGCGGACGGCGGGGTGAAGGTCTTCGCCCGTCCCGGCTACCTGGTCGGAGGCGAGATCGCGAAGCTCGTTGATCGCGGCTACCAGAAGTTCCTGCGCACTACCAAGACGGAAATCCCGGCCACTGCCGACCACCTCTCCGCCATCCACCAGTTCACCGAGGAACTGAAGGAAGCCACTGGCTCACCCATCCTTTATAACGAATCGCTCGGAACCGTCACCGACAATCACGTATACGATCGTATTGAGGACCGTGACAAGCCCGTGACGCAACGCCCCAAGCGTCCCTGGGAAGCCAAGCCCCAGTCGGCGACGAGCAAGCGGCGAGCATAGTTTTCCGCCGCGGATTCACGCGGATGACGCGGATTAGCTTAAGAGAGCTGTTGCAGTCTAGATCAGCCGAGGCATTGCCGGTCACGCTTACTGCTCTTGCTGACCAGAGCCCGTTAGGGCGTCATTTGTGTTAGCCCAGCGCGTCAGCGCTGGGTATTGTTGCGAAAACGAGATGAGCCCAGAGGGCGGCACCCGCCGCTTCCCTGTGTCGGCGCTGAAAGGGGCATTCTCCTCAATTCAATTCGGCGCCCAGCGCTCACGCGCGGGGCTCGAACAACTGCCGCCGCTGCGCGGCTTGCCTTCCTTCGCGGAAATCCGCGGTAAGAATTACCGCCTCGCGCGCTGCAATTCGCGGTAGGCTTCGCTGCGGGAGACGCCCATCTCCCTGGCCACAACCTTCAGCGCGGCTTTCTCGTCGAGCTTGCGCTCGTCCATCACTTGCGCGAGGCGCTGGCGGATAGGGGTTCGAGTCCGCGCCGGAGCTTTGCGCTCGCCGGCCTCGGTGGCGCGGCCGATCAGCAGCGTGATCTCGCCCTTGACGTCGCCCCGTGTGCGTAACTGCTCCAGGATTTCATCCGCGCGGCCGCGGAGGAACTCCTCGTGCAGCTTGGTGACCTCGCGGGCGATCACCACATGCCGCGAGCCACCCATGACGCCGACCACGTCCTCGAGCGTCTCGATAATGCGGTGCGGCGCCTCGTAGTAGATGACGGTGCGGGGCGCGTCGCGGACGCTCTCCAGCTCATTCCGCCGCTGGCCCCTCTTCGCGGGGAGAAAACCGTTGAACTTGAAGGAATCCGTGGGCAGGCCGCTGGCCGCCAGCGCCGCCACGAACGCGGAGGCACCGGGAACAGGGACGACCGGCACGTGATGCCGGATGGCCAGCGTGATGAGGCGATATCCGGGATCGGAGATGGCGGGCATACCGGCGTCGGAAACCAGAGCCAGCCGGCCGCCTTGCTCCAGGTTGACGATCAGCTCGGCAGCCCGCGTCATCTCGTTGTGCTCGTGGTAGCTGATGGTCCGCGTCTGGATGCCGTAGTGGTCCAGCAGCTTGCGGGTCTGGCGCGTGTCCTCGCAGGCGATCAGGTCCACTTCCTTCAGAACCCGCAGCGCCCGCAGCGTGATGTCTTCCAGGTTGCCGATGGGAGTGGCAACCACGTAGAGGCAGGGACCGTGTGACGCCTCGCTGCCGCGCACGGGTTCGCCGTTTACTTTCATCTCGGAAAGTCTATACCCGTGGCGGAATTTGTGTCTGTGATTCGTAATTTTTGAATTGACCGTGCTCCGTGTCCGGCCGCCGGACTTTACAAATTGCAAATCACTCAATTACAAATTCCCTGTGCCTCTTTACGAATACCAGTGTCCCAAGTGCGGTTGTCGATTCGAGCGTATCCAGAAGTTCTCTGATCCTGATCCGAAGAAGTGTCCGAACTGCGGCGCCGGCAAGCTCGAACGGCTGCTGCATGCGCCGGCGGTGCAATTCAAGGGCACGGGCTGGTACGTCACCGACTACGCGCGCAAAGGTGGCGCGGCCGAGCCGTCAAAGAAGGAAGCGCATGCCGCCGAAAGCGGCGCGGCGCCGGCCAAGGAAAAGACCGAAGCCAAACCGAAATCCGAACACAAGAAGAAGTAGCCATGGAACTGCGGACCATCGAGCCATTCATCGAGTATTTCGACAAGGTGCGCGCTCGCACCATGAAGGTGGTGAAGTGCATCCCGCCAGACAAGCTGGAACACAGCTTCGGTGAGGGCCGCTTCACGCTCGGCGACCTGGCGCGGCACCTCGCCGTGGTCGAGCGCTATACCTGGGCGGAGTGCGTCCAGGGCAAGACACAGCGCTACACCGGATGCGGCCGCGAATGGGCCGACGGTCTTGAGAACCTCATTGCCCTGATGGAGCGCCTGCACCAGGAATCCATGCAGATCTTCTCCCGCTTCACCCCGGA
>DATKLD010000038.1:0-2794 GCA_035542595.1 Terriglobales bacterium
ATATCCTTCATTTCCGGCAGTTGCCGGCGCCAGACTTCGCGGCTGGTGAAGCCATGCATCTCGATGGCGGCGGGATTCCAGTGGGCCAACTCGCCGTTGATATCCGAGATGACTAGCCCTTCGGTCATGCCTTCCGTGACCCTCTGCAGGCGTTCTTCGCTCTGACGGAGAGCGGCCTCAGCTCGCTTGCGCTCAGTGATGTCGCGCAGGATGGCGGTAAAGAGTTTTCGTCCTCCCAGATCGACCTTGGAGATGGAGGCTTCGATGGGAAATTCCTCACCGCTGGCGCGCAGGCCGGAAATCGAACTCAGGTCTCGCATGTGCCGCCGGGTGAGGCCGGTGTCGCCAAAAGCACGATGGTGTTGCGCGTGCGCCGCGCGAAAGCGCTGGGGGATGCACACATCCAGCGACTCGCCGATCACGTCGGCGGCGCGGTGGCCGAACATCTTCTCCGCCGCGGGATTGAACAGGACAATGCGCTGCTGCTCATCCACCGTGATGATGGCGTCCATCGCCGAATTGATGATGCCCGCCAGGCGTGTCTCGCTGTCGTGCAGAGCCTCATTGGTTCGCGCCAGCTCGGCGGTGCGCTGTTGCACCCGGGCTTCCAGCAGATCATGCGCCTCTTGGAGCGCCGCCTGCGCCCGGCGGCTGCCGGCGAAATCTTGGCTGATCACAAAGAGCGCCACCGCTACGAACACAAACGCCAGGGCGATGCCAGTGATGATTACCGTTCTAACCGCTGATCCGGCATGGTGCGCCCGGGTTGCGCGCTCTTGCAGCAGGCTTTCTTCAGTGGCTTCCATTTCGGCGAGGAGCGCGCGGATGCGAGTGTGGAGTTGTTCTCCCCGTCCGCTGGCGATGTGCTGCTGTGCCGCGCCAAGACCTTGTTGGCGCCGCAATTCCACCGTCTGCTGCAGCAGTGAGAGCCGCTCTGCGACCAGCGGTTCCAGCGCATCCAAGCGGGTTTGCTGCAGGCGGTTGTCGGCCGTGAGGCGCCGTAAGTTTCCCAGGTCGTCATGCACACTGCTCAGCGCTCTTTGGTAGGGCTCAAGGAAGTCTTCATGCCCGGTGATGACGTATCCCCGGACCGCGGCCTCGGCCTCCGCCACGATTGCCGGTTCCAGCCGCAGCGCGGTAATCACCTGCTGCGTGTGCTCTACCCGTACCCGGTCTTCATGCAATCGAACCAGGCTGAAATATGACATGCCTCCGATCACGACCAGGACAGCCAGCGCGAGAGCGAAGCCGGTGCGGACTTTCCACTCCGCTGAACGCAGGTTCCCTTTGTTTCGTTCGGGAACTGCAGGAGGCGACGAGGCGGACCGGCAGGGTAGACCGTTGCCGACCGGATTATCCATCCTCACTCCACCACTGGCCAGCCAGTGGTCACGGAAACTGGTCTTTGCTTCTGTAGGGTAGTGCGCGCCGCCTGGATCCCGGCCTGGGCTTAGCGGCGAGGACTATGATCGCGGTCTCCGCTTCGGGAACCGTTCTGGAATGGCACAGCAGGTCTCGCGTGGTCGTGGTGGCGGGACACGGCCGTCTTCAGCCGATCCAGCCCCCGCCGACCAGAAGATCGCCGTCGTAGAACACGGCGCCTTGGCCGGGGGTGATGGCGCGCTGCGGCTCATCGAAAGTGGCGACCACTTCGCCGTCACTTCCTGTCTCGATGGTCGCAGGCGAGGGCTCATGGCGGTTGCGAATCTTGATGGAGACACGCATGGGCTCGCGCAGATCGTCGATAGCGATCCAGTTGACGCCGCGGGCGCGCAGCGTGCGCGAGTAGAGCTCGTCGCCACTGCCAACGACGACCTGCCGCGAAGCGCCACGGATCTCGAGCACATAAAGCGGTGATCCGGTGGCGACACCCAGTCCCTTGCGCTGTCCGACGGTGAAGTTGTGGATGCCGGCGTGCCTGCCGATCACTTCGCCATCGGTAGTGACCAGCTCGCCCGCGGTGTCAGGCAAACTCTCGCCCTGCTCGGCCGTGTAGGCATCGAGGAACGCCTTGTAGTTTCCGGTGGGAACAAAGCAGATCTCCTGCGAGTCGGGCTTCTCGGCGAGCGCGAGCCCGTATTGCCGCGCCAGCTCGCGCACCTCAGACTTGCGCAACTCGCCCAGCGGAAACAGCGTGCGGCTAAGCTGCTCCTGCGTCAGCCCGAATAGAAAATAGGTCTGGTCCTTTGTCCGGTCGGCGGCGCGCTTGAGCAGCCACCGCCCGCGCGCTTCGTCGAACTCGACGCGAGCGTAGTGTCCCGTGGCCAGGCGCTCGGCGCCGATCTGCCGCGCCGTCACCAGAAACTGGTCGAACTTGATGGAGTTGTTGCACAGGCTGCACGGAATGGGTGTGCGCCCCGCGAGATAGTCGGCGACGAACGGCCGCACCACGTCCTGCTCAAAACGCTGCTCGTAGTTGACGACGTAGTAGGGGATGCCAAGGCGCTCGGCGACGCGGCGCGCGTCGTAAACATCGTCGAGCGAGCAGCAACGGCCGTGCGCGACCTCCGGCATGCCCGCACGCCCGGCCAGCCGGCGCTGGTTCCAGAGCTGCATCGTCAGCCCGATGACGCGGTATCCCTGGGCACACAGCATCGCCGCGACGGTGGAGGAGTCCACACCGCCCGACATGGCAACGGCGATGGGGGAAGCGGCCATTGGCTGTTGGCTTTTAGCTCTTGGCTTCCGTGCCGCAGGTTCAGGCCAAAAGCCAAGAGCCAATAGCTAAGAGCCGACAGCGCTCTTCTGATAAAGCGGCGACAGCTCTCTCAGTCTCGCCACTGTCTCCGCCAGG
>DATKLD010000039.1:0-16018 GCA_035542595.1 Terriglobales bacterium
TTGTCCGGCCTTGGCGAACCCGTCTTCGAGCATGGTCGACATGCCGTTCTTGACCGCGACCTCCTGGATCTTCTCGGAAGAGGCCTTGCTCACGATAAGATCGCGGATCTCGTCGCGGACTTCGAGGACCTCGTAGATGCCGATGCGGCCTTTATAGCCGCTCCCGCCGCAGGCGCTGCAGCCGGCGCCGATATAGAAACCCTGATGGGTACTCCAGATCTTCTCCGAAACCACCGATTTCAGGCGTTCCATTTCCGCTTCAGTGGGTTTGTATTCCTTCTTGCAGCTTTCGCAGATTTTACGGACCAGGCGCTGGCCGATGGCGATGTTCACCGTCGAAGCGACCAGGAACGGCTCGATGCCCATGTCGAGAAGACGCGGCAATGTCGTGGCCGCGTCGTTGGTGTGGATGGTCGAAAGAAGCAAGTGGCCGGTGAGCGCCGCGTTCACGGCGATTGAAGCGGTCTCGTCGTCGCGGATCTCGCCCACCATGATGATGTTCGGGTCCTGCCGCAGCATGGAACGCAGGCAGGCAGCAAAGGTGCGTCCGGCACGCGGGTTCACCTGCACCTGGTTGACCCCTTCGATCATGTACTCGACGGGATCTTCCACGGTCAGGATGCTGATATCCGGCGAGCGCAGCAGGTTGATTGCGGCATACAGCGTGGTGGACTTGCCGGCCCCGGTGGGACCGGTCACCAGAATCATGCCCTGGGGCAAGGTCAGCAGCCGCCGCAGGGAGGAGCCCAGCTCAGGCGGAAACCCCAGGTCTTCAAAGCGCACCTGCACGGCGGTGGGATCCAGCAGGCGGATGTTGATCTTCTCCCCGTATTGCGTGGGCAGGGTGGAAATGCGCAAGTCGTATTGCGCCTGGCCGACGCGTGCCAGCAGCCTTCCGTCCTGGGGAATCCGCCGCTCGGAGATGTCCATGTCGCTGAGAATCTTGATGCGGGAGACGACCGAGCTTCGCAGCGCCGGAGTGATGCGCGTCAGTTCGCGGAGCACCCCGTCCACGCGGATACGCACCAGCGTTCCCCGCGCCTGCTGCTCGATGTGGACGTCGCTGGCCTTCCTCTCTGCCGCCTCCGCAAGGATGGCGGATACAACGTGCACCGCCGGTGTCTTGTCATTGCGCAATTCCCTTTGAAATTCGCGGATAGCATCCTCGTGGCGCTGGCTGGTCCCGGCGGTGAAGAACTCAATATCGCTGACAGGTCCACTCTGTTCCACGTCGACCACTTCACCCGCCGACGGAAGCTTTCCGCCATAGATGCGGGCAATTCCTCTTGCCACCTCCGCCGCAAACCCCATCCGAGGTGAGATCTCGCTGCCGGTTGCAAAGCGCAACTCGTCCAGAACGTGCAGGTTCTGCGGATCCGCCATCACTACCACCAGCGTCTTACCTTTGCGTTCCAGAGGCAGCACGCCATGTCTTTGCGCCAGCTCGCGCGGCACCAGTTCGAGAACCTCGGGGTCCACCTTGGCGGTACTGGCGTCCACGTAAGATGCGCCGGTAACCTCTTCGAGAGCCGCCACTAAGGCGTCCTTCTGCACTGCCCCCTTGTGGAGCAGCAACTCCCCCAGGCGACCCAGCTTTCTCTTCTGCTCCTCGATCGCGGAATCAAGAACCTCGCCGGAAATGTGCCGCCGCTCGCGCAGAACTTCGCCCAGCTTCTTCTTCCGCATAAATCGAGTCTAGCTTGGTTCCGGTCACCACCGGCATTACCACGGTAACCTCTCTATGTACGAATCAGGACACTCCCTCGCGTCGGCACGCGGGGACTCGAACGGCTTCGGTTCCCGCCACCCAGGCTTGGCAGCAAAAGGAAGAGGCACAGCCCGCGCTGTGCCTCTCCCAGGAATTTCCTTTGTTCTACCACCGCAGCGAAGCAGAACCCCCTAGAGATCCCTCGCTGCGCTCGGGATAGCGGCTGCGACGCTTGGACTCAGGGCTCAACCTCGCATCGCCCGGCCTTGACTCGCCTATTTGATCACCAGCTTGGCGATGGTCTGCAACTGCATGTTGGAAGTGCCCTCGTAGATCGCCCCGATCTTCGAATCGCGCCAGTATTTCTCGACCGGGTAATCCTTGGTGAAACCGTAGCCGCCATAGATCTCGATGGCGAGCGAGGTCACGCGCTCCGCCACCTGGGATGCGTACAGCTTGGTCATGGCCGCTTCCTTGACAAAGTTCATGCCGGCATCCTTCATGCGGGCGGCGTTATAGACCATGAGGCGCGCGGCCTCGAGATCGGTCGCCGCCTGCGCCAGTTGGAACTGAATCACCTGGAACTCGGAGATCGGCTTGCCAAACTGCTTGCGCTCCTGCGCGTACTTGATGGCATGCTCGCAGGCCCCACGCGCCACTCCGATCATCTGGGCGCCAATGCCGATGCGGCCCTCGTTCAGCGTCTCGATGGCGATCTTGTAGCCCTTGCCCGCCTCGCCCAGCAGGTTTTCCTTGGGCACGCGGCAGTCCTCCAGGATCAGCTCGCAGGTGGAGGAGGCGCGAATGCCCAGCTTGTCCTCCTTCTTCCCGACGGTGAACCCGGGGAAGCCTTTCTCCACCAGAAACGCGGTGATGCCTTTGTAGCCGGCGGCGGGATCGATGGTGGCAAAAATAATGAACAGCCCGGCTTCCTTGCCGTTGGTAATCCACAGCTTGCGGCCGTTCAGGACGTATTCGCTGCCTTTCAGCTCTGCCTTGGTGGCGAGCGCGAAGGCGTCGGAACCCGAGCCCGCCTCACTCAGCGCATAGGCACCGACCCACTCCGAGGCCATGCGCGGCAGGTAGCGCTTCTTCTGCTCGTCCGTCGACCAGCGCAGCAGGGCGTTGTTCACCAGCGTGTTTTGCACGTCCACCACCACGCCGGCGGAGGCGTCCACGCGCGAGAGTTCCTCGACCCCCAGGATGGCTTCGAAGAACGTGCCGGCGCCGCCGCCATACTGCTCGGGAATTTCGATGCCCATCAGGCCCAGTTGGAAGAACTCATGGACGAGGTCTTTGTCAAACACGCCCTTCTCGTCCATTTCCTTGGAGAGCGGGCGGATCTTTTCCTCCGCAAACTGGCGAATGTTGTCGCGGAACAGCGTTTCATCTTCCGTCAGCGCCAGCAGCGGCTGCGGCTTCTCGGGTGCGATGACTTCCGGCATATGAGTTCCTTCATAGGGTGAAATTGAACCCAAGATTGTAGCACCGGGGGGACAGGTGCAAAGCGAGAAGTGGGACGGGCGAAACACTGCTCTGTCATTCTTCCGGCGAACAAAGGGAGGCGGGAGAATCTGACGAAGCCGGCGGCGCCACCGTATCGGTTGTGCTGGCATTGGAGCCAGATCCTCCGCTCGGCTGCGCGCTCGCGAAGGATGACGACATTGGTTAACGCCGTGGCCGAGTGTTCTTTTCGACAGCGAATTCCTGAAAACCTGCAACCGGTCACTTCGATGTTCATCTATATACCAAGCGTGGATGGCTCTTCCCCAGGTCCCAAGCAGTGACCGAAGCGCGGGAAGAGAGAAGGGGACCGCTATGAAAAGACTCGAAGGAAAAGTCGCAGTCGTGACCGGCGGCAACAGCGGCATTGGGCTGGCAAGCGCCAAGCGGCTGCAGGAAGAAGGCGCGAAGGTCGCCATTACCGGCCGGAGCCGGCAGACGCTCGATGAAGCGGTGCGGACGATCAGCAACGGTGTGGTGGCGGTGCAGGCCGACGTCTCCAAGCTTGCCGACATCGACCGGATGTATGCGGAAATTTCAAAGAAACTGGGCAAAATTGATGTGCTGTTCGTGAATGCGGGAGTGGCGAAATTCGCGCCCTTTGCCGAGACCTCCGAAAGCACGTATGACGAGAACTTCGACATCAACATCAAGGGAGCATACTTCACCATCCAAAAGGCCCTGCCGTGGCTCAACGACGGGGCGTCGATCATCCTGAACACCAGCGTGGTGGACAGCAAAGGGCAGTATGGGGCCAGCGCCTATGCGGCCACCAAGGCGGCTATGCGCTCCCTGGCGCGGAGCGCGGCCGCCGAACTGGTGGGACGCAATATCCGGGTGAACACGGTTGCGCCCGGGCCGATTGAGACGCCAATTTTCGGCCGGACCGGACTGCCGCAGGAGGCCATCGACGACTTCGCGAAGGACGTGGTCAATAAGATTCCGATGAAGCGCTTCGGACAGCCCGAGGAAGTTGCGGGTGCGGTGGCGTTTCTGGCCTCGCAGGATTCCTCCTACATCACCGGCGTGGAGATCAACGTGGACGGGGGCCTGGGACAGATCTAAGCCCGTAACAATCAGAGGAAGAAGCAGGGCCCGGGTCCGTCCAGCGGACTACTGCTTCTTTCGCCTGTAGACCACCTTCAGCCCTTCGGCGGCGAGAGTCTTGCGGATCTGGTTCTGCGCGTGAATGGACCAGGGGCCGGAAGTATCCAGGCGCACGTAGGCGCGCCAGTGGGTGAGCGCCCGGCGCGGCTGTTTGAGTTTCTCGTAGGCGAGCGCGAGATTGTAGTGAGCGTCGGCGTAGGTAGGCGCAAGCTGGATCGCCTGCTTGTACGCCTGAATGGCTTCCTGCAGGCGGCCGGTCTCATCGAGAACGTTGCCCAGGTCGAAATGCGCGAGGGCGTAGCGCGGATCGGTCTCGACCGCCTGCCGGTAGTGGTCCTCAGCCTGAGCGTAATCCTGGCGGTTGTAGTACAGCGTACCAAGATTGATGTGCGCGGCGGCGTGCCCGGGATCGAATTCCAGCGTCTTCTTGTAGGCCTCGATCGCCTCCCGCTGTGAAACCGGGTCTTCTTCAAGCGCGATGGCCTTGGCGAACCATTCGGCGGCGGTCTCGGCGGTGCGCATGGGCTTGACCTTGGCGGCGACCACCGTCCGCGGAGCGAAGTCCATGACGAACTGTCCCGCAACCGGTTCCACCGCCGTCCCCTGGTGACGGAACGCCAGGCGCCTGCGGGCGACGAAGGTGCCGCTCTCGACGAGCGGATTCTCCATGCCGGCGACAGCGCGCTGCATGGCCTGGAGCGACTCGCGGATCTTCCCGGGGCGCACGCGCCGGGCGCTCAGTTCGCGCAGCTTCCTTAATTGCAGGAGTTCAAAAAAGGAATAGTCCTCGGAAACGGCGATCAGCCCGGCTTTTTCCCAAGCTGCCAGTTGGCGCGCCGTAATCCGCAGGATCCGCAGTACGTCCGCTCGTGCGTAACGGTCCACTGGGTGCGTTGTTACCTTGGCCTGTATTATGTGAGCGGTGGCCGGAGCTTGCAAGACCTAAGTTTCCACAATAGTACACAGGATTTCCTGAGCTTCTCGTTTCTGGTTTCTTGTTTCTAGACGGCGACCGCTGTGGTTCCGGCGTGGGGCAGACGGAATGGAGCCGACGCTCGGACTTGAACCGAGGACCTGTCGATTACGAATCGACTGCTCTACCAACTGAGCTACGTCGGCCCCGCCTGATGATTTGATTCTAACTGCGCTGGTTGTGAGGCGTAAAGATCGGACGTTCCAGTTCCTCGTTTCCAGCTTCAAGAAAGCGTCTGCCGGCAAACGAGAAACTGGAAACGAGAACCGCTTACTGCACGCCTTTGGCGTTCATATGGGCCGAGTAGGACGGTCCGTCTGTTGGATATGGTGCGCCAGCCAATCCTTGATGAAGTCCACCAGGTCGATGGTGTTGACCTGGCGGCCGGCCTGGAGATCCTCGGAGAGCTGCGTTACTTTGGCGACAAAGCTCTGGTGCTGCGCCTGGTGAGCGGCGAGCTCCGGATAGCTGGTCATGCGCATCAGCTCTTCTTCTGCCCGAAAATGGGTCACGGTGTAGGTGGCGAGTTCACGGAGGGTATCCTGCACGACGGCCTGACCTTTTCCCTGCCGCATCGCATCATGCAGCGCATTGAGCAGGGCAAATAGTTTCTGATGTTGCTCGTCCAGCTTGCGAACGCTGACGCTGTAGCTCTGATCCCAGGTCACCAAAGGCATCGCCGTGCTCTCCCTGCCTACTGAGTTGTGATTCCGCGCAGAACCTTATCGGCTGGATTACAGGAGGAAGTTAGCGAACTGCTGGGGGCAATCTCATGTCGGCGCTGTTGAGCAAAACGAAAAGGCCACCCCGGCACAGGGCAGCCTTTTCTTTTAGGGAGAATAGTTCCAACGGAGGGTGAAGCCCTGACCGTCAAAACCTTTTCTTGGCGAAAATCTTATGAGCGCGGAAGATGGGGTGTCAAGCGAATTTTCCAGATTAACGTCCTTTGTAATCAATGAGTTGCAAAGACAATCAACAAGGCCGGGAAATTCACAAAAGGGCCCTTTCGCCCCCGATTCCAGAGCTTAACTGTCCTGTTTCAACAACTTAGATTGGCCACTCAGCGCGGCAGGTTGAGCCGGATGATTTCCACATCCTCAGGCCGGCCGAACCAGCGCGTGGGGAAGAACCTCCGCAGCAGCGCACGCAGTCCGCCGAAGGCAAAACCGATTACGAGCGCAATCAACATGAGGATCCCGATCAGCGTGAACGCGGCGATGATCAGGTTTCCGATGTTCTCTTTCTTGCTGAGAGAGGTGGCCTGGTTCCAGGTGACGTCAGCGTCGTAAGCGATCGCAGCCAGCAGCGACTGGGCCTCCCCCTGAGAGACGTCGCCCGTGACCACGGCCACGATGGGTCCGCTCCGCTTGCCGAAAAAGTCGCAGCCGCCCGGCGCGCGCGTGGGAACGGTGCAGCCGTTCGCTTTCATCCAGGACTCGATGGCGCGCAACCTGTCACCCGCGATCTGGGGCGTAGGGTAAGCGATCAGCACCATCGTCGCGACGCCCTTCGACACCGAGTACCGTCCCAGGACCAGCTCCGCGCTGCGCTGGAAATCGACTACGTCGGCGGGCAACGGTGCGTGGATGCTGGAGAATGCCGCCGGTCCCGCAACGTATTTGGCAGAATGCGCCACGTAACCCTGACGCGGCAGATAGGTGGGCAGCGTCGGCAGCTTGTTATTGCTGGCAGCGGGTTGAGGAAGGGCGGCGGAAAGTTCGCGCAACTCCGCCGCCGACATGGCGGTCACGTGGTCGAACGCGGCCTCCACCAAAATGTTTCCGCGGTAGAACAGAACTCTTGCGCCGGCCGATGCCGCCAGGTCGCCGACCTTCACAGTCTCCATCCCCTCGCTCTTGTAAAACGTGAATGCTCCGTAAGCGCCGGTGGCGTCGTTGAAGCGAGCGGCCTTCACCGAAAGCTTGCGATCCGGGCGCGCGTAGGTGGCCGACTCGAGCAGGTTGAAGCCGTATTCCTTCAGCACGGCGGCGTAGGCAGGATCGGCAGCCGCCGCATCATCCGACAGGCGAGGAGCGCCCTGAATCTGCCATCCTGCAAACTGGCCGGGAAGAAACGGCTGAGGCTGGGGTGTAGCGGCGTAGGAAGCCGCGGCCAGTGCGAAGAGCAAAAGAAGGACACAAAAGGGCTTTATCTTAGGGATCGCAACTGTGTCTGCAGAGTTCACGAACATCCTTGTGAGGGATCACGTGTCAGGCCACGAGTTTACTCGTGCCGTTACTCGATCTAGCCACCTCGGGCTTTAGCCCCTGTGCGTTCAGTTGCAGGAAAGGCCAAGCAAATAGACTCTTGAACGAGAGCGGCGAAGCACCCCGGCCTCAGAGGCTAAAGCCCGACTTCTATAAATGCCAGACGGCACGGCTCCGCACCCCAGCAAACCAGAATCAGGTTTGCTGGGGACCCCGCTGAAGCCGTGCCCTGACACGTGATCACACACGGAACAGCTTCCTCGGTCCGGCGGGCCCTCGTAAGCAATTCAAACCAGCACCCACCCTACTATTAGACAACATTTCCAGCCGCAATGCTTCGTAGGACAGCTCCTACTGGCCGGCGTCCTTGGGCATTTTGGTGGCGATCTTCAGGCCGCTCAGCCCGGAGACGTACTTGGCCAAGCCGCGGTAGAGAGCCTCGGCGATCTTCTGGCGGTACTCGGGCGTTTCCAGCTTCTGCTCGTCACCAGGGTTCGAGAGGAAGGAAATTTCAGCCAGGATGGAAGGCATGTTGGCCCCGATGAGCACGATGAAGGGTGCCTTCTTCACCCCGCGGTTGCGCGTGCCCTTGCCGGCAGTGGCCCACAGTGACTGCTGGACGTCGGCGGCAAACTCGCGCGACTCCTCGATTTTCTCCTTAAGCGCGATCTTTTTCACCAGGTCCTGCAGTTCGTGGATCGACTTTTCGGAGACTGCGTTCTCGCGCGCTGCCACCGCCAGCGCGTCATCGGACGAGGTAAAGTTCAGATAATAAGTTTCTACGCCGCGCGCGTCGGGATCACGGCTGGAGTTGGCATGGATGGAGATGAACAGGTCGGCCTGTTCTTTGTTGGCGATGGCTGTCCGGGTTTCCAGGGGCACGAAGGTATCGTCATCCCGCGTGTACACCACCTCCGCCCCCATGCGGTCTTCCAGCAGCTTTCCCAAGCGCAGCGCCACATCCAGAACCAGCGCCTTTTCGGTGAGACCGTCCGGACCGATGGTGCCGGTATCGTGGCCGCCGTGCCCGGCGTCCACCACGATCTTGCCGATCTTCAGGCCTAGTGCGCGGATGAGCGTCTGCTCGCCATTGTGCGTGGGTTTGGCCTCATGGCTGGTGAGGCTGGCCTGCTTCTCCCGCGCCTTCTTGCCTTGCGCTGAGCGCGGCGAGACCGCTTGGAATGTGGGCGAGGTGGTCGGCTTCGATGTGGCCTTGATCTCCGGCTCGCCCAGGGTGGCCGCTTCCATGGTGCCGGAATCCTTTGAGGTCGCCATCGCCGGCCAGGAGCCGGAATGTTCGCGGCTAGGGGGACTGCCGGTCGCAGGCTTTGCTGTGGCGCGCGTCTTCGCCGGGTGGGCTTCGGTTTTCGTGGGAGCGGGTGCCTCACCCGGAGCCTGCCCCGAGCGAAGTCGAGGGGCTGACTTTGCCGAGGGTGAAGTATTTTCTGCTGGGGCGGCCGCCGCCGGCTGTTTGCCATGGATGTCGATGATGAGGCGGTCGGGGTTGGGAAGGAAGAAGGCGGAGTACTCGACGACCTCATCCACCTCCAGCACCACTCGGGTCAGCCCGCGTTTGAACTGCGCTACGCGGATCTTGTGCAGGAAGCCGTCTTCGACGTCGAAGCTCTTGCCCACCAGCTCCGGCGCCAGGCGAGTGTCGTGGAGGTCGAAGAAGATACGGTCGGGATCGGGTACCCGTCCCGCTTCGTACTTGACCTGCTGTTCCAGGTCGATGGCCACGCGGGTGTAGTCCGGTGTGGACCACTGCCGGATGCCGGTGACCAGCGGCATTTTGCCCGCGTGCTGGCCTGGGTCGGCATCGTTGACCTGCCGGACATCGCCCTCCTTGTCTTTCCGCGCGCGCCTGGGCGGGTTTCCTTCAGCCTCGATTTCTCTCAGCGCATCGCGGGCGTCGTCGGCGAGACGGTTGCGCGGGTAACGCTTCAAAAAGTCCTCGAAGGTGGCCTTGGCATGCTCGTTGTCGTCGAGGTCGTTGCGGTATATCTGTCCGATGGTAAACAGGGCTTCGACGCGATGCCTGCTGCCGGGATACTCATGGCGCAGGAATTCATACTGCGCGATCGCGGCCTGGGATACCTTGGGATTGCCCAGGGCGCGGCCCATCTCGGCCAGCAGTTCGGCCACCGCGACGACGCTGGCGTCGGCTTTGCTGGAAGCCGGCGAGGTGTAGTACACCCGCCGGTAGGCATCAATGACACGCTGATATTCCCGCCGCGTGCGCTCGCTTGCTGGACGCCCGTTGAGCGATTCCCGCAACCGCTCGGCGGTCTCGAACTGGGAGGCGGCGACCTGCCGCTTGTGCGCCGTGGTGGTTGCGGAGGCCGGCGTCAGCAGCGCCAGCGCAACTGCCGCCATCAACACCACACCAGCGACACTCCGGGTTGGAGCTTGCCCTACCACGTTGTCAGGTCTCAGTCCCTGCCGGTCCCTCACCGGCTGCTGCAACTTAGTCCGTGTTGGTGATGGTCAGCACGCCACTGGAATCGCGGAAGACATGGATCGGGTCGGCTACCGGCCCGGTCAGCAGGTTCCCGTGATTGCCGTACAAAGTCGTGATCCGCTTCACGTAATTGCGGGTCTCGGCATTACGCGGCACGCCGTTCGAGCGCGCTACCGCGCCGGCCCCTGCGTTGTACGCCGCCAGAGACAGCTTCACATCGCCGTTGTAGTCGTCCAGCAAGTGCTTCAGGTGTCGCACCCCCGCGTCCACGTTCTGTTGCGGATCGAAGGGGTTGCTGACGTTGAGCGTGCGGGCCGTGCCTGGCATCAGTTGCATAAGCCCCATGGCGCCCTTGGGCGAAACAGCGCGCGCGTCGAAGTTCGATTCCACCTTGATCAACGCGCGCACCAGGTTGGCGTCCACGCCATGGCGCTGTGCCGATTCCTCGATGATGCGATCCAGCTCGCGCGAGGTCATGGCCCGTCCCCGCAGAATCTCGCGGTTGTCGGGGCTGGCCTCGCTTTCGGCGGCATTCACCACCGGGCTGGAGGGAGCGGCTGCAAGGTACTGGCCGACCTCGGCGGCGGCCGATCGCGCCGCCTTCATTGCCGAGGGCGTGGCGGGCGGAACCGGCTTCCAGCGGTGTTCCACGCGGCTCCAGTACACCAGCACAGAGGCACGTCTGAGGGATTTGGAAGGATCGGAGGCAGGATGGGAGACAGGTGCATCGACGTAGATGGTCCGCCCCTGCTCGTCGCGCAATGGGACGATGCCCCGGGGCCCCCCGTCAACCCGGTTTTGGTTGGCTGGGGTGGTGGTGCCCTGGGCGAATGCCCGCGGCATTAGGCTGGCCACGACCATCAGGAGAAGCAGGCGTCGGTGCATAGGTAATCAGGCAGACAAACCCGTGTCCGCACACCTAACCCCCAAAACCTGACGGAGACTTCGACCAGAGCGCTTCGATTATATGTTGGCTGGTAACCACCCACAATGCACGAACAGGCAGGTACCCCCGGAGTGAACATTGCGATGCAGACACGTAGATTGCCACATCCCCGCCTGCAAGTGCCTGTATACCAGTAAATTGCGGGTGTTGATGCATCCAGCTTGACAGGCCGCACGCCTCTGACTTTTCCTGTTTCCGGGAGAACACTGATGCGCGGTTACCAACCTGATCTGGCCTACATCCACGACGTTGGCTTCGGCGACTTCTCCCGTAAGGCCGGGCCGGGATTATTGGCCATCCTGCGGCGCGCTGGCATTCATCGTGGACGGATTGTCGATCTGGGCTGCGGCAGCGGAATCTGGGCAGCGGAACTCACACGCTGGGGCTATGACGTTGTGGGAGTCGACATCTCCCGCGCGATGATAAGGCTGGCGCGAAAGCGGGCACCCGCGGCCAAGTTCGTCAACGCATCGTTCTTGAGAGCCCAGCTGCCGCGATGCGATGCCGTCACCGCGATCGGCGAATGCCTCAACTACACCTTTGACGGGCGCAACAGCCGGCGCGAACTGGCACGCTTTTTCCGGCGTGTCTCCGAGGCGCTCCGCCCGGGCGGAGTGTTCATCTTCGACATCGCCGAGCCCGGGCGGGCGCTTCGCCGTGCCCACGCACAAGGCAAGGATTGGGCAATCCTCTTCGAAGCTGTGCCCGGCCGCGATCTCCTGATCCGTCGCATGACCACCTTCCGCAAGGTTGGGAAACTCTACCGGAGAAGCCAGGAAATCCATCGCCTGCGTCTCTACCGAGGCTCCGACGTTGCCGGCGAGCTTCGCGCCGCGGGCTTTACCGTGCGCGTGCTGCATGCATACGGACACATGCCCTTGCCGCCCGGCTGCACAGCGTTCGTGGCAACAAAGCGCCGCGCCACGTAAACTCAATAGGGACAATGGACGTCATCTACGGCATCCACGCCGTGAGCGAAGCGCTGAAGTCGCGCGGGCGCGCTTTCGAGTATGTCGGCGTGGCTCGCGAGCGCCACGACCAGAAGATGCAGCGCATCATTGATGACTGTCGAGCCAGTGGGATTCCAGTCCGCTTCGTCCCACGCGAACAACTGGACCGGCTGGCGCGGACGCCCGCCCACCAGGGCGTAGTCGCGGTCACCTCGCAGAAGAAATACCTCGATCTGGATGACCTGCTCGCCAGCAAGCGCGGCGAATACTCCTTCCTGGTCGTGCTCGATGGCGTGGAAGACCCGCAGAACCTCGGCGCGATCATTCGCACCGCTGACGCCGCCGGGGCGGATGGCATTGTGCTCCCTGAGCGGCGTGCCGTTGGTGTGACCGGGACCGTCGCGAAGGCGTCCGCCGGAGCTTCCGAGCATTTGCCCATCGCGCGCGTCACCAACCTGGCGCGCAGCCTGGAAGAGATGAAGTCACAGAATCTGTGGATCGTCGGCCTCGACGAGCGCGGTCCGCAGGCCTACGACACCCTGGATTACAGGATGGATTGCGCGCTCGTCCTCGGCGCTGAGGGCAAGGGAATGCATGAGCACGTGCGCAGCCGCTGCGATTTCCTCATCCATATCCCGGTGCTGGGCGAGGTGCCGTCGCTCAATGTCTCCGTGGCCGCCGCGGTGGTGATGTACGAAGTCGCGCGCCAGCGCCGAAACGCCGAGCAGAAATGAACAAAATCCTCTGCGTCCTCTTTGTCCTCTGTGGTTTTCAGCCGGCCGCGGCCCTCGAGCGCCAGGCGTTCATCTTCACCGACTACGACCTTAAGATCAAAGTCACGCCAGCAACGCAATCCTTCGAAGCCGAGGGCAAGGTCACGCTGCGCAATGACACCGCGCAGCCGCAGCGCAATCCGGTGCTGCAGATTTCGTCTACGCTCGAGTGGAACTCGATTACGGTTGGCGGCAAGCCCGCGCAATATCTGTCGCAGGCTTACGCCTCCGACATTGATCACACTGGCGCTCTGAGCGAGGCCGTTCTCACTCTGCCGCAACCGGTGCTGCCGCGAGCGACGGTTGAACTCGAGATCACTTACAGTGGAAAGATCCCGCAGGACAACACGCGGTTGACCCGCATCGGCGTCCCTGCCGAAAGGTCGGCGAACAGCGACTGGGACCGGATCAGCGAATCCTTCACCGGCGTGCGCGGCATAGGCCATGTAGCGTGGTATCCGGTCGCGACCGAGGCTGCCAGCCTGAGCGACGGTGATCAGGTGTTCGAGAGGATCATGGCTTGGACGGAACGCCAAAGCCGTTCCCGAATGCGCCTTTCGTTCTGCTGGCCGGGCGAGATGCGGCTGGTTGCCAACGGACAGACGGCGGCGGCAGCCATGCAACCAGCCGGGCTGAGCTGCCAGGCATTGCAGTACGACCCAATCGGGATGGCGGTACCGGCCTTCGTGATTGGCAGCTATCGCGCACTCAACCAGCCGCCCATGACGGTCCAGTACATAGCCGGGCACGAGTCCTACGCGCGCGCCTGGGCCACGGCGGGGGAAAGGGTCGCGCCCTTTGTCGCGCAGTGGTTTGGCCCGCGCAAACGGCCGGTGCGGATTGTCGAGTTGCCAGACAAGGACATGTACCCTTACGAAGGCGGCGGTGTGCTCTTCACGCCTCTGGTCAGTGGAGAAGAAAAAGACATCCAGGTGGTCCTCGCGCATCAATTGGCGCACGCGTCCTTTCAGTCGCCGCGTCTGTGGATGGACGAAGGCCTCGCCCACTTCGCGCAGGCCCTCGTGCGCCAACAGCAGGAGGGACGCAAGGCGGCGCTGGCCTACATGGATGAACGACTCGCGCCGCTGCAGGAGGCGGAGATGGAATTCCTGCCGCCAGCCCCTGGCACAGCTTCCGCCTCACCCCCGACGGGCCAGCCTCTGGTCAGCGCCACCGACGAGGTCTTTTTCCGCACCAAGGCCATGTTTGTCTGGTGGATGCTGCGCGACATGGTGGGCGACGACGCGCTGGAGCGCGCCATCCGCGCCTACCGCCCCGATCAGGACAAGGAGCCTTCCTATTTTCAGCGCCTGCTGGCCGAGCAGCTCCATCGCGACCTGGAGTGGTTCTTCGACGACTGGGTGTATCGCGATCGTGGTCTGCCCGAGTTTCAAATCACCGCCGTTCACCCGCGCAAGCTCATTCCGCAGGACTGGTCGGTCACGGTGACGGTGGAGAATTCCGGCAACGCCGGGGCGGAGGTCCCGGTGGCAGTGCGTGCCGCTCAGGGCGAGGAACGCAAGCGGCTGGAGGTGCATGCTCACGAAAAGGCCGTAGTGCGCATCCCCATTCCGGCAACGCCGCAACAGGCGGTAGTGAACGATGGCAGCGTGCCGGAGTTCGACATGAACAACAACACGGCGGAGATCCCCGTGACGGAGAGCCCGAAGTAGCGCGGCCAGTTGTTGTTCTGCGAACGGGGTGGAGCAGGGCTTCCCTGCTGCGGGATGCCGTATAGGAGTATGGCTTTAGCCGCTAAGGAACAGTGCGGGTTGGGTACAACGATGGATCTCAGAGGCTAAAGCCTGCTGTTGAATCTCTGATTGATGCAGGCCTGAAGGCCTGCTCCACCCAGCAGCGCTGCCTGCGGTGTCCAAGCCATTACAATGACCGCATTCGGAGGGAACGCGTGTACATCCAATTTCTGGGCGCAGCAGGCACCGTCACCGGCTCCAAGCATCTGATCAATACCTCCAACGGCAAAGGCGGCTTTCAGGTGCTGATTGACTGCGGACTTTTTCAGGGCCCCAAGGAATGGCGTCTGCGCAACTGGCAGGACACGCCGGTGCCCGCCCGCCAGATTGACGCGGTCATCCTCACCCACGCTCACCTCGACCACTCCGGCTGGATTCCGCGCCTGGTGCAGGAAGGATTCGCCGGCCCTATCTATGCCACGCCCGCGACGGTGGACCTGTGCGCCATCCTGCTGCCGGATTCCGGCCACCTGCAGGAAGAAGAAGCCGAGTTTCATAACAAGCACATGACCTCGAAGCACAAACCCGCCCTGCCGCTTTACACCATGGAACAGGCGCAGCAGAGCCTGGCGCGCCTGCAAACGGTGGACTTCGGCGAGACCAAGCAGCTCTGCCCCCAACTTTCGTTCCGCTTTGTGCCGTCGGCACACATTCTGGGAGCGGGCATGATCGAGATCACGGCTAAGGTCAACGGCGGCAGCCGGCAACTGCTGTTCACCGGCGACATCGGCCGGGTGCGCGACAACGTAGTCGCGCCCGGCAAGGTCGTCTATTCCGGGCCGCAGGAGGGCGAAAGCGCCGACCTGCTGGTGATGGAGTCCACTTATGGCAACCGCGAGCATCCTCACACCGACCCCCGCCCGGAACTGGCGAAGCTGGTGAGCGATACGGTCAAGCGCGGCGGATCGGTGGTGGTTCCATGCTTCGCCGTGGAGCGCACCCAGAAATTCCTGTTCATGCTGAAGGAGCTGATGGAGTCCGGGCAGATTCCGCGGGTTCCCGTGCACACGGACAGCCCCATGGCCATTCAGGCGGTCGAGATTTTCCTCAAGCACAGCGAAGAATTCAGCGACGACACGAAACGCATGATTGCCCAGTACGGTTCGCCTCTCACCTGGCCGGGGTTCCACTTCGACAGCAGCGCGGACGAATCCAAGAAGATCAACGAATCGCGCTTCCCCCTGATCATCGTCTCTTCCAGCGGCATGGCCAACGGCGGACGCGTCCTGCATCACCTGATGCTGCGCCTGCCCGATCCCCGCAACCTCGTGCTGTTCATCGGGTTCCAGGCGGAGGGCACACGCGGATTTACCATCAAGAGCGGCGCGGCGACGGTAAAGATTTTTGGCGAGGAAGTGCCGGTGCGCGCGCAGGTGGCGGCGCTCGAACAGTTCTCCGACCACGCCGACACGCCCGAACTGCTGGAATGGCTGCGGACCTTCAAGAAGCAGCCGCGGACCACCTACCTCGTGCATGGCGATCCCGACGCATCCGCGCAGCTCCGCGACACTATGGACAAGGAATTAAAATGGAATGTGCAGGTCGCGCAGTGGCTGCAGAAGGTGACGGTTATGTAGCGCCGCCGTCTCGGCGGTACCAGAAACTACCCATGCGCGTTGGTAAACCGCACCAGCGC
>DATKLD010000040.1:0-13158 GCA_035542595.1 Terriglobales bacterium
GCGACTTCGCAGACCCAGGAAGCGTGACCATCTTGAAGTCGCCTTCCTTGTCGATGTGTGGTCGTCCCTCGATCTCGAAGGGTTGGCACGGCTGGAAGTCTCGCGGCTTTACGTTCTTCACGTAGATGCGGTTTGCTTCCATGTCCACCTGTTGCACGGCCCAGGCTGTCGTCAGCATCGCCCCTATGTCGCCAGAACCGCGCAGCGCGTTCTCTAGGTTGATTGCCTCTTGGTTTACAAAGCCTTTGGGGCTGTGGTGGGCACCCGTGACCGTCCTAGCTCCAGCACGCAGCAGCGCAAAAAGATTCTGCGCGAACACGCGGTTGTCACTGGCGCTGTTCTCTTCGCCTTCCGCGAAGCGCACAGCGGTGTCCAAGAACACATCAGCGCCCTTCACAGCCTCAAGCAGCCGCGTGTCCTGCAGGTTTACTTGTCCTGCCGCCGACAGAGTGCGGTACAAGAAGCGGCCTTCCTGCACAGCGTCCAGCAGCCCGAACAGCTTGAGCCGGTGCACGAACGGCGTGAGACTGGACTCCGGCACAAGGTAGATCACCTTCTCGGACACACGCGCCTCGAATTTCTCGTACCCAAACAGCGGTGTTCCGTTGAGCAGTGCGCGTGCCATCGAGAGCATGATCAGCGTCTTCCCGTGGCCGGAAGGGCCGCCAATGAATGTGACTCCGTCTTCTTGCAGGAACCCCTCGATGGCGAACGCCAGGGGCGGCGCGTTGATAGTCTGCTCATAAGTGTGGAACAGCGGCGCGTTCTGGTCTTCATCCTCGACGTATTTCCACTCCTGCCAGTGCGTGCGGGAGTTTAGCCTGTAGCGGAATTGTCCGGCTAGCTCGCGCGGTATTCGCCATACGCTTGCAGGGTCAACCACGCCCTTGAGCTTGCGCGATTCCAGCGCCTCCTCTGCCTCGTCTTCGGTCGGGCACAAGAACTGCCGGCCATCATCTGCGGTGGCGACGTACGCTTCCGTGGCCGCGGCCGTGGTCTGCTGTTCTGCGCCGCAGTAAAGGCATAGTCTGACCCCACCCGAGTAGGGAACGAATTTGTGCTGCTTGCAGCGCGATATTCTCTCCGCTCTGTGCTGGTCGCAAAGCGTATCGCCCCAAGCACGCTGTGTGCAGTTTGGTTGCTTGCAGCGGTTGCCGGACTGCGGCGTCGGCTTGTCAGCGTGTGCTGGCGCGGAAGTTTGAGATGTGGCGGAATTACTTTGCGGCGGGATCGTACAGGGGTGCGTAGCCATAAATCAGGTCAGCTCCTTTCAGTCTCACTGCCAGTTCAGTCAGTTCAGCATCGGGTAAAGCACGTAGGATTTCATTGCGTGCGCGGGTTGTTTTCGTGCCCGTGGCCTTCTCGATTGCCACTAGCGCTTCATACTTCTGGAATGCAGATTCCACAGTGCTCATTTTCTTTTTCTCTCCATCGGTTCGGGTAAATCCGGCAGGTGGGCAGCGACCCGAAGGGCATTTGGGCTGCACCATCACAGCAAGCTGTGGCGCACCTGCCGGAATCTTTGTGGGGAATCGTTGGCAGCATTTAAAAGTCGGCTGCGCGACCGAGCCGGGGGAGGCTCGCAGGAAGCTCTACCTCTACTCTCCGGCCAATTATGACACACTTTTGTGCAAAAGTCCAGATTCTGATAATGAGACAGCCTATCTTGCTGAAAAATCAGGGAGAGCATTTTCAAAATCACCGCCGCTTGAGCGTGCCGCTGTCAGCAAAGGTTGAGCGCAGGCCGCTCACGTCTCTCCCCACCCTTCACTTAATTATGACACGGGGTCATGTTAGTGTGTCAATACCCCGCCCGGTGACGAGCATCTGGCTTGGCCAGCGACTTGCAGCACCCTGCGCCATGAAGCCCGACTCGCCCGTACTGTCCACACTGATAGACCGGCTGCTCCTGCACTACGAAGCGCGCGGGAAGCTCGGCATCCACGCCGACACTCGGATGCGCTGGCGGCTACACCTTAAGGCGGTATTTGAGCACGTCCGCGCGGTGGACTTGTCGCCAGAGATGCTCGACAGGTACAGAGCGCAGCGCGTAAAGGAAGGCGCGGCCCAGGCCACAATTAATCGTGAGCTTCAAGCTCTCCGTCGTGCTTGTCACGTTGCGCGCGTGGCCGTCATCCCCTTCGCGCTACCGGCAGAGCACAATGCTCGCCAGCGCTTTTATAGCTCGGATGAAGTCGCCAGACTGCGGCAGGCCGCACACGCACACAGCGCGCCAATGGCGGCTTTTATCGACATGGCTCTGGTCTACGGCTGGCGCAAGGGCGAGCTGCTGTCGCTGCGCGTGGGAAGCCTCAATCTTGTGGACGGCCTCGTGCGCCTCACCACATCTAAGAACGGCACGCCGCGCGAAGTCCCTCTAACGGAGGGGTTGCGCGCGATGCTCGCTCGGCTTGTGGAAGGTCGCCACGCTTCAGACTACCTCTTCCCCCGCGAGCACGTCATTCGGAAAGCATGGGCTGCGATCACGAAGGCCGCCGGTGTCAGCGATGCCCATCTGCACGATTGGCGCAGAACGTCAGCGCGCGACAAGCGATCGGCCGGTGTGGCCACTTCAATCATCATGGAGCTGCACGGCTGGCGCTCGGAAAGCATTTTCCGTCGCTACGCCATCGTGGCGCTTTCTGACATGCGCGCCGCCCTGGAGATGTGTAACAGTTCAGCAACAGTCGAAAATCCGATGCTCGAAAAATCCGCGCAAGTCCTTTCGAATCTGGTAGGCGCGGCAGGACTTGAACCTGCAACCCTCGGATTAGAAATCCGATGCTCTATCCGCTTGAGCTACGCGCCCGCCAGAACTCAATCTAGCACATCCACGTTCGCTTGCCCGAGTCCCTGCATGCCCCGGGTTTCGCACAGGAAACCGTGCCTGGACGCACATTGTGCACTTGCCAACTCCGCAGGGACGGGGTTATATGGACAAACATGTCGACTGCTCTGCCTGTCCCACCGTCGCCACCGCCACGGCCAGCGGTTGAGCGAGTGTCGAGGAGTTCCCGTGGCCGCCGCAGCTTCTGGAAGAAACTGCGCCACAGACGCGACTTCTGGCGCCTGGTTTCCACGGCCAGTCTTTGGGTGGGGACCGTGGTCGCGGTGTGGATCATCCTGAAGCAGATCATCAAGTGATCGGCTGAGCGAGAGAGCGAGATGTCCGATCGCGGACCCGAGCCGCTGTAAGAACTCCTCCACCTTCCGGCTCACCAGACTTTACAGCGGTTCTCCCTCACCATGGGACTGCCCGCCTTGCACGCGAACGCCTTCTGGAACTCCGGCATATTGGAGACCACGCCGTTGGTGCGGTACCGGGGCGGGGAATGGGGATCGACGGTGGCGCGCATCCGCTGTACCTCCGGACGCTCCGCGCTGCACCAGCTCTGCCCGTAGCCGATGAAAAACCTCTGCTCCGGGGTAAAGCCCCCGATAGGTTTCAGGTCTTTGCCCTTGTTCGCGTCCTGCCACGCCAGGTACGCCAGCAGCAGCCCGCCGAGATCGGCCGTGTCCTCGCCCAGGGTCAGCTTGCCGTTGATCTTGACGTCGTCCACGATCACGTACTGCGAATACTGGTCGGAGGTGCAACTGGCCCGCTTCTCGAATTCCTTGGCGTCTTCCGCAGTCCACCAGTCACGCAGATTGCCCTGTGCGTCGAACTGGCGGCCTTCGTCATCGAAGCCGTGGGTCAGTTCATGGCCGATGGTGCCACCAGTGTTGCCGTAGTTCGGAGCATCGTCGGAGCGGGGATCAAACAGCGGCGGCTGCAGGACGCCGGCGGGGAAGTTGATGTCGTTCATCTGCGGGTTGTAGTAGGCATTGACGGTGGGCGGCGTCATGTACCACTCGCCGCGATCGACCGGCTTCCCGATCTTATTCAGCCAGCGCCGGAACTCGAACGCCGTGCCGCGCTCTCCGTTCCCCAGGGCGTCGCCGCGCACCACCTTAAAGGCGCTGTAGTCGCGCCAGTGGTCGGGATATCCGATCTTGTTCACCACCGTGTGCAACTTGGCCAGCGCCTGCTCTTTGGTCGCGGGCGACATCCACGGAAGCTGCTGGATCTCGTTCCCCATCTCGGTCTCGATTTGTTTCACCATCACCAGGGCACGCTCTTTGGTCTCCGGGCTGAACGTCTTCTGCACGTAGACCTTGCCCAGCGCCTCGCCCAACTGACGGTCCACGAAGCGCACGCAGCGCTTCCAGCGCGGCTGGATCTCCTTGGTGCCGGCCAGGATGTGGTCGTAGAAATCGAAGTCCTCGTTCACGAAGGCGGTTGAAAGATAGCGCGCCTGGGCGTGCACAAGGTGCCAGCGGAGATAAACCTTCCAGTTCGCCAGATCTTCGGCCTTAAGCTCCGCCTCCATGCCTTTGACGAAATCGGGCACCGCGACGTTGAGTGACTTGGTCCCCGGCAGGCCGATCTCGGTGAAGTAGCCGTCCCAGGAAAACGACGGGCTCAACGCCTGTAATTCGTCGCGCGTCATCTTGTGGTAGATCTTGTTGGGATCGCGCCGCTCCACGCGGGTGAGCGACGCCTGGGCCAGCGCGCTCTCGATGCGCATTACCGTCTGCGCTTCGGCGGCAGCCTCGTCCGGCTTATCGCCCAGGAGCTGCAGCATCTTCTGCACGTGCGCCAGGTATTGCTGGCGGATCTCCTGCGACTTGGGGTCGTCCTTGAAGTAGTAATCGCGGTCAGGCAGCCCGATGCCGCCCTGGTCCACCTCGGCGATGAACTCGCTGGAGTTCTTGGCGTCCTGGTCGGAGCCGAAGGAGAACACCGGCGCCCGGCCCAGGAAGCTGCCCACGTCATTGGGATGGAGATGCGCCAGCTCGGCAGGGAGGCCGGCCTTGGACTTCAGACCGGCGATGCGTTCGAGGTCCGCCTTCAGGGGCGTGGCGCCGAGCTTCTCGATCGCGGCCTCGTCCATGCAGGAGGCATAGTAGTCGCCGATCTTCTGCTCTTCCGCGCTGCGGTTCGCGCTGGGGACGGCGGCCGCTTCCAGGATCCGCCGCAGCACCTCACGGTTCTCCTCCTGCAGCTTGCCGTAGGCGTCCCAGGAGGCCTGGTCGGCGGGGATGGGGTTGTTCTTGAGCCAGCCTCCGCAGGAGTAGGTGAAGAAGTCCACGCACGGGTCCACCGTCTTGTCCATGGACGCGACGTCCAGCACCGGGGTATACGCAGCCTGGGCAGGTTTGGGGGTTTGTCCTGCCGCCGTAGCGGCTATGACTGCGGTTGCCAGCAGGACAAGGCACTTGATTGTCTGCATTCGGCTCTCCCTTCGCAGGAATCCCTGAACCATTCATGATGCCGGACGCTCTGGGTGGAGCAGGGTTTCAGCCCTGCATCCGCCGTCGTCGATGGCATTGGGCTTCAGCCGCTGCGGGACAAGTATCCCGGCGCGTGCCGTCGCAGGGGCTGAAGCCCCCAATTCTAACGAGGCACATGAATACAGGCCTAAAGGCCTGCTCCACCCAGGCGAACAATCCGGGTCCAACTTGCAGAAGTAGATCACAACGTTGGACGGGCAAGCCACCGGGACGAAAGCAGCGGCTCAACCTGGGCCCCGCAAGGCCCGCATAGTTTCCGGCGGCGGAGGCTCGGTCTGGTCACTCCCGCGGCGATGCATGGCTGAGAGTTGCAACAGGGCGTTCTCCACCATTTTCAGCGCGATGCCCCAGCGGCGGCGGGCTTCGTCTTCATCGTCGCCGTAACCAAACAGGTAAAAGGTGATGCAAAAGCCCTCGGCGGCCTGGGCATCTCCTGGCCGCGTCTCCGCACCGGAAGCATAGTAGCAGCGGCGGACGATGAACTCAGCGGCGGAAGGAATATCGGGAGCGCGCCGCAAAAGCCCGGCGATGCGCTTGGCGAAGTTCTCGTGCGCGGCAAATCCGCCATGCGCCTTGGCATCTGTGAAGATCAGGTCCGCATAGGAGCAAAACTTCCAGGTCGCGGCGTAGGTCTTTTCCTGCTCCTCCATCTGGTCGCTGAGCCAGGTATCGCACTTCACCGTCTCCAGCATGGAGAGCGCCGAGTTCATCGCCGTCAGGAACTCGGCCATTTCGCAATTGTGCGACTCGGGCAGTTCGAGCAGCAGTTCGGGATGGCGCTTCAAATCGTAGTAGCGCACATCTCCGGCCTGCCAGGGGACCTCGAGGTGCGGGGCCTCGGCCGCGAGTTCGACGGAAACGGTGGCATCCATAGGCGATGCCTATGAGACCACGTCCGCTGCCGGAAGACGAGAGGAAAATCGGCGGCAGCCAATCCCGGTATAATCATGGGAAGTGAGTCCCACGCGATCATTTCTGCGCGGCAGGGGAGAGGAATTTATGCCGATCTTCGAGTATCTCTGCAAGGGGTGCGGAAAGCAGTTTGAAGTCCTGGTGCGCGGCTCGGAGAAGCCGTACTGTCCCAAGTGCAACGGCACCCGCCTGGAGCAGCAGATTTCTGCCTTCGCCGTCGCGGCCGGCCGCGGCAACGGCGGCGGCACCGAGTTCGCGTCCGAACCTGCCCCTGGCTGTGGCCAGTGCGGCATGGACGGAGGATCCTGCGCCTTCGACGACTAGAAGCCGCTTAGTGTCTTGTTTTGTCGTGGCTTCCTTTCGCGCCAGGTGGTGGCGACGGGCGAAGCCGTCAGGAGATAGAAATGACTGCCAGAACGATGTTCGCTGCTTTGTTGCTTGCGATGTTACCCATGGTGGTTTGCGGCCAAAACTCCGCGTCCGGTGACGAGGTCCCGCCCCAACTCCGACCACCCGGGAAAACAAAGCCGGTCCTCCACGCCCATGCCAAGGGTGACCAGGTTTACATCTGCAAGCAGGAGGGCGGCCAATACTCGTGGACCTTAAAGGCGCCTGACGCTCAATTGTTCAACGAAAGCGGTAAAGCCATCGGCCATCACTCTGCAGGTCCGACCTGGCAGTTGAACGACGGCAGCGCCGTGATCGGCAAGGTCGCTGCGCGCTTCGACCCTCCCGACAAGGACGCGATCCCCTGGCTGCTGCTGACTGCGACCGAGCATTCCGGAAGTGGCTTGATGAACAGCGTCACCCACATTCAGCGGCTCAACACCAAGCGAGGCAAGGCTCCCGCGGCCGGTTGTGATGCGTCGCATGCCGGAGACGAGAGGCGCGTGCCCTACACCGCGGATTACTTCTTTTACGCGGACCAACAGGGACAATAGGCGGCAAGCACGGCCGCTCGATTGTTGAGTCGTACGGCCAACCACGAACCAGGCGCGACGCTCTACCTTACTCTGCCGACCGCAGCCGAGGTCGCGAGACTGCCGGCTACCGGAACATTAATTCCGGGTACCAGATCACCTCAAAATCGGTTTTCCACCCATGCTAGGTGCCCTTCATGCAGCGAAGAATGAGCGAACAGCATGTACACGAGGGAATATGGTTGTAGTCCTTTGAGCTTAGATGATTTGTATGGGGTGGGCGGTGGGATTCGAACTTGAGGCGCTTTGCGGGCGTCAGCGAAGCGGGAGCCTGCAGCCGAAATCCTGAGCGATGTATAGAGGAATCCTCAATGCCAGAGGAAGAGCTTGTGGGATGCCTGATCTATTTCCGCGATCCAGCTATCGACGGTAAGGTCGGTATCGACGATGAGGGTCGCAAGCAGTGATCAAGCTCCTCAACGAAGTCCTCGCCAGCAGGGGATCCCACCCAAGGAGCCGCGCTTACTGGCCGACACTGAGAACATAAACAGCTAACCGCCGCTGCCGCCCATATCGCCATCGCCGCCCCCAGGCCCACACTCACCGCTCTTCGATGCGTCCCCCTTCTTCTCATCACCGCTCTTTGAGCCGCCTTTGTCGCAACCCTCACCCTTCGATTGCTCCTTGCTCTGATCACCGCTCTTCGGCGGTTCCTTCTTCTTCTCTTCACTGCTCTTCGGCGGCTCCTTCTTCTTCTCTTCACTGCTCTTCGTGTCTTGTTGAGCGCCGTCCCCGCCGGCGCGCAGTTCCAGCCAGGCAGCCTCTGTGAGAGCGAAAACCTTGGCACTTTGGGGCTCTGGACTCGACTGCGGAGCGGGCAAAATGCGCGCGACTCCCAGTCGCGTCCCAGTCAAAAGGAAAACTACAGACACGAAAGCACGATTCAACAGCGTCGTCACTCTACTCATATCCATTTTTACACTACCACACTTTCGGCTCAGCCCGCAGTGATGAGCAAACCCGAGTTACCCGCTGCGGGAACGGGTAGCCGTCAGAACCGTGGCGCCGGTGAAGGCACGAAGACGTGAGGGCTATAATCCGATCATGGGCAGTGCGAATAATTTGCAATATCGTTGGGATGAGCCAAATTTCCCAACCGCCACTTCCCGATTCACATTTTCCCATTGTGCGCGCGAACCGCTCTCATGGATCGAAGAGCTTGAGAAGGCGGCGGTTTCGTTGGCCGAGTCCACAACGAGACCTATCTGGATTTGCTCAGGCGGCGGGGTCGACAGCGAAACGCTGTGTGAGATTTTTCTTAAACTCGGCCTGCCATTCAGTGTACTGACAATTGAATTTGCCGACGGCAAGAACGCTCATGACGTCGTATATGCGAAGCGATGGTGCCAGCAGCACCAGATACGGCAGGAGCTGTATCCTCTCGACATTTTCGATTTCGTGAAGAACGAACTGGACAACTACATTGAAGATGGATATGTCGCGGGCGAGCTTTTCCGCTACATGATGATTAAGGAGATGTCCATTGTCGAAAGTATTGGTGGGTTTGCAATCTTGGCCGGCGGCGAGCAGCTTTATGAAGTCGAGGCATCGAAGAGAGTCTTAACGGCGGCCGACCCATATTTGAAGGTGGATATCAGCTATACGACTCCGCTTGAATGGTGTCGCAGAAACCAGGTGCGGCATGAACCGTTTTTCTACTTCAGTACGCCTGAGATCATGCTTGCATGGCTCCGAATCCCCCTGGTCAATTTTGTCCTGAACAATCCGGATTTCTTCCGTCACCCGACAAACAAGCACGCGCTCAAGAACTCGGTGATTCGCTACCACTTCCCGCAACAACACTGGCGCAATAAATACACGGGATTTGAGCAGGTGCTCAACCTGGCACGAATGGTGCAAGCAAGACTGGAGAATCACTTTGGCGCGAGGATTCAGAAGTCTCGCTTCTATGTGTCAGAACTTCTTGGGCAGTTGGAGCCCACAAGAAAGCCCCTGCCGGATTTCGAAAGGAGTCGCGCGTGAAGTCCTGCCAGTGCCGATCCCGCGCGGGAATTCCTGCACGACTCGACGGCCGAACAGGTCATGAGCAGCCCGTCCCGAGCTTCAGCCGTTCCTTCTCTTTTTCCTTCTCTGTCGGAGGCGCTTTCTTCGGGGCCTTCGCCGGGGTCTTTGCCGGAGGTTTCGCCGGAGCTGCCGCGCTGGGAGCCGGCAGAGGAACCGGCGGAGGAGCCGGCGTCACGGCAGCAGGCGCGCCGCCAGCGCGTCCGCCTGCCATGAAGTATTCGCGCAACTGCCGCGCTTGCTGATAGCCCGAGGATGACGGTGTGGCCGAGCGGATGCTGGTGGGGGTCAGGACCTCATCCCACCATCCGATGATGCCGTCGGTCAGGGAGTAGGACCGGTAACCCTTCATCGCGAGCAGCAATTGGACCTGCGCTGCCTGTCCCGCGCCCAGACCGTAAACTACTATCTTCTTGTTCTTATCCAGCCGCTTCAGGTTTTCGGCGGAAAAGAACTGGGCAAACGGAACGTTGATGGCGCCAGGGATGTGGTAATCGTCGAACTGCCAGGGCTCGCGCAGATCGATGAGCTGGTAGTCCAGCCGGTTCTCGATGATCCATTGCGCCAACTCACCGGCTGCGACCTGCCCGGCGCCCCGGGTGATGGAATCTACGGCAGCTTGAGTCTCCGCCACGGTCACACCATGGCTGATTGCGGCCGCCACTGCCAGCACAACCGCCACGAGCAACATGGCCAATGCAACCAGCCCCTTTCCGGTGAGCACAATCGAGCGCCTCATTGCTGTTTCTCTCCTTCACCCGGCGTTTCCTGTTTCCGCGGAGTGTCCGGCGGAAGTGCCGCGGAGGCCTCAGGGCCGGACTCATGCAGAATCTCGGCGCGAACCCCGGAAACTTCCTTCCACCATTTGAAGTGGTGGCTGTATGCGTAATGCTCGTTCACGGTGCCCGTGATCATGGAGAAGAACGCGGGCTTCTCTTCTGGAAACACCGCCCCCATGTACACGTGGATCATAAGCCCCGAGACGACGGCTCCCACCGCGGCAAAGTGGATCGCCGCAGCCCAGCCCACGGCCGCGGTGCCGATGAGGTGGAAAGTCATGATCAAGCCCGTGATCATGATGACTGGCACCATGGCATAAACCATCAGCGCGAAGAGCTTCTGGCCGGCGTTGTAAATGCCCTGCGGCGGGAGCGACTCGTCGGAGCACTTGAGCAGACGCAGGACCCGGACCCGCAGCCACTGGAAGTCATCGCCATCAAGGCTGATCTCTCGCTGCAGCACCTCTTTCTTCAGATAGGTCCGGAACCCAAAGGTGCCGTAAACAACGAACACCACGATCCAGGTGATCCCAACCGCAATGTGGAACTGCAGCATGTTCGCCCGGGACTGGAAGAAGCCCTGCACGATCCGGATGTACCACCAGGGTGCGACCCGAAAGGACGAGGTGAGCAAAGCTGTGCCGGTCGCCAGCTCCAGCAGCCAGACGGTGGCGTTGAACCAGTGCAGCAGCATGATCGCAACGTCATGCTTCTTCACCTGCCGCTGGGAAAGAGCGTCGACCTCTCGGGCGGTGAGCGGTCGCGGTGCTTGCGTGATGGACGGAGCCGCCATCAGGTTTTCTCCTGGTTTTGCTGTTTCGACTCACCGGTTGCCAACTGGTGGAAGAACGCGACCGCCTGGCCGAGGAAGGTCGCGCCGACCGCAGCCAGAACCAGCGGTTTCAGCAGCCGGCTCCAGAACTCGCTGGAAGCCGCCATGCGCGGAGCGCGCGGCGGGAACTTGGCGAACACGAGGTCAACGTCCTGCTTCTTCCCCAGGTAATAGACATTGGGCCCGATCGCCACCCTTGCCGTCTGCAGTCTGCGCGCACCCTTTTCATAGACCATGCGGAATACCTCGCTGTTCGAATCCTCCAGATTGCCGAAATACTTGGCGTGAGCAGTGCACGTAGTGACGCATGCCGGCTGCAGGCCGCGCTCCAGGCGGGCCGCGCAGAAATCGCATTTGTCGGCCTGATTGATGGCAGGATTGATATAGCGAGCGTCATAGGGACAGGCTTCCACGCAGAAACCGCATCCAATGCAGACCCCGCGATCGATGCGCACGATGCCATCCGCCGACTGACGAGTCGCGCCCGTGGGACACGCGGCAACACACGACGGCCGGTCACACTGGTTGCACTGCGCTACGCGAAAGCCCGACGCCAGCTTCGGGAAAGCGCCCACTATTCCGGTGGACTGAACGCGGGTGCGAGCGAAGCCCAGCGGCACATCCCATTCCTTGTCGCATGCCACCGTGCAGGCTTGACATCCCACGCACTTTCTCAGGTCAATGACCATCGCGTAACGCGCCATAGGCTCTACCCTTCTTCCCGCAATGCGCGGACAAAGTTCACGCGCATCCCGGTCCCGCCCATGATGGGATCCACCTGCACGCGAGTCATCAAACCGCTATCGGAAGCGCCTCGGTCGTAGGCTAGTCTCAGGCTCTTCGACTGATGGCCAAACCCGTGCACCATGTACACGCAATCACGGCGGATGCCTTCGGTCACGCGCAACTTGATTGGCAGACTCCTCACGCCATCCTGGTTCTCCAGCACAACACGCTGCGAGTCTCGCAGGCCCAGATCATGCGCTGCCTTGGCATTGATCCAGAGTTCGTTCTCCGCTGCCAGCGAGTTGAGCAGCGCGTTGTTCTGCGTGCGTGCAAAGGAATGGAGAGGGGTGCGCCCGTAGAGAAGGCGAAAGTATCCGATCGGAGGATTGTTCACCGGCGTGTAGCGCGGCAGCGGGTCGAAGCCCGCTTTCTTGAGTGACGAGGAATACAGTTCAATCTTGCCGCTGGGGGTGGGGAACAGCGGGCCGTCCTCCGGAAGGCGATCTTCAATATAGGGCCTGCCCGCGAACACGACTGCACCGCGCGTGCGCAGCGCGTCTGCATTGACCGCCATCGGCTCGATGAGAGCCTGAAGATGTTGCTCGGGAGTCTTCCACGGGAAATATGCTTCGAGACCGAGGCGACGCGCCATTTCCCTGGCGATCCACCAACCCGGCTTCGACTCATACAGCGGCTCGACTGCCGGCTGACGCAAGGCCAGGAACGGCCGTTTTGCGCTGGGGACAATGTGCGGTGGATCGTAGCGCTCCAGGTAGGTAGCTTCTGGCAGTACCAGGTCAGCGTAGTTGATCTGCTCCATCGGCATCACATCGACCACAGCCACGAAATCCAGTTGCTCGATGGCTTGCAGGGTCTTCTGCCGCTGAGGAATGCTCTGCAGCACGTTCTGGCCGTAGATAATCCAGCCCTTGATGGGATAGGGTTTGCCGGTCAGAGTAGCATCCACCCGCCCGTTAGTGACGCCTTGCTCTTCGGAGGCGAACGGGTAACGACTATCCGCGCCATCTGCACCTCCGCGTTGCGACTGCGGAAATGGCGGCAGGCTGAGGTTTCCAGTCTTGAATGATGTGGGGAGGAAAATCCCTCCTTTGCGCCCCCAGCTTCCGGTCAGCGCGGTGAGAAGGGCCATGGCGCGCGCCCGCTGCGTGTCGTCACCGTACCAGGTCGTGTGTCGCCCCGGATGCAGCATCACGGCCGGCTTGGCCTCCGCCATTGCTCTCGCCGTCTCTCGAATGTCGCCGGCGGGAAGTTCTGTGATCGCCTCGGCCCACTCCGGCGTGAAACCCCGTACATGCGCTTCGAGGTCGGAGAAGCCCGTGCTGTACTTCTCGATGTAATCCTTGTCGTAACCATCTTCGGCGATGAGGACGTTCATCCATGCCAGCAGCAGAGCGATGTCGGTACCCGGTCGGATGGGCAGCCACCAGTCGGCCTTTGCCGCCGAGGTGGAGAAGCGCGGGTCCACTACGATCAGCCTGGCGCCACGCGACAAGGCTTCCGCGAAGGCCGTCACCTGCGAGGTGAAGACGTTCTCTCCGATGTGAGAGCCGAT
>DATKLD010000041.1:0-16510 GCA_035542595.1 Terriglobales bacterium
ACAACGGGATGGGGTGAGCCGATCATGAAGCTGGTTCTGGCCAAGTGGGCGGCCGACCGCGTGCAGGAGGGAATAGTGCCTGAGGCCGCCGCCCGAGCGGCCATCGAGCGGCTCGAAATGCGACTCGCGGGGCACGGAGGCATCATCCTGCTAGACACAGGGGGGCGTTACGGGCTGGCGCACAACACGCCGCGCATGGCATGGGCGCTGAGGGATGCGCACCAGGAGTCGGCGGGAATCGAGCACCCCCTCCCTTCGGGTTCAACCTTCTTTGAACGTAGGTCCTCGTAAGGCACTTGCGAGGGAACCGCTTCCGTTATACATGTCCGCCGTTCTCGGGCCGCAATTAAAGCCCCTAAGTGCCGGGGATGCCAAGCCGTTCCGGACGCCGGGAGTCAGTCCCGGCTTCGCGAGTCGGCTGCAGAGTGCCTGGTATTATCCCGCGGCGCTGGTGGATATCGAGGACCTGATTTATTGTAGATAACCTTCATGTCGCCAACGGATTAGGAGGATACTTGAGGGCAGGCCCCGTAAGGACGAGACCCTTTCGGCCGATTGACCAGGGAAATTCTGGAGTAGTACGATTTTAAGGATCAGTCGACAATTAGGCTCCCGAATTCGAAAGACCAGAGAGGTCTATGAGACTTCGCAAATCGTATCTGCTGTCGCCGCTGGTAGTCTCTCTGGTCCTGGCGACAATTTCCTGCGAAACCGCTGAAAAGAAAAAAGCTAAAGACCCGCCTGTCCAGGCCATGGCCCCTGCGCCTGCTAAGACTCCAGACCCTGTTCCGGCAACCAAAGCCGAGGCGCCTTCCAGACCGCTGAGCAGCAACCCGGACGCAGTTGCCGCAATTGTGAAGCAGGTGGAGCAGGAGCTTCAGGCCGCTCAGGCTAATTATGCTGCCGGGCATCTTGAAGCCGCGCGGGCCTATTTTGACAAGGCTGTAGACCTTTTGCTCGAGGGACCGCTGGACATACGCTCGGACGAGCGGCTCCAGGAGGAATTCGACAAAGTCATCGATAGCGTGCACACGCTCGAGATGGCGGCCCTGAAAGAGGGAGACGGATTCACTGAACAGAAGTCGCAGCCGGCGCCCATTGACGAAGCCAACAGCATCACCTTTCCCGAGCAGCCGACCGTTACCCCAGAGCAGGAGGCGGCGGTCAAGCGAATACCCTCTGAGCTGCCGCTGGACCTGAAGCCGGCGGTCGAAAACTACATTTCCTTCTTCTCGGGCCGCGGCCGAGGCACGCTGGAGGCGGCGCTGGTGCGCTCAGGCCGCTACCGGGACATGATCCAGCGGGTCCTCAACGAGGAAGGGGTTCCGCAGGAGTTGATCTACTTGGCACAGGCCGAATCTGGATTCCACCCGCTGGCGGTCTCGCGCGCGGGGGCGCGCGGTATGTGGCAATTCATGGCCAGCCGCGCCACGTCCTACGGCCTGGAGCGGAACTGGTGGGTGGATGAGCGCCAGGATCCGGAGAAGGCCACGCGGGCCGCAGCCCGTCACTTGAAAGACCTCTACAAGCAATTCAACGACTGGTATCTGGCGATGGCAGCATACAACTCCGGGCCGGTGACGGTGCAGAATGCCGTAGCCCGCACCGGCTACGCGGATTTCTGGGAGCTGTACAACCGGGGAGTGCTGCCCAAAGAAACCCGCAACTATGTACCTATCATTCTCGCCGTCACGATCATGACCAAGAACCCGGCACAGTACGGGTTAGAACATGTGCAGCCGGAGTCGCCCCTCGCAGCTGACACGGTGAGCATCAAGTATCCAGTGGACCTGCGCCTGGTGGCGGAGTGCACGGATGCTTCCGTGGATGTGATCCAGGATTTGAATCCCAGCCTGCTCCGCATGACCACACCCAAGGACGACGACTTTGAACTCAGGCTGCCGCGGGGGACCAAGGACAAGTACCAGGCCAATATCGCCGCGATTCCAGTCGACAAGCGGGTCTGGTGGCGGTACTACAAGGTGGCGCCCGGCGATACCCTGGCGAGCATCGGGCGCAAGTACCACACCACGGCAAGCGCGATTTCGACCGCTAACGATCTGCGTGCCGGTGACACGCTGCAACCCGATAGCAGGCTGATTATTCCCATTGCTCCTGGGAAGGGCTTGGCCGCCGACAAAGTTGCCTTTTCGAAGAGGATCTTGCGTTACCGCGTGCGGAAAGGTGATACGGTGCTTTCAGTGGCCGACGATTTCAGTGTGCCAGCGGAAAAGCTGCGGCAATGGAACCATCTGCACGGAAATCAGTTACGTCCGGGAAGAGTCCTCGTTATCCATCGGGCGTTGGCCGAACCCCAAGCAGCCAGCGCCCGAACAAGCTCGGCGCGTCACGGGACAATGGCAGCTAAGTCCTATACCAGCAATGGGTTAGGACGCAGAGTGCACAAAGTGAAGCCCGGCGAAACGTTGTCCAGCATTGCCGCGGAGTACAACACCACGGTGGCCCAGTTGCAGCGCAATAATAAGTTGGCCTCCGCCACCATTCATCCGGGCGACACGCTGATTGTCAGCGAAATCCACTGACCCATCGATCATCTCGCCAACAACCTGGATGCGCGTATAGTTGACAGGTGATTTGCTGTTGCTATAATCCGCGCCGGTTCTCAGCACGTGTGCTCATCGCACGGAACCCGGCTTAAATCTCAGGAGGAGACATGACGTTCGACGACAAGACCCTCTACGCACGCAATGATGACGATATGGATGAGTACGGCGATGCCGGCTACGGCGATGTAGAGGAGGATTACGAGGAAGAGGAAGAAGAAGCGGAGGAAGTTCCCATGGGAGGCGGCATGGGTGGAGAGAGCGGTGTGCCCGTAGGAGGCGAAGCTCCGCCGCCCCCTCCCCCGAGGAAAGCGCCGGCACCCAAGAAAGCGACGCGCAAGAAGAAGGCGAAAAAAGTCGCTCGGAAGCCGGCCAAGAAGAAAAGAGCGGCGCGGCGCGGGGGCGGTACCCGCAGGAAAACGGCCGCACGCCGCAAGGCGGCTCCTAAAAAGAAGAAGAAGGGCGGGCGCCGGCGCTAGCTGGGTACAGCGCCGTATCAGTTGAGCGACACCAGATCGGCAGGATCATAGAGAGCCGCAGGAAACTGCGGCTCTCTGGCTTCTATTTGCCTCCCTGCACCGCGGCGAGGCAGCGCGCGTACAACTCCAGCAGATGTGCGGCGTAATCTTCTGCCTTGTTCACGGTTGAGCCTTGAAACCCGGCTCCGGGAGATCCAGTCTTGCCGTAGCCGGTGGTGATGGCGACAAACTTCATCAAATCGAGGGCGATGTCTTCATTGCGGCGTGAGCCGACAACGATGCCGGCAACTGGTTCCATGATTCCCTCCTGCTAGTTGCCAGTTGTCCGTTGCCAAAAGAACACTCACCGCCGAGACGCAAAGGGCGCTGAGACTCACTGCTGATCTCGGCGCATTCGGCGTCTTGGCGGTGACAATCTTTTCCTGGCAACCGACAACTGGCAACTGACATTCACGTCTCGATGGCGACGTGGCACACGCGGCCGACTATGTAGTCGGCGTAGGTCTTGCCCTCCTCCACCTCGATGAGGTCCACCGGGTAGGAGGGGTTTTGCGGCCTCAGCACCAGGTTATTGCCCACCTGCTCGACATACTTGACGGTACAGGCGTCTCCCTTGCGCACGGCGTACATGTTCTGCTCGTTGCGGTGATAAGACTTGAGCGAGTTGTAGTGACGGTCGATGAGCACGGTGGCGCCTGGCAGCAGGCGGGGGTACATGCTCATGCCGTCGCGCGCGTCCACCTTGACCAGAACGAAGCGCCGCCAGTCATCGCGCGGCGAGGCCGGGTCGGGACGCAGCCGCCGCAGAAACGATTTCTTGAACTTAAGAATGTCTTTCACGTTCTCATTGGTGATGAGTGGCTCGCCGGCGGCGATGGTGCCCTCCACCAGCAGCACGTTCTCGAACTCGTCTTCGGCAGGCGGCAGGATGCTGGCGCGCTTGTTGATCTCCTCGGGGTCGAGCAGGTCGAGCACCGACAAGTGCTGCACGGTGAGCACCTTGTCCATCCCGGTGAGGCTCAGGGAACGCTTGCGGTTGAGGAAGTTGGAGATGTGCGCCTGCTGGAACCCGGTCTGTTCGGCGAGCCGCAAACCGGTGAGTTCGCCGGCATCGATGCGGGCCCAGAGCGCCTTGCGGAGGTTTTCCTGGAGCGCCTTGAATTTCATAGCGGTACCAAATATAACGGAAGGATATAAACTATGCAAGTCTAATAACGACAAGAGAATAAAAATGTTGACAAAGCATGTTCCGTAAAGATATAAGCTTATTACTGTATATTTCTGGTGGAAGTGGGGGACGATTTCCAATGTGCGATCCAGGCCATGCGCCATTTCCCGAGGGACCGGCGGGCAGCCGGGAATTCCTGGAGTTTCGCCGCAAGGTGTGCGAATCCGAGATGCTTTCTGCCGCCATGGAGCGGCTGCTCGAAGCCATCCGTTTCAGCGGGCGGCTTTCGATCGTGGTGCAGAACGGCCGCGTGCTGAAGTCCGGCTACGAGGAAGGTTACTTCTGCCGTCGCAAGCAGCGACCGTTGTTGTCCTGATGTTTTGAAAACTGAATAAGCGAGCAGGTCGTCGCAACACAAGCGAGCCCTGCGCTGCAGGCGAGTCCCGTTGAGTGGGACCGCGTGCGGTGCAGGGCTTTTTTGTTGCTGCTGCGGCCGGCGCTGGAGGCGATTATGAAGGGAGATCTCCAAGTAATTCGAGTGGAGCTGAAGTACTGCGAGGCATGCGGGGCGCTGCAACTGCGTCCCCACGGCAGCAACGCCCCCTACTGCGGACGTTGCGCCCAAGTCATGGCGCAGTTGTCCCGCGCCAGGCGGACCAAGCCGGCGGAGAGGAAGAGGGCATGATCATCTCTTCCCCTGCAGGTGCGTTCCGTATCCCGGAAGAATCCCGATCGCAGGCTGAGGTTGCGACCATCACGGCCTACCGCGGCCGCACCATGGGCCTGTTGCGGCGCTACTTCCGCATGTCGCTGGATATCGGCCGGCTGCCGTCGCTGCTGGGACGCGAGTTCTTCCGCGCGCGCGTCACTTCGTACCACGTGCACAGTTTTGAGGATGTCGTCATTCTGGTTCACGACGTGGAGCGTTGCCTGGAAAGGCTGGATGAGTTCGCGCGCGAACTGGTGGCGCGCGTCGTGTTCCAGGATTACACCTGGGACGAGACCGCCGTGCTGATGGGCTGCAGTCGGAGCACGGTAGCTCGGCGGTTCTCGCGCACCCTGGATAGGCTGAGTGAAATCTTCTTGGAAGTCGGGCTGTTGCGTCCCTTCCCCTCGACTTCCGCCGACGAGGCCTCACAAAGCTGTCAAGAGGCCAAACCGGCGGAAGAATCCGCAACTGGCTGTGCAGCAAGAAAATAAAGTTTTCCGCCAGGTGGCACTGCCGGCCGGTTCGACCTGCTATTCTTGAATTAGAAGTGGTGAAGAGAAAAACGAGGGAGCGCGGCGGCGCTCCCTCGTTTTGTTTTGAGGAGAGGCTGTGGCGAAGCCGGGCGCGAATCTGAAGCGCAGACGCAACCGCAGCGGCAAGGAGCGGGAGTGGGCGGCGGCGGTGGTGCGGCGAGCCACACCTGGGATCATCGAGAGCCTGGTTGAGGCGGCCGCGTCATTAGGCGAGGGCAGGCAGACGTCGCCAGGCAAGCCTGCCAGCCGCGGACCGGACGAAGTCGAGGACGAATCACTCGCCGCTCTACTTTTGCGGCTCCTGCGTATGCCGGAAACTGGCCAAGACCGTGATGCCGGAGCCAGTGTGACGACGTTCGCCAGAGAAAATCCATCGGTAGGGTAGAATGAGAGTCCTTCGGCCCCGGCCGGTACGATGGCGGCGGCAGCGAGCTCGACCGATGGACTTGACCTGGGTGACTCCGCAGATCGCGGTGGGGGGCGGTATCTGGACGGACGCGAACATGGCCAAGGTGGCCGCGGCCGGCGTTACGCACATCATCGACATGCAGGTCGAATTCGATGACACTCCCCTCGCTGAGGGTTACGGCATCGAGGTGTTCTGGAACCCGGTGGATGATGACTTTCAGCCCAAACCGGCGGCAGTTTTCCAGCCGGCGACCGAGTTCGCCCTGGCAGCCGTAGAGAATCCAGAGCACAGGCTGCTGATTCATTGCGCTGCGGGCGTCCACCGTGCCCCCATGATGGCGTTGGCGGTCCTCCGTGTGCAGGGGTGGGACCTGCAGGAGGCCATGGGCCTGATCGAGGAGCGGCGTCCGGTGGTGGACTTCGCGGACGTGTACGTGCGCAGTGTGGAACAGTTCATCCGCAACTACGCGGGCGCGGGAAAACGTTAACAGATTTGTGATTTGCGATTCGTGATTTGTGATTTTGTGCATGGAGTTGGGCCCAAGGAAATCACAAATCGCAAATTTCCAGACCTTCTCACACATGAAAATCGGATTGCTTGATCATGGCCGCCGCGGGCGGCTTTTTTATTGCCTGATCTCGCTCGCCCTGGCGCTGGTGATGGCGCAGCGAGCCTTGGCGGGAAGCACGACCACGGTCCAGGACGTGGTGTACCGCGCTGATGGCACGCCAGCCGCGGGCACGCTGGTGATATCGTGGCCCGCGTTTACGACTGCCGATAATCTTGCCGTGGCTGCGGGATCCATGAGCGTGGCCATCGGTCCGCAGGGCGCGATCAGCGTGACCCTCGTGCCCAATGCCGGCGGAACCCCCGACGGCACGTATTACAAGGTAATCTACAAGCTGGACGACGGATCCACCAGCGAAGAGTATTGGTCGGTGCCCGCTTCCGGCACGGCCACAATCTCCAGCGTACGTTCCAGGATTGTTCCCAGCGGCGTGGCCATGCAGGTGGCCTCTCGTCAGTACGTGGACAACGCCATCGCGGCTGCGCTCAGCGGCGGCCACATCCCCTTCCTCAGAATCGTGACTTCGTTCAACGGCCGTACCGGCGACGTGGTCCCGGCGGCTAACGACTACGCCTACTCGCAATTAAGAAGCATCCCCTCGACGTTCAATGCCGGGCAACTCCAGGGGCGCAACTTGGACGCTCCCACCGCGGCTGGTCAACAGCCGACCTACAATGGCACTAAGTTCGTTGAGCAAGCCAAACAGACAGCCGACTTTCGCGACTTCGGCGCCAGGGGCGATGCCGCTACCGACGACACCAGCGCTGCTAACGGCGCCATTGGGACGCTTTCCAACAACGGCGGGTTTCTCCAGCTCCCCGGATCAGGCAACTTTTTCTGGATGAAGCTCACCTCGCCCTTGAACCTGAGCAACACCGGCAACTTCAGGATCGGCGGCGCATCAGACTCTACCGGCTTCATGTACTGCGGTGACGGAAGCGGACCGGCGGTGAATGCCAACAATGCCTTTAATCTTGGCTTACAGCATTTGGCCATCTTCGGCCACTGGGGTGCCAATTGCACTCCAACGTACGCGTCTGCAGGTGTCGCCTGGGACAAGACCGCAACCAATGCCTGGAACGCAACCCGGCTGATGGTCAACGACGTGACGATCGCCGGCGCGCCGCAGAACGACATTGCCACACCGAACTTCACTTGTGTGGACATCTCCCCGACCTCTCAGGTCAATGTAGAGGACGGCAGGTTCTACAACATCAGTTGCATTCCGGGGGGCGGTATAGGGTTTCACATCGGGCCCTCCGCCAACCCCAAGAACGAGATCTTCTTCAACAACAACGTCAGCTTCGGGCAGTACGGGTACAAGTTCGACGGAGGCTCGTATCACATCAAGTACGGCGAAGTGAACAACTTGACGGCAAGCGCTGTGTCGCTGAACGCCGCGAGCGATCCAGTGAGCGTGGATGGGCTGCTCAGCGAGGCCAACAAGCAGTTTCTTACGCTGGGTCCGGGCTTCGGGCCCTTGCCCATCACGCTCTCCCACATCAACAACGGGTGGGACGATAAGGCCACGGCGCCATGCTTCTGGGATCTCGGTGGGGCACAGTATTTTCTCGCCCTCAGCAATACCTGGTCAGACACCAATTTTCCGACACCGCATGCCATCTGCGGCAACAGCAACAGTTCGGGGATGTTTATCAACAATTCGTTTGCTTGGAAGGTCGGCGGAGCAGCCGGTGGCCTCTACGACATGCTGCCACCGCCGGCCACCATCCAACAATTGCTCGGGCCGAGCTACGGTTTCTACCACGGTGGCAATATCGTGCTGGGCTCCGTGAATCCGGAGACTGACAACGGGCTTTCCTTCATACAGTCCACCGGTGGAACACGGCGCGGATTGCGCATGTTAGAGAATCCCATTTCCAGAATTGACGGAGCCATACCTGTTGGCAATGATGATCCTTACCTGGGAGAAGGGGTGGTGGAAATAGCCGGGCCGGGCGCGCCCACGGTGCTCCCGGGTTGCATGGTGACGGGCGGAGACACGTCGCAGCGATACCTCTTCTGGATGTTCGCCAAGGACGCCAACGGCAGGCGGACCACTGAGGCCCACGCCTTCTGCAGTGGCCCGGCGGCCCCAGACAGCAATCACCAGATGACTTTCCAGTGGGTGGGTACGCCCGGCTCCCAGAGCTACGACACGATGTTCATGGTCGCTGGCCAGTCCTGCTTCATCGGGACAACGACCACGACGTCCATCACCGTAAGCGCCATGCCGGCGTGTGATAACTCCTACCCTCGGCCGACCCAGAACGAAGCCGAGTACCTGAAGCTGCGCGGCAAGGGCGTTTACGGCTATGGCCCCTCGAGCACTGTCGTGCCGACCTGGTCGGTTGACAATGCCGCAGGGGCTGCCTCGTTCTCCGGGGGACTTTCCGCGCCGAACGTGGCGCAGCTGTGCACGGCGTCCAACGCCCAGACCTGCATTGACGCGGTTTCCTCGACCGGCGGAACGGTGTATCTGGCAGCGGGCACGTACACCGGGGCCATTACCCTACCCGACAATGGCAATTGCGTGAACCTGGTCGGCGCCGGCATCGATCTCACCGTGCTCGGCGTCTCCAGCCCGGCCACGGGAGTCGTGAGCAAGGGCAACAGTTCGCTGCCGCTGAACTGCAGGATCACCGACCTGACGATCGACGGCAGTCTCCAAGCCACCTATGGACTGCAGTTGCAGAAGGGTAAGGGCTGGCAGATCCAGCGCGTCAAGGTCAGGCGAGTGCTGGCCGCCACGGGCGAAGGCATAGTGCTAGGCGAATCTACTGGCTCGAACGCCGAGTTCTACGACGCGCGGATACGAGACATCGCCATCGCCTTCGAGTCTGGCGATTATGCAGCCAACGCACGGCCGCTGAACGGCCTGCACTTTCTCGCCACCGCGACCGATAACCAGGTGAGCGATGTCACCGCCTGGAACATGTCCAACGCCGGGATCGTAGACGACGCCGGCGACAACCAGTACAACAAAGTCCACGTCTATGGATTCCCGCTGCTCACCTACTACCCCAATTACGCCATGGAAGTGCTGGGCAATGCCCACATCACTCAGTTGACGGCCGATGGCGTATCGACCGGTGGCGTGCACCTGAGGGGCAATGGCAACAGCGTTACGAACAGCACCTTCCAGTGGCCTGACGGGGGCCAGGTCTCCGGCGCGTTTCCAATCGTGGCCGATGCCGGCACCGATTACAACGTCTACCGCGACAATGTGGTGCGCGGCGGAAGCGGCCTAGCGATTTCCGGACTGGCCGCCGTTTTCGCCAGGATCGGCGGCAGCTACCTGCCGGGCTCCAACACCGAGATCTCCGGCAACACGAACTATGGCGACAGTGCCGATGGCGCCTTCGCCAATTTCCCCGTTGCCGGATACTACAGCTTCGGGCAAGGGTCGCCGCGCGGGGCATTCACCTTCATCTCGCCCTTCGCGGCTGCGCCCACTATCGTGGCCCGGCTGAAGGCCAGCCAGACCGCCGACTTCTTCGACTGTCTCAGCGCCGACGCCTCCACTACCTTGTGCTCGATCGACAATGCTGGTAATGCCACCTTCAACCGGATCATCGGCCCGCTTACTGGCAATGCCAGTACCGCCACAGCTCTGGCGTCGACGCCGACCCAGTGCGGTGCTCATAGCTTCGCCACCGGGGTCGCGGCCAGTGGTAATGCCAACTGCGCGCAGCCGGCGGCCGCCGACGTTAGCGGGCTGGGTGGTGCGGCCACGCTGAACGTTGGCACCACCGCGGGCACCGTCGCCGCCGGCGACGATTCACGCTTCAATTGCGACGTGACCAAGAACCCCTGCCGCATGGCCGCCACTTCGCTCACCGGGCAGACTGCCTCCATCGGCAACACCACGCTCTACACGCCGTCGAGCGCCGGCACTTACCGTGTGGCACTGGCGATGTGGACCACGACCGCAGGCTCAAGTGGCACGGTCTCTTTCAGCCTGTCGGCAAACACTGGCAGCGGGGCGGAGAGCTTTGGCAGCTCCAGCCTGGACCTCACCAAGGTCAACTCGGGCGGACAGGTCAGCGGCCAGTGGATCATTCACGTGGCCGCCAGCCAGGCCATTTCGTACAGCACCACGCTGACCTGCTCCAGTTGCGGCTCCCCGCAGTATGGGATCGACGTGGTGGTCGAAAGGCTGCAGTGAGCCTCCGGTTGCCCAAGTTTAGGCTTGACTGAAGACCTGGAGACGTTGATCACCCTGGGCCGCTGCCTGGATCGGAAACCCGATGATCTGCGCGATCACCCCTTCCTCGGTGGTCTGGAGCAGCCGGAGGCAAGGCCGCACGGTACGGTTCGCGATTACTTGGGATGGGCGCTGCTGAAGATCCGCGACAAGCAGGGGAACCGCTTGCCGCTTTCACCCAACCGGGCGCAGCGTGAGTTTTCACGCCGCTGCGGTCGGCGGAACATCGTGCTGAAGGCACGGCAGGTCGGAGTGACCACCTGGGTGGCGGCGCGGTTCTTTCTGCACACCATCACCCGGCCGGGTACCGTGAGCGTGCAGGTGGCGCACGACCTGGCCTCGGCCGAGGAGTTGTTTCGTATCGTGCGGCGGTTCCTGGAGAACCTGCCGCAACGGCTGCGCAAGGGCGCGCTGGAGACCTCGCGCGCTAACGTCCGTCAGATCGTCTTCCCCCGCCTCGATAGCGAGTACCGGGTGGAGACGGCGGCGGACCCCAACGCTGGCCGCGGGCTTACCATCCGTAACCTGCATTGCTCGGAGGTGGCCCGCTGGCCGCGCGATCCGGCCGAGACCCTGGCTTCGCTGCGCGCCGCCGTGCCGCCCGATGGAGAAGTCGTGCTGGAATCCACGGCCAACGGCGCCGGCGGCTGCTTCTACGACGAGTGGCAGCATGCCGAGGAGAAGGGCTTCGTCCGCCACTTCTATCCGTGGTGGTGGGAGCCGTCCTACCGGCGCGCAGCGGTGGATGTGTTGCCGCTGAGCGAGAAAGAAGAAGAGCTCGTCAGCAAGCACGGCCTCGAGCCGGCACAGATCGCCTTTCGCCGCGAGGTCCAGGCGGAATTCCGCGGCCGCGCCGTGCAGGAGTACGCCGAAGATGCCGAGAGCTGTTTCCTTTCTTCCGGAGAATGCGTGTTCGACCTGGCGGTGATCGAGCAGCGGCTGGCAAACTGCAGCGAGCCGCTGGAGATAAAGGACAACGGGCGGCTGCTGATATGGTTTCCACCTGCCCGGGCCAGCCGTGACCAGAAGTCATGGATCATCGGCGTGGATCCGGCGGGTGGCGGCGCGCACGGCGACTATGCCTGCGCGCAGGTAATCGAACGCTTCAGCGGCATGCAGTGCGCCGAATTGCTCGGCCACTTCACTCCCCGCGAGCTGGCGCAATGGGTGACCAGGCTGGGGCGCGAATACTGCGATGCCCTGATTGCGGTCGAGAGGAACAACCACGGCCACGCCGTGCTGGCCTACCTGACTGACCGCCATCACTACCCGAACCTGTATGAGGAGAACGGACAGTTGGGCTGGCTGACGAATGCTGCGACCCGGCCCAAGATGATCGAGCATCTGGCAGTCATGCTGGCGGACGCACCCGGGTTGTTCTTCAGCCGGCGCCTGCTCGAGGAGTGCCGGACTTTTGTGCGCCACGCTGACACTTCCGCCAGCGCCAGCGGTGGCGCCCATGACGATTGTGTGCTGGCCATGGCCATCGCGCAGATGGTCAGGCGGGCCGATGCGGGAGGCCATTCCCGAAGGGGAACGGCATTCCGGGACTCCTTCCGTACGGTGAAGGTCTAACAGGCTGCGGAAAAACTCCAGCTCAGGCTTGCTTTGGTGGGGCGCGGCTTCGGTGTGTGTATGAGAACCACCTCTGCAATGAGTAAGTGGTCTGAGACGGTCGAGAACCCAGCCCGAAGGGCGGCATTTGGGTTAGCCCGGCGCGTGAGCGCCGGGTAAAGTGGAGTAAGAACGTGAGCCCCGAAGGGGCGGCACCGGCTCTCCCTCACACACTTCGGGGTCCCCGGCAATCTTGGTCTTGTTCCGATCACGCGAGTTTTTCAGCCTGTTAAGAATGCGTGCCTGGGTCTGTTCCGAATTTAGAACAAGAGTCGGGTTATTTCCCGCGGGCAAGAACCGGAGGTAACCTGCTGCGGTGGCTTTGATTGCCGTCCAGCATATTCGGCGAATGCGCGGGGGTGCGCAGGGACACCTCATGCGCGTCTCGGACGGCAACTACTACGTCGTCAAGTTCCAGAACAATCCGCAGCACATTCGGGTTCTGGCCAATGACTTGCTGGCAACGCGACTGGGGCTGCAGATCGGGTTGCCGATGGCGGCGGCAGAGGTGATCGAAGTCGGGGAGTGGCTCATCGAGCACACACCGGAGCTGGCGATTGAGATCGCGGGCAAGAGGATTCCATGCCAGCCGGGACTGCAATTCGGCTCGCGCTACATCGTCGATCCAGCGCAGGGCCAGGTGCTGGACTACTTGCCGGAGAGCTTCCTCTGGGGTATCCGGAACCTGGGGGATTTCGCCGGCATCCTGGCATTCGACAAGTGGACCTGCAACGCCGATGGTCGTCAGGCAGTCTATTGGCGGAGGTCCGACAAGCCGGGCTATAGTGCCGCGTTCATCGACCAGGGATACTGCTTCAACGATGGGGAGTGGGCGTTTCGCGATTCGCCGCTGCGCGGAGCGCATTCCTCGAACCAGGTGTACACCGCCGTCACCGGCTGGGAATCCTTCGAGCCGTGGCTGTCGGCGATTGAAGCACTGAACTCGAGCGCGATCGGAGGCATCGCGTCCGCCGTTCCGCCAGAGTGGTACGATGCCGATTGGGACGCGCTGGAAAAGCTGGTGGACGCTCTGGCCAGACGGTGCCGCGGGGTGAGGGAACTGATCACGGAGTTTCGCCGCTCGTCGCGACAGCCGTTCCCGAACTGGAAGAACAATTAACGTACGCCACGGAGACACAGAGGCACAGAGGAGGACGTAAGCAATAAACAGTAAATAGAGCATTAAGTGTTCAGTTCTTCTCTGTGTCTCTGCGTCTTGGTTAGCCGTAAGTGTAGAGACGCAGCATGCTGCGTCTCTACGGCTGGAAAGCTAATGGCTGATTTGAAGCAATGCGAGTTCTTCCTGCTTCGCTACGTACCGGATGCGGTGAAGGACGAGTTCGTCAACATCGGCGTAATGCTGGTTGAGCCGGGCGCGAATGGCGCCGGCTTTGCCGAAGTCAAGTTCACCCGCGATTGGCAACGGGTGAAGTGTCTCGACCCGGCGGCGGACGTCGAGATGCTCGCAGTCCTGGAAGACGATCTGCGCACGCGGCTGAAGGAAGGCGGTCGCGAGGATTTCCTTCGCAGCGTCGAGGAGTCGTTTTCGAACGTATTGCAGCTCTCCCCGGCCAAGGCGTGCCTGACCGAATCTCCGGCGGAGGAACTCGGGCGGCTGGCCGAGATGTACCTCGAGCGGGTGCGGCGTCCGGCGGGCAAAGGCACTGCGGCCGGGCGACAGTTGATCGCGCAACGCATGCGCGAAGCCTTCGAGCAGGCAGGCGTGTGGAAGCTGATGCGCAAGCGCGTCGCGGTGGCGCAGTACACGCATCCGGGCGATCCGCTCAAGATCGATTGCGGTTACCGTCCGAACGGCGAGGTCAAGCTGTTCCACGCCGTGTCACTTGCCACCGACGTGGACGCCGCCAAAGTCCTGGCGTTCACGTATCCGCAGATCCGCGAAGGCATCGCGCGCCTCGAGCAGGCCAAGACATCGTTGACCGCCATCGTCGAAGACGATCTCGATCGCGGGGATGAGCCCATCGCCTTCGCGCTGGACACGCTGGCCCGCAGCCAGATCGCAGTCGCGGCGCAGGCCGAACTGCCTCGGCTGGCGGAAGCCGTCCGCCGGGATTTAAGAGTCTAAGGCTTACCACGGAGACACGGAGTCACGGAAGTCGAATAGATTTTCTCCGTGTCTCCGTGCCTCTGTGGTAGGTGTTCTTTGATCCGCGTCTATCCGCGCTGATCCGCGGCGAAGAAGTTCCGAAATAAATCCATGAACATTCGTGCAACATTGCGCGGCGCGCTGCGCCGACTGGTTGGAACCGGTGCGCCCGAGAAGCGGCGCACGCTGGCGCTGCCGTCCATTCTGCAAACCTACGGACCGCGAGCGGACGTGCTGCCGAAGCCGACGCCATACAACCTGCGACGCTTTGCCGAGACGCCGGTAGCGCGCAAGGCCATCAACACGGTCAAGGATCGCGTGGCCGGCATGCGCTGGCGGGTGCAGCCGAAGAATGGACGCTCGCTCGCCGAGATCCCCGATGCGTCCGAGCGCATCCGCATCCTGACCGACAACTTGGATGCGCCCAACTCCGACGATTCCTTTCGCTCGCTCGCTGAGCAGGTGCTGGAAGACGTGATCGTAGGCGGTTTCGGAGCGATCGAGGCACAGTTGTCAGGCGACGCTTCGCGGCCCCTGAACCTGTGGCCCGTGGATGGGGCGAGCATCCGCATGCGTACAGACTGGGACGGCCGTCCGGACTCGCCCCGGTACGTCCAAGTAGCAGGCGCCTTCAGCCCTAACACACAGATCGTGCTCAACGACGATGAACTCATCTACATTCGCCTGAACCCGCGCACGCACACCCCTTTCGGGCTGGGCCGGCTGGAAGTGGCGTTCGAAAGCATTAACGCCTTTCTCGGGGCGCACCGCTATGCCGCGCGCCTAGCCTCGAACTCGGTGGTGCAGTACGCGCTGTGGCTGCAGGACCTGGGGCCATCGCAGCACGAGCGGCTGATCCGCTGGTGGCAGGACGAGATCGAAGGCACGGGCCGCGTGCCCATCCTCTCGGTCGAGAACAGGCCAGAGGTGCTGCGCTTCGGCGGTGGCACCGACCAGGATCTCCGCCTGGGCTGGCAGGAATTCCTGCTGCGCGTAATTGCCGACGCCTTCGATCTTCCGCCGTTCCTCCTCGGGCTGGAACACGACGTGAACCGCTCGACCGCCGGGCAATTGGCGGACCAGGCGTTTCGCCAGGCCATCGTACCCACGGCGCGCCTGATCGCCGAGCACCTGACGCGCGATGCCATCGGCAAGAAGCTCGGCTGGAACGATCTGGAGTTCGTCTTCACCGACGTGGACGCGGCCAACGAGATGGAAGAAGCGCAGATCCAGGAGATCCTGCTGCGCAACGGCGTGCTGACGGTGAACGAGGTGCGGCAGATGCGGGGGCTGCCGGCAATTCAAAAGCCTTAACCACAGAGGACACAGAGGCACTGAGACTTACATCGATCGCGGATACGTGTGGAACGTGCCGAAGATGACATGTCGAGGGTTGGTGAGTCCGTCAGCGATTTCACATAATTCCTCGGCAATGACACGCTCTGAGTGTCGCTCGGCAAACGGTTGGCACTCCTCTAACCCAATGAGATCCAGCTTGTAGTAGAGGCAGGCACGAGCCACCTTCGTTCTGAATTCCTCGGCGTCTCTGGCCAGGCTCAAGAAATTGACGAACGCGCCTTTGTCATCCGCCAGCAGTTCACAGCTAGCTTGCGGAACAACGTTGGCAAGGCCAATCCAGACTTCGAGGTCGTCGGGCACGGGCCAAGGATAGCGCCGGACTTCGACTAGCACCAACTATGAATCTTGAACTCGAATCCATGGGCGGGTGCCCCACCCTTGGCCGGTTTTGCCAAGGGTGGGGATCCAGCGCGCGTAGCGCGCGCCAGAACGTAGCCCACGGCGCAAGCCGTGGGAGACGATTTGAAACAGAGCCCGCGAAGCGGGCGTAAGAAAACATAGCTGACTTTTTTTACCCGCATCCACGGCGATTCCCTGGCCCGCGCGTAAAGCAAGCCCGCAAGGGCGGCATTTGGGTTAGCCCAGCGCGTAAGCGCTGGGAAAGCGGTAAGAAAAAGAACGAGCCCGTAGGGCGGCACCGGCCAGTGATGTGCCGCCCCTGAAGGGGCTCCGCGACTATTTGAATTCCTGACCCAGCGCTTACGCGCTGGGCTCGAACAAATGTCGGCGCTTCGCGGCTGTGCATCGCCGCGCTACGTGGTCGGTGTTCACCAACCGAAATCTTATGAGCCTT
>DATKLD010000042.1:0-6895 GCA_035542595.1 Terriglobales bacterium
CGGCAAAGTGCAAGAGGCGGCGAGTGTCTTGGCAAAATCGGCCGATGCAAAGCCGGGCGGAGCCGCCTTGCAGCAATTCGACCAGAAGCAGGGTCCATGGGTATGGAAAGACACCTACGTGTTCGTCGTGGACTGCGGCCAGGCGATCATTGCCGCCCACCCCGTGAACCCGGAGCTGATAGGAAAGGACGCGATGTCCCTGCTCGACACCAAAGGACATCCGTTCTTCTGGCAGGTCTGCGACGCCCTGAAGAAGCCCTCCGGCATCTGGCTCCAATATTGGTGGCCCAAGCCCGGCCAGAAAGAGGGCTCGCGGAAGATCAGCTACGCCTTGCGGGCAGGCAACACGAACTATGTCGTCGGGGCTGGTATCTATGACGACAAAGCTACGATCGCAGAACTCGAGAAGCTGACGCAACGAACGAAATAGTTCCCGATCACTCTCTCCTTCCATCGCACAGATCACAGCCTCATGTGAGCGCGGTCACCGATTACTGGGCGCGTCTGGACGATCCTGTTTGCCCTCCGAGGTGGCTTATGTCGTTTCACCCGTGGGGCTTCGTAGTGTTTGCTTTTCTGACCGTGGTCCTGATCCTGGTGTTCGCTGCCGGACTCTGCCAGCGCGAACTGCGCCGTGAAGAATCCGAATTGGAGAGGACAGGCCGATGGAATTGATGCTCGTGCTCGCATTGATCGCGGTCCTAGCGCTGGTGGGTGGTATCGTCGAAGAAAGCGCCAAGACGCAAAAATAAATACCCGGGTGCATTAGCTGCACTCGGCGTGGGGCAGAGCAGTCAGAACCGCACTCTAGTCAGCGGCGGCTGGGGCCTTGCCTCCTTCGATCCCGTCCAGAATCTCGTTCACCTCTTCGCTGTCAATGTCGCTGACGTGCGGAATGCCGGTGATACGGCTGGCTTCCATGGTCAGCGAGGCAATATCGTTGCGGCTGATGTACTTCAGCCCGAACTTGCGCGCTCCGGCCATCAGCTGCCGCAGGCCCTGCGCCAGCCGCTGGTAGTAAGTGTAGATTCCCATGGCGCCTGCCGGCAGCTTGCTGAAACGGTCGCCCAGCTTCTGCCTCAGCTCGGGCGCGGTGACGAAGATTTCGTCTGTTGTTGTGCCGAAGCGCTCGATATAGATGGGCAGGTTCTGCGCTTCAATCGACTTGCCGATGGTCTTGGCAACCATGGCCGCGGCCAGCGGCGCTCGCGCCATGCCGATCAGCTTGACGAAGGGGGCGCAGAGGGCGAACCCCTTGAACATCTGGTCCTCGAAGGTGTAGCCGCCGGCCAGGGCTATCGCCGGAATGAACTCGCCCTTGCTGCGCAGGGCCATCAGATATTCGCGCAGCAGCGAGTGCAGCTCGACGCCGGGCACGCCCCACTCGTTCATCATGCGCCAGGGAGACATGCCGGTCCCGCCGCCGGCCGCGTCCACGGTGAGCAGGTCAATCTCGCCCAGCGACGCGTATTTCACCGCGCGCGCCAGGTCGGCCGGGCGATAGGCGCCGGTCTTGAGCGTGATGTATTTCGCGCCGCACTTGCGCAGCTCCTCCACGCGCTTCAGGAACCCATCGCGGCTCACCATGCCCACGCGCGAGTGCCGCTCGAATTCGTGGAAGCTGCCCTTCTTGAAGGCCTCGATCACGATCGGGTTCGAGGGATCGGGCAGGACAACGTAACCGCGCCGCTGGAGCTCCTGCGCCTTGCTGAGGTCCTTGATCTTGACCTCGCCGCCGATGTCCTTGGCGCCCTGGCCCCACTTCAGCTCGACGGCCTTCACGCCCAGCTTCTTGATCGCGTACTCTTGCACCCCCAACATGGTGTCCTCGACATTGGCCTGCACATACACTTCGCCGTAGCCATCCACCTGCCACTCGCGGAAACACTTCACGCGCCACTCCAGGTCCACACTGGAAATGACTCTGCCATTGTCGAAACGCGACTCCATATCCATGCCGACCACGTTTTCGCCGATGGCGATGCCAGTGCCGGTAATGGCGGCGCCGGCAGCCAGCCCCGGCCAGTTGTTCTTGGCCACGTTGGTCGAACCCATGGCGGCCAGCGTGAAGGGCAGCTTGTAGCGGATGCCGCTGTCGCGGCCCAGCGTGACTTCGAGATCGACGTTGGGGAAGAGAGCGCGATTCGAGTCCTCCTCCATTCCCCATGCCCCGGCGCACCGGCCCAGAATGGTGAAGTGAGACAGGTCCACCGGGTAGTCCTTCTGGCCGGCGGTGGTGATGATGCCGAAGGGCTGGGGATAGATCATCTCCGCGCCGCGGTAGGCGCTCTTGCCGATCTCGCACATGCCGATGCAGCCATCCACGCAGGTGGCGCACATGCCGCTGATGGGAACGATGGCGTCCTCGGTGCGGTTCTTGGTCAGCGTGGCCGCTGAAGAATTCAGGCGTGTGTAAGTCATTGTTTTTCTCCTAGAAGGACCGTCGCTCGACCGGCGGTCTTGATCTTGACATCCGGACGCAAAGGACCCGCCAGCTCACAGGCGTGGCACGGGTCCAGAAAACACATGGCGTCGTCGTAACTCTGGAAACACACCGGAGCGAAATTCAGGCAGCCGTTGCACAACGTGGACTCGGCCTCGGGCCCGGCGCAGCGCAGCTCGCAGACCGGACAGATGTACAGGCACGCGCCGCATTGGCGGCAGCGCTCGCTGGTCATATCGAACGGCCGCGAAACATGGCGATCCTTGCCGCGTCCGGCAAATCCGATGGCGCCGGCCATCATCTGCTGCTCGCACATGCGCACGCACAGCCCGCACTGGATGCAGGTTTCGTGCTCGGCTTCGTAGCGGCACTCGTGCACACCGTAGGCGGAGGCCAGGTCCTGGATGCGCTTTGACGAGGGACAGGTGGCTACGTAGAGTTCGATCAGCAACTGGCGCGCGCGCTGCACTTTCGCCGAGTTCGTGTGCACCACCAGGCCCTCCTCCGCGGGCAGACTGCAAGACGCCAGCAGCTTGCTGCTCCCCTCGGGTCCGCGGCGCGCCTCGACCACACACAACCGGCAAGCGCTGGCCGGAGCCAGGCCATCGTCGTGGCATAACGTGGGAATCGGAATGCCGAGAAAGCGCGCCGCCTCCAGCACGGTCGTGCCCTTCTCGACCAGTACTTCGATGCCGTTGATCGTCAGTTTCGGCACACTAGCTCTCCTCCGGCCCCATCGCGCGCCAAACCGGCGCTCGATGGGGACTCCCCCGTTCCGACCCGCACCGCCTTGGGCTGGCAGACTTCCAGGCAAGCGCCGCAGCGCGTGCACTTGGCACGGTCGATCGTGTGGACCTGTCCCTTTTCGCCCAGGATTCCCTGCCCCGCACAGACATGGACGCAGGCGTGGCAGCCGTCGCAGAGCGTGGGTTCGATCTCGTAGAAGATCAGTTCACGGCACACCTTGGCCGGACAACGCCGCTCGCGGATATGCGCCAGGTATTCGTCGCGGAAGTAGCGCAGCGTGGTCAGCACCGGGTTGGCCGCCGTCTGACCCAGGGCGCACAGCGACGCCTGCTTCATCAGCCAGCCCAGATCTTCCAGCAGGAGCAGATCGTCTTCGGTCCCGTGGCCCCCGCAAATTCGCGTCAGGATCTGGCGCATGCGCTGCGTCCCCTTGCGGCAGGGGAAGCACTGGCCGCAAGATTCATCCTCGAGGAACTCCATGAAGTAGCGGGCTACATCGACCATGCAGGTGTTCTCATCCATCACCACCATGCCGCCGGAGCCCATCATTGATCCGGCTTCGGTCAAGCGTTCGTAGTCGATGGGAAGATCGATGAGCTTGGCGGGGATGCAGCCTCCCGAGGGCCCGCCGATCTGGATGGCCTTCAGCGCCTTGCCTCCGGGGATGCCGCCGCCGATGTCGTAGATCATCTCTCGCAGCGTGATCCCCATGGGCACTTCCACCAGGCCTGTGTTGTTGATCTTGCCCACGAGCGAAAACACCATCGTGCCTTTGCTCTTCTCCGTGCCGATGCCGGCGTACCAGTCGGCGCCCCAGTTGATGATCACCGGCACACTGGCCCAGGTCTTCACGTTGTTGATGACCGTCGGCCGGCCCCACAGGCCCTTCTGCGCGGGATAGGGGGGCCGGGGGGTCGGTTCTCCCACCCGGCCCTCGATGGAGGCGATCAGTGCCGTCTCTTCGCCACACACGAACGCCCCCGCACCCTTGACCACATGAATGCGCAGCTTCATGCCGGTGCCCAGAATGTCGTCGCCGAGCAATCCGCACTCCCCCGCCTGTTCGATGGCCACACGCAGGTGCTCGCAGGCCAGCGGATACTCGGCGCGCACGTACACGAAAGCTTCCTGCACGCCGAGCGCGAAGGCGCCAATGATCATGCCCTCCACCACGCTGTGGGGATTGCCTTCGAGCAAGCTGCGGTCCATGAACGCGCCGGGATCGCCCTCGTCGCCGTTGCAGATGAGATAACGAGGCGCCGGATTTTCGCGGCACACCTTCCACTTGACGCCCGTCGGAAAGCCCGCGCCACCACGCCCTCGCAGCCCGGAGCGGGCGACAGCGTCCACGACCTGTTCGGGACTCATGGTGGAAAGCACCCGCGCCAGGGCGGCATAGCCGCCTACGTGGAGATAGTCTTCGATGTTCTTGGGATCGATCTTGCCGTTGTTCCCGAACAGAACCCGCTGCTGGCGCGCGTAGAACGGAACTTCTTCCTCGCGGATCACGCGCTTGCCCGAGACCGGGTCGCGATACAGAAGTTTCTCCACCGGCACGTGGCCGTTGCTGGCGCTGGCCACAATGGCGGGCACATCACTTGCTGCAACCTGATTGTAGAAGGTGCCCTCCGGCCAGACGATCATCACCGGGCCGCGTTCGCAGAAGCCGTGGCAGCCCGTGCTCTTGACGTCGATGGTGTCCTGCAGCCCGTGTTTCGCCAGCGTCTTGCGCAATCCGGCGAGCACATCGTGGGCGCCCGCGGCCGTGCATCCGCTGCCCGCGCACACCGTCAGGCACGGCCGCTTGGGATCGCGCGTGGCGCGCAGCCCGGCACGAAAGCTCTCCAGTTCCTCAACCGACTTGAACCGTGGCATCGCGATCTCCTGCTTCTTCGGCGGAAGCGGCCTCTTCCTGGGTTTGCGGCTTCAGGCGGTACTTGTTGAGCATCCCGCGCACCTTGGTCTGCGTCAGGTGGGGATGGGTCCTGTCGTCCACGCGCACCACGGGAGCCAGCCCGCAACAGCCGACGCAGCGCACCGTCAGCACCGTGAATTGCCGGTCCCGGGTAGTGCCAGGCTCGCCCAGCTTCAGGTCGGTCAGGATGCGATCCAGCACCCGCGGCGCTCCGCGTACGTGGCACGCCGTTCCCAGGCACACCTGTACCTGGTGCCGTCCGCGTGGCACCAGGCTGAAGCAGCGGTAGAACGTCGCCACCTGATAAACATCGGTCAAGGGCACGCGCAGCTTGCGCGCCACACGCGCAAGGACTTCCTGCGGCAGGTAATAGAACCTTCCCTGAATGTCCTGGAGTATGGCTATGAGATTAGCGCGTCGATCGTCGAACTGCCCGAGGATGGAATCTGCCTGCTGAAGTTCGGTCTCGGTCATGGCGAAAGTTCGCCTCCCGTACCGCGACAGGCGGGGAGCAGCAACCCCCGCCTGGGTGGAGGTGAGCATGTGGCCGTCCAGCCCCAGCCCGCGCGCCACCGCGACGCTATCCCACGGTGGGTGCGGCGTTTGCGCAACGCCCGCATTGCCGGCGCTGCGCCTCAGTCTGCGCTATCCTCCGCGACCTTCTGGGCCAGTTGGCACACCCGCAGCCGCAGGCCCGCAAAATCTGGAGCGCCGCAGACGTCTGTGACATCAGCCGCAATCTCACGTGTTTCATTATTCCTTCGAGCTGCGACGCCACAGAATGCGCGTCACCGGCCCCTTCAATACTTCCCGCCTGAAATCGCTCTCCGCTTCGCTCTGCTGACCCGACTCCGCCTTCACGAGCTGCTGGCGGCAGGCCGTCAGCCTGGCCTCCACCTCGTGATCAGCCAGCTTGGCGGCCAGTTCAGATCGATGCATCCTGCCCTTGCCCTCGCACAACGGGCACAGGACGTAGTCGCCGTCTGGGGAAAAGTCGCTCATTGATGCCTCAACACGTTCCCGCTCAAGAAAGACAAATAAAAAAGCGCCGTCAGCGGCGCTGCAAAACACCGAACTGGGGTCGCACAAGAAGCTCGTTCATGGACCCTGCCCACCTGTTACCTTCCCACGTCCAGGAGTTGCGGGCTGTGATGGGAGTCACCCTTCGCGGTGACTGGATTTCTCGTCAGGCCTCCGGTTACTTCCGTACCTCGCTCATCAGCGCGAACAGGTTGTCGTCCATGTCGCGGAAGAACGCCTATCTGGCCGCGCAGTTGCGCAAGCTCGCGGACGAGGATCTCAAGACATTGGGTAGAGCAACGGCGATTCTAGAAGCTACGCTTGGGAACTGGCGCTAAGCTGGATCGCCCTACGCCGATCTCCGGACCGGCACCTGGCGCGTGGCGGGATATTCCTGCGGCGGAGCAGGAGATTCTTGCTTGCTTTCGCGGCGCTTGCGGTTCCTGCGTTCCGGCGCTGCGCCGGGACGCTGCTCTGTGCCGGGTTGCTGCTGCACATCGGGCGGTGGGGTCTTGGTGGCTGGGGAGGCTTTCCGGGCGCGGTCCTGCGCCTCCCGCATTCGTATCGAGTTGAGCTGGCGGCTGTCGATGTTGAGCTGGCGGATCAGCACGCGCTGGGCGTCGATGACGCGTCCCTGTTCCAGCACCAGCAGCGCCAGCAGCGGGAAAGTCACAAGTAACAAAACGACGATTACCGTCCCAGTGGGGCGGTTACGGGACGCTTGTCCGGCGACGATGATGGCCTGGTCCACCTCGGTCCTCCACCCGGCA
>DATKLD010000043.1:0-5248 GCA_035542595.1 Terriglobales bacterium
GGATTGTTGGAGAGCAGCCGTACCTGCCGCAGGCCGAGCGCCTTCAGCACCTCGGCCGGCAGCGCGAACTCGCGCTGGTCGGCCTTGAAGCCCAGCTTCTCGTTGGCCTCCACCGTGTCGAGGCCCTTGTCCTGCAGTTCGTAGGCCTGGAGCTTGGCCAGCAGGCCAATGCCGCGTCCTTCCTGCTGCTCGTAGACCAGCACGCCGCGGCCGGCCTCGGCGATCATCTTCAGCGACATCTCGAGCTGCTGCTGGCAATCGCAGCGCAGCGATCCGAAGACGTCGCCGGTCAGGCATTGCGAGTGGATGCGCACCAGCGGCGGCTCGGAGTTGACCTCGCCCATGACAAGAGCCACGGCGGTTTCGAGACGACGCTCGGGACCGCTGGTGGCTTGTCCTTCGAAGCCCATGATGCGGAAGTGTCCCCAGCGGGTGGGGAAGTCCGCTTCCGCGACTTTACGGAGGTTGTAGGTGCCGCTCACGCAATGATTATTACATGCGGCGCTGCGATTGCGCCCACGCGGGGACTTGTGCCATTGACGCGCAGGCGCGTTCGTCGCTAGCCGCCTCCGGGCTGTGCCAGCTTGCTCGTGAGAGACACGTGTCAGGGCACGACTTCAGTCGTGCCGATTGGGCGCCATAATTGGTGGGCTTTAGCCCCTGAGGCAAGCGACATTGCTTCTCACTCGGGTTCCGGTGTTTTGCCTCGCCCTCACTCGTAAGGGCTCGCTCGGGCTCGGAAAAAAATAGACGGAAACCCGCTACGGCACGGCTGAAAGCCGTACCCTGACACGTGATCCCGCACAAGACAGTCCTGCCTCCTACTGGCTGGCCCGTGCTAACCTTCTCCTCCGCGTGGACTCGCGTTTCATTCTCGTTACCCTGCTGGTGAAGCTGGGCGTGGCGGCCGCCGTCAGCAGCGTCCTGGCGCGCTCGCGCTACTTCAAGGAACTGCTCTTCCAGGAAGAGCGGAACCTCGCCCAAAAGATGCACCTGATGCTGTTCATCGTGACGCCCTTCGCGCTGGGCGTGCTGGTGCGCGTATCAGTGCGCAACTTCCATGCCGCCGACCTCTCGGTGGAAGCCGCCATCCTGCTGGGTGTGATTGGAGGCCGGGTGGTTGGCGCAATGGGCGGAGCGATCCTCGGCCTGGCTGCGCTCTACAACCACGAGCTGATTGCGCTCCCCTTCGACACGCTGGTCGGCCTAGTGGCCGGCGTGCTGCGCAATGCTGCTGTGGACAAGGAAGACATCTGGTCCTTCACTCCGTTCATGGATCTCAGCGTTTACCGCTGGCTGCGCCGCAACCTGCCGTTTCCGCGCATGGACTGGCAGACGCTTTTCTTCCTCTTCATTCTGGCCACGCAACTGGCGCGCATGGAACTGGGCCGGGCGTTCCCCCGCCAATTCTTCTACACTCCCGCTCCGACCTGGGGCATTCTGCTCGCCGTGTACGCGGCCACGGTGGCCTGCGTCGCCATCCCGCTGAAGATCTGGAACAACACGCGCAACGAGATGAAGCTGCAGGTGCAGGAGCGCCTTCTGCTGCAGGCCCGTATGGAGGCGCTGCAGAGCCAGATCAATCCGCACTTTTTGTTCAACACGCTGAACTCGATCGCATCGCTGGTTCGCTTCGATCCCGACATGGCGCGGGTGCTGATCGTGAAGCTGGCCAGCATTCTGCGCCGGCTGCAGCGCCGGGGCGACACCTTCGTGCGTCTCAGCGACGAAGTCGAGTTCATCGACGACTATCTCGACATCGAAGTAGTGCGCTTCGGCCGCGACAAGCTGCGCGTCGTCAAGGATCTTGATCCTGCGACCCTCGACACCATCGTGCCCAGCATGGTCTTGCAGCCGCTGGTGGAGAACTCGATCAAGCACGGCCTTTCGCCGCGCATCGAGGGCGGCAGCATCACCCTGCGCAGCCGGGTGGCCGAAGGGTTCCTGGTGGTGGAGGTGCAGGACGACGGGGTCGGCATGGCCCTGGCCGGCGGCAGCGCCACGGTCGAGCCTGGCGGGGGCATTGGCATGTCGAATGTCGCCGAGCGCCTGAAGCTGCTCTATGGCGATTCCGCTACCATGACCATCTCCAGCGCCGACGGCAAAGGCACGCTGGTGGTGCTGCGCCTTCCCGTGCTGATGTCGGTAGAGGCCGGCGAGCCCGCCGGCACGGCCGTTTACGAGGCCCGCTCCAGCACGCAGCGATAGAAATTTTCGTATTCAGGGATGATTTTGGTCGAGCAGAAGCGGGTCTGGGCCGCGATGCGCGCGCGCTTTCCCATCTGGCGCAGCTTACCTTCATCACTGAGCAGTTCGATGGCCTGCCGGGCCATGGTGTCAACGTCACCCACATCGGCCAGCAGGCCGGTCTTGCCGTCGTCGATCACCTCGGGCACCCCGCCTACACGCGTGGCCACCGACGGGACTTCGCACGCCATCGCCTCCAGCGCTGCAAGCCCGAACGACTCCAACTGGCTCGGCAGGAGCATCAGGTCGGCGATAGCCAGCTTCTCGTGTACGCGGCCCTGCTTGCCCAGGAAGTGGACACGCTCCTGCAGGCCTTTGCGCCGCACCATCCACTCCGCCGGGGAACGGTCGGGACCGTCGCCGATCAGCAGCAGCCGCGCCGGCACCGCGCGCTGCACTTGGTCGAAGATATCCACCACGTCCGTGACGCGCTTTACCGGGCGAAAGTTCGACAGGTGCACCAGGATGCGTTCGTCCGCATGCGCGTATTCTGCCCGGTGCTTCTCGATTTCCGGATCGCGGCGATAAAGGTCGCAGTTCACGAAGTTGTAGATCACCTGCACCGGGCGCTTGACGTCGAACACCTGCAGCGTGCGCTCGCGCAGATAGTTGGAGATGGCCGTCACCCCATCGCTCTGCTCGATGGAGAAGCGCGTGATCGGCATGTAGGAAGGATCGGTGCCAACCAGCGTGATGTCGGTGCCGTGCAGCGTGGTAACGAAGGGCAGGCGTCGCCCGCCGTTGGCCGCCAGCATCTGCCGGGCCAGCAGCGCGCTCACCGAGTGCGGGATGGCATAGTGCACATGCAGCAGGTCGAGGCCGTAGATCTGGGCCACCTCGGCCATGCGCGTGGCCAGCGCCAGGTCGTAGGGCGGATACTCGAACAGCGGGTAATTGGAAACGTCCACCTCGTGGAAGTGGATGTTGGCGCGCTCGGTGTTCAGCCGGATGGGTTGCTGATAGGAGATGAAGTGGACCTCATGTCCGCGGTCCGCCAGCTCCATCCCCAGCTCGGTGGCTACCACCCCGCTGCCGCCGTAGGTGGGATAGCATGTGATCCCGATCTTCATGGATTGCTGGAAGGATTAGACGGACGAGCCGGCCCTTCGGACTCACATTCCCTCCTGAAGATTGTGATCCTGAGCGAAGCGCCGGAACGAGCGTGAGGACCTGGGCGGAGGCGCCGAGCGAGCGGGGCGGAAGGTCTGCGGTCTTCGCTAGGCGATCACTTCGGCGTGAACTTCGCCAGATCGAAAATCCCAAGTTGCTTCTCCAGGTCTCCCACCTTCACCACCATGCCTTCGAATCCCTCTTTGCCGAACAGTTCGTGCTCTTTCTTTTCGAAATCATCCCCGAGCGCGTCGAACTCGTGCGGGGAGACGATCCAGTGCAGGGCGGGGAAAAGCACGGTGTCCTCGCGCGCTTCGTGCGGCCGGTACATGCGGATGAACGCCGCGATCGCCGCCTCGAGCTTCTGCCGATCGGCCGCGCTCTTCGCTGCGGCCAACTGCAGAATCTGTGCCGTTATCTGGCGTCCTGCCTGGTGCTGCTGCCGCAGGACCGCCACCAGCTCCGTCAGCTTGCGCGCTTTCTCAAAGCGCGGGAACAGATGGTCTTCCTCCAGCTTCTCGTGATAGTTCTCGATAAAATTCCTGATGATGCCGGCCGCTTCGGCGAGCACCTTGGGATCCAGATCGCCCTTGCCCGCCAGCCGGCGCGCCGACTCCTCGTAGACCAGCAGCACGCGGTTCAGCAGGCCGTGCTCGCGCATCAAGTCCTCAGTGGGCGAGACTTCAACCTCCTCGCTGCCTTTCTCCTGGAACGCGAACGCGCCGGAACCGGGGATCATCACGGTGGCTGATACGATTCCGCTCGTGAGCAGGAAATCACGCCGGGTCTTCTCTTGCATGCCAGTCTTCCTCCATCGCCTTTTAGATGCAGCATTTCAACGACCTGATCACCCGATCACCCGATGATCCGATTCGAGATCCGCGTACGAGATCAACTCCACCCCGGCCGCCTCGATGGCCTGCCGCGCCGCCGCCGACGTGAGCACGCGCAGTTCCTGCGCGCGGGATTCCCGCAGACGCGTCTTTACCCGGCGCAACTCCTCGTCGCAATATCCCGGATGGCAAACCAGCTCCCACGTCCCTTCGGGCAGCGACCCCACGATGGCCGTGAACAATTGCTCATCGAGCGAGCCGGTCGCCACGATGCCGAAGGTGCCATCGGTGGTGAGCATTCCTGCGTCCGCGACGGTCTTGCGGAATTCTGCGCTGAAGCGCCGCAGCAGCTTAACCTCCGTGTACCTGGTCCACAGCCGCGGATGGCGCACGAGGTGCGCCAGGGCCAGCGGCTTCAAGGGCGCAAACGGATTGCGCACGGCTCGCACGCCGCAAGCCCTGGCAGCCCGCAGCATAGGCGCCAGCACCGGCGGCAGCAGGTGGACGTGCTTGTGCGAATCCACGTGGGTCACGTGCAGGCGGGTCTGCTGGATTCGGCGGATCTGTGCCTCCACCTCGGCCGCGATTTGATCTGGGTCAAGACGATTGCGGAGAGCGCGTGCGGCGAAGCCCAGCCAGCCATCAAGGAAGCGCGCGCCCCGTCCGTCCACAAGCAGGCTGGAGACGTCCTGGGGCGCTAGCAGCGGCGCGCCATCGATCAGCACCACGTGGCAGCCTACGCTTAGCCGGGCGTCGCGAGCGCACGTCACAGCGTCCTGGACAGCGCCGGCGTTAGCCATCATGGTGGCGGAGGTGACCACGCCGCGCTGGTGCGCCTCCACGATGGCGCGATTCACGCCGGCGGTCAGCCCGAAGTCGTCGGCGTTTACGATCAGCCGTCGCACTCCGCCAGTGTACAGGCACTCAGTACCGAGTACCGAGTATGGGAATGCGAGGTTATACTGGCGTTGCACCACGGGCGGGCGGTTAGCTCAGCTGGTTAGAGCGCCTCCCTTACAAGGAGGAGGCCGCAGGTTCGAGTCCTGCACCGCCCACCA
>DATKLD010000044.1:0-6599 GCA_035542595.1 Terriglobales bacterium
ATCGCCTGGGGCGCCACCAACCTGGGCGCCGATGTCGAGGATTTGTTCATTGAGACCTTCAACGGACAGGGCCAATATCAGACCCCGGAAGGCTGGAAGAGGCCGGAGATCCACCACGAAATCATCCACGTCAGAGGCAAACCAGATGTTGCGCTCGACGTCGTCGTCACCCGCCACGGGCCGGTGATCAGCGACCTCATCCCGGGTGAAACTCGCAAGCTGGCGCTCCAGTGGGCGCCGCTCAAGGATCCGGCGTTCGTGAGTTATCCCTTTTTCGAGCTGGATTCGGCGCAGAACTGGGAGGAGTTTCGGAAGGCAGTCTCGCTAATGGGCGGACCGTCGTTGAACCTCGTGTACGCCGACGTGGACGGGCACATCGGCTACCAGGCCGAGGGACGCATCCCGCTGCGCGCCTCCCCAACCAACGGCGTGCCGGTCGCCGGCAATGACAACGCCCACGAATGGACCGGCGTGGTGCCGTTCGACGAGCTGCCCAGCGTCTTGGATCCGCCGTCGGGAATCCTCGCCACGGCCAACGCGCGCATCACGCCCGACAAGTATCCCTATCTCTTGAGCAGCGAATGGATGGCACCCTACCGCACCGAGCGCATCTACCGCGTGCTGCAGTCAGGAAGAAAGTTTGGCCAGGAGGACATGCTGGCGCTCGAGATGGACGTGCAGTCGGAGTTCGATCACTTCTGTGCCGAGCGCTTCGTCTATGGCGTGGACCACGCCAGGCAGCCGTCTTCTCGCGCCCGCGCCGCCGCCGACCTGATGCGCTCATGGGACGGCCAGGTCACAGTGGATTCGGCGGCTGCCACGCTCACCGTGCTGGCGCGTAGCGAACTCTGGCACATGCTGCTCGAACCGAAGCTGGGCGCGGACTACCAGCTCTACCACTGGGGCATGCAGTCGGTCGCACTGGAAAACATCCTGCTACAACAGCCGCCGCGCTGGTTGCCCGCAAACTACGCCAACTACGATGAACTGCTGGCCGCTGCAGTCGAAGCGGTGGTCAGCAGTCCGGGAGCTCCCAGATCGCTCAGCTCCTGGACGTGGGGAAAGGCGCGGCCGTTTCGCCTCGAGCACCCGATCCTGGGCGAAATCCCGCTCCTACGGCGCTGGGCTGGGCCCGGACGCTATGCAGCCTCCGGCGACGGCTACACGGTCAAGCAGATGGGGCACGGAGAATCCGAGCGCTTTCAGCAGGCGCCTTCTGAGCGCATGACCGTGGACCTTTCCAATCTCGACGCCAGCAACATGAACATCGTCACCGGCGAATCCGGTCAGATCTTCAGCCCGCATTATCTGGACCAATGGCAGGCCTGGCTGGACGGCAGCAGCTTCATCTTTCCGTTCAGCGATGGAGCGGTGCAGCCGGCAAAAAAGCATGAGCTGCGGCTCGAACCGGCGCGATGAGCAGACCCTACTGGTCCACGTACCTCACGTCCACCGCCTTGCCGACCACATCGATCTGGGTGGGTGTGAGCGCATCGGTGGCGGTGTCGTAGATCTTCAGTTCCCCGCCCTGCACTACATAAACAACTGAGCGTCCATTGACAGGCGCGATGCCGGTCACGTCGAGATTCACCTGGTTGAGGCAGAACTGCACCGATGGAACGGATAGACATGGCACTGCGACCGTGCTCTTGGTCGTATCGAAGATGGTCAGGCAGCCGCGAACTTCGGGGTTCGGGTCAGGGGGTTGGACATTGATGTTGGTGCAGGTACGCGCCCCGATAAAGAGCTGGTTGTTGCTGGCCAGTTCCATGTGGTCGTGGTATCCATCAGTGATAATTATGGGCGCGCCAGCGGTAAGAGTTCCAGTATCGATGATCTGAAGCGTGCCGCAAGAAGTCGCATGGAGCGAAGCGCCGCCGCAGGCGGTATTCGGCGGACTGCCGGCGACATAGAGTTTAGCTCCGTTCAGCAGGCCGGTGGTCGCGCCCAAGACGCCTGGTATGGGCGCTCCTGGGGTTGGTGGGGTCGTGGTCATGTCCAGCACGGTGACGCTGGCGGTCGTGCCCCCGCACTCTGGACCACAGTTGAGGATGAAAGCCTTGCTTCCATCGCTGGAGAAAACGGCCGACACCGGCTTGTCAAACGCCGGCGAAGCGATCTGGGTTGCCGCCGTCGCCGGCGTGGTCTCTGCGGTCGCAGTATCGATCACGGTGAGCGTATCGGCATGCTCGCCCGGGCCGCCGAAGACCAGCAGCTTGTCCTCGCCCGGACTTAGGACCAGCGTGGTAGTGGCGTTTAGCGGCATTTGGGTGGCGCCGTCTACGCTTACGGTACCGGTCACGCTGAAGGTGGTGGCAAGGTTCAGCACCTCCACGCAACGCGGAACGCAGGGTTGGACATTAGAGTTGGATACGGCCGCAAACCCCACGGTGTTGTCCAACATGGAGACATAACTCGTGCTGAGGTCGGGCAGAGTAATCCTGCCCAGGACCGTTTCGGCAGCATTGGAAACCACGGCCAGAGAAGTCGTCCCACTGCTGAACACCAGGGTGATCGATTTGTCGGGAGAGAGCGCCATAACGCCCGGCTGGCTGCCAACGGCGATAGTGACACCCGACTCGACGTCGTGCTTCGCATCTTCGATGTGTAAAGTGCCGTCGAAGTCGTCGGAAACGAAGGCCCGCTGGGCAAGGTGGCTAATTGCTCCTCCGCTGGACCCGCCGCAAGCGGAGAGGCCGAGTAGGGCGAAAGACAAACTTAGAAGAATAGCTCTTTTCCAATCAGTGCCGATGCTCATGAAAATGTGGTTCGATCGCAGAATTCGCGATTATAGCAAAGCAGCTCGGACACATCACCCAAGCGGCAGCAGCAAGCACGGCGCGCGGTACAGGCTCGCGTCTTCCTCAGCCAGCCTATTGATATTGCGAAGTGACGGCCTGGCGGAAGTAATCCAGCGACAGCTTAAGCCCGGTCTCCAACTCGATTTTCGGCGCCCATCCCAGGGCGCGCGCCTTGGAAATGTCGGGACAGCGCTGCCTGGGATCGTCCTGGGGCAAGGCCGCGAAGCGCAGCTTGCTTTTCGATCTCGTGACGGCGAGTACGCGCTGCGCGCACTCCAGAATGGTGAACTCGTTGGGATTGCCGATGTTAACGGGCGAGTGCTCCTCGGAGCGCGCCAGGCGCAGAATGCCCTCGATCTCGTCCGTGACGTAGCAAAAGCTGCGAGTCTGGCTGCCATCACCATACACGGTGAGGTCTTCCCCGAACAGCGCCTGCTTCATGAAGTTGGGGATCACGCGGCCGTCATTGAGCTGCATGCGCGGGCCGTAGGTGTTGAAAATGCGGACGATGCGCGTATCCAGCTTGTAGTAACGGTGGTAAGCCATGGTGGCGGCCTCGGAGAAGCGCTTGGCTTCGTCATAGACCGAACGCGGCCCCACAGGATTCACGTTGCCCCAGTAGCTTTCTTTCTGAGGATGCTCGAGCGGGTCGCCATAGCACTCCGAGGTCGAGGCCAGCAAGAACTTCGCGCCGTAGTGGCGGGCGATGTCCAGTGCGTGGAAGGTGCCCACCGAGCCAACCTTGAGCGTCTCCACACCGTGGACCATGTAATCCACCGGGCTGGCAGGGCTGGCAAAGTGAAAGACGTAGTCTGCAGCGCCGACGTCGAACGGCTGAATGATGTCGAGTTGGCGCAGTTCGAAGCGAGGCTCGTGTGAAAGGTGTGCGAGGTTGGCCGCTCTGCCGGTCAGGAGATTGTCCACGGCAACCACGGATTCGCCTTCTGCGAGCAACGCCTCGCATAGATGCGAACCCAGGAAGCCGGCTCCCCCGGTCACCAGAGCGCGCATGGTTATCTTTTCTTCCGCGCTGCGGATTTCGATTTCCTGATGGGTCTGGCGCGCCCCGCTGGAACGTGCTTCGCGGCAGGTTTAGCGTGCGCCTTCTTCGCAGTGGACGGGGCGGGAGAAGGCCGTTTCTGGGCGGCGTGTTTAGCAGCGGCCTGTTCGGCCACCGCTTCTTGGGATTTCCCAATCCTGGCGTGCTTGGCCTCGGCAGGGGCGGAAACGCCTGGGGCAGCTTTTGTGGCGCGTCCGCGCTTGGGCAGCGGAGGCGGCGGAGCCGGAGGCGGCGCGAAGGGTTTCAGGAACCTTAGAATCTCCGCACGAGAACGCAACTTGCCGTCAAGCAAAAGATAAAAGGCATCTTCCGTCAGCTTGGGGTAGACCGGCAACTCTGGTGTGATGTGCAGCTCGGTCATCTCCGCCAGGGGCAGCTTGTCCTTCACCTGGCGCCATTTGGTGAAGAAGTTGCGGATCTTCTGCCCGACCGCCGCCTGCCTGGTGGTAGTCTCGAGGAACAGGACGGTTTCCGGGCGTGTACGGGAAAGCAGTTGCCACGCCAGCGACGGCGTGGCCGCTTCCTTGCCGGCAAGACGACGGGCCAGTTCTTTGGCGTCGCTTTCCAGCTTGCGCCAGGTCTCAACGAAGCTCTTGCGCGGCATCAGACGCTGCATGGCGGCTATATCGCGGTCGCCCAGGCGATGAGTGAGGAAGTACATCACAGCCGGGGCAGCGTCCAGTGTGTAGCCCAGGTTCTGCATCTGCTGCCTGGTCTTGAGTAACTGCGCCAGCGCGGCGCCGTCCACCTTGCCGGACGACCAGTGCGGGTTAAGCACCTTCAGCCAGCCTTCCTTCTCGTACACCCGAAGCAAGTGCAAGGGATCGTCCTCGTACGCGATCTGCTCAATCTCGTAGCCGACAGCGCGGTCGGAAATGTTCTCGATATAGTTGCCCTCACGAGCAGCGTCGAAGCGGGCCTGAGTGCGTTCCTCCAGGGTGAAATGGAAGCGGTTGACGAAGCGCGCAGCGCGGATGAGCCGCGAGGGCTCCTCGTAAAAAGCGTAGTTGTGCAGGATGCGGATGAGTTTGGCTTCAATGTCGGCGGCACCGTTGAAGGGGTCCAGCAACAGGCCGCGCGAGCCAGGATTAAGCGAAAGCGCCATCGCATTGATGGTGAAGTCGCGGCGGCGCAAGTCGTCAATGATGGTACCGGAGGTGATTTGCGGCGGACGCCCTGGCTTCTCGTAGCGCTCCGATCGTGCCATGGCCATCTCGGACCGCACGTTGCCGGGCAGCAGCACGTACATCGAGCGCAAGTCCTCATCTACGCCCTGCAGCACGGCTCCGGCCTTCTCCAGTTCGCGCTGTAGCTTCAGCGCGTTGCCCTGCACAGTGAAGTCGAGGTCTCGGATGGGAAAGCCGCTGATAATGTCGCGGATGGCGCCGCCCGTCAGGTAAACATTCATCTCCTGCGCGCGCGCCAGCTCCTGAACCAGAGCCACGGCCCGCTGCTGATCCGGCGTCAGCCGGCTCTCCATCATGTAGATGTAATCAGCCATTCTGCGACGTAGGGCTACCATCTTGCCGCGTTACCGGCGCACCAACAATCCTGCCTGCAATATTCCGTTCTTGCACAGGGGTGCAGGGCGGGACCAAGACTAGGCTGGGTGACCAGATGTAAGTGACTCCGGGCATTAGACTTAGCCGCGCGCTTCCGGGAGCCCGCACAAACCGAACACGATAGCACAAAGGTTTACAATTTGGCTACAGGCCACCGCCGCAGGGCACAAGCAGCGGCAACAATGCGACAATGCCTAGGCGCCGCCTGTAAAGACGCAGCTGGAAGACAGCTTTGAAACCCTCCACCCACAAGAAGGTGATCGTCCGCAAGATGAATCGCGATGCCGTGCAGGGATACGTAATGCCTGCCAGCTTCGTGGTCGATGGCAGGCTGGAACTGATGAACACCGCCGGCAAGGTAGTGTTGATCGACTTGGTCGACATCAAGGGTGTGTACTTCGTACGCGAGTTCGCCGACGTGGACTCCTCGGCGCGCAAGACCTTCGCTACTCGTCCCCGTGCCGAAGGTCTCTGGGTGCGGATGAAGTTCAAAGACAACGACATGATGGAAGGGCTCATGCCCAATGACCTGACGCTGCTCTCCAGCGACGGCTTTCTTGTCAACCCTCCTGACAGCCGCGGCAATCTGCAGCGCATCTTTGTGCCCAAGAGTGCGCTGGCCGAACTGACGGTGCTGGGCGTGATCGGCGGGCCAGCCGCCCGCCGCCGGCGTCCCCGCGTCGCGCCCGCTGCCGATTCCCGCCAGGTGCCGATGTTTACTGAGTAGCGCACGGCATTCAGCAGACAACTGTCAGGCTTTCTTCCCGGGGAACGGGTGTGGATGGCGCGCTGATTGCTGAGTGCTGACTGCTGAGTGCTCATTTAGAATCGACACCGTCATTGAGGTCCTTTCATGAAACTCTCGCAGATCGCATCGGCCGTGGCGGCGCGCCTGGAAGGCAACGACGCCGAGATAACCGGGGTCGCAGGCATCGAGCAGGCCGGCCCCGGACAACTGACGTTCGTTGCCAATCCCCGCTACGCCGGCGCCGCCAGAACCACCAAGGCCTCAGCCGTAATCGTGGCCGAGGACTTCCCTGCCCTGGCAACCCCGGCGCTGCGCACGGCCAACCCCTATCTGGCATTCGCCCGGGCTCTGGAGCTGTTCTATCACCCACCGCGCTACGCGCCCGGCATGCACTCCACAGCGGTGATCCACGAGACCGCGCGCATCGG
>DATKLD010000045.1:0-10053 GCA_035542595.1 Terriglobales bacterium
TGGCCTTGTCCGCCTTGCTTTGCACGCGGTACTTGGGGGTGCGCGCGAAGGGCGACTGCTTGCCGAACAGCGCTTCGAGCACCGCGCGCGAGTTGGTGACCGTCAAGCCGATGCCCAGTGCCATCAGAAAGGGCAGAAAGAGAAACGTCCGCGGCCAGTTCCTTGGAAACAGCTCCTTCTGCGACACCAGGTAGAAGCTGGAGATGGAGAAGGTGGATGCAAGAAACAAGGGCAGGTCGATGTAGAGCATCTGGAACCAGCCCTGGTAGAAGCGGATGATCATGGCCGGCAGCAGAAGCGTCGAAAGCACGATCATCAGCGGATAGCTGATGTTGGCGGTCAAGTGATACCAGGCTTCCACCTTCACCCGCCGTGGCACGTCGCTGGTGAGCACGCGCGGCAGGATCTTCTTCGAGGTCTGGATCAGGCCCTTGGCCCAGCGCGCCTGCTGGGTCTTGAAGGCGGTCATTTCGATGGGCAGCTCGGCCGGACACTCCACGTCCTGCAGATAAACGAAGCGCCAGCCCTTCAACTGCGCACGATAGGAAAGGTCGGTGTCTTCGGTGAGGGTGTCGTGCTGCCAGCCGCCGGCTTCCTCGATGGCTCGCCGCCGCCACATGCCGGCCGTGCCGTTGAAATTGAAGAACACGCCCGAGCGCGAGCGCGCTCCGTGCTCGAGGATGAAGTGGCCGTCGAGCAGGATGGCCTCGACCTCGGTCAGGAACGAATAGTGGCGGTTGATGTGCGCCCAGCGCGTCTGCACCATGCCGACTCCGGGGCCGGCAAAGTAATGCACGGTCTTCAGCAGGAAGTCTTCAGGGGGGACGAAATCGGCGTCGAAGATGGCGATGAACTCGCCCTTGGCCGACTTCATGCCTTCCTGCAGCGCGCCCGCCTTGAAGCCCTCACGGTTGGTGCGATGATGGTAGGTGATGTCGTGTCCGAGCGCGGCATAACGCTCGACCACCGCCCGCGCCGCGTCCACGGTTTCGTCCGTGGAATCATCGAGCACCTGTATGTCCAACTTCTCGCGCGGATAGTCCAGACGGCAGACCGCCTCCACCAGCCGGTCCACCACGAACTGCTCGTTGAAGATGGGAAGCTGCACGGTGACGCGCGGCAGTTCGTCGAAACGTCCGGAAGGCTGCTGCACCTTGTTCTTGCGATTCTTGTAATAGAGGAACACCAGCACGTAGCGATGCACGCCGTATGTGGCCAGCAGAATGAGAACTACGAAGTAAGGGATCAGCAAAGCCAGGTCGAAGGCATTAACCTGGTAAAGGCCCTGGAAGGTCTTGTCGAGGAAATGGGTGCGGAAGTAATGGCCCATGCCGCGCTGATCGAGCGCAGCCGCTACGAAAAGAATGGACGAGCAGGCGTTCAGGGAGATCTCCTGGCTACTCAAAGCGCCACAGCACAACCTCGCAATTTTACTCGATTTACGGAGGCAGCCATACCGGCTTAGGGCAGAGTAGTAAACTGAGGCGCATGCTTTTCATGGTCATTGAACGCTTCAAGTGCGATGCCAGGGCGATCGGGGAACGATTCCAGCACAAGGGCCGGATGCTGCCGGACGGCGCCGCTTACCATGCCAGTTGGGTGGATTCGACCGGCACTCGCTGCTTCCAGATCATGGAAGCGCCCCGGCTGGAATCATTGAACCCGTGGGTCAGGCGCTGGGATGACCTGGTCGACTTTGAGATCGTTCCCGTCCTGACCTCGGCAGACTTCTGGGCGAAGACGCAACCCGGCTAAGCGAAGTCCACTGGCAGATCAGTTCAGGAAGTACATGCGGTAAAGCGTGTCGCGCTGTGCGGGGCGGAAGCCGGCGTCGCGGATGATGTGCCGCAGCTCTTCTTCCGTGGTGCAATTCGACACGCCGGCGGCTTTCACCACGTTCTCTTCCAACATCACCGAGCCGACGTCGTTGCCGCCAAAGCGCAGCCCAAGCTGCAGAACTTTGAGCCCTTGCGTGACCCAGCTCGCCTGCACGTTCTTGATGTTGCTGAGGAACAGGCGCGCGATGGCCAGCGTCTTTAGATATTCGACCGAGGTGGTCTCGTCCCAGCCGCGTCCGCCCAGTGCTGTGTTCTGCGGCTGGAAGGTCCAAGGGATGAAGGCGGTGAACCCGCCCGTCTCCTCCTGCAGGTCGTAGACGTGCTGGAAGTGATTGACGCGGTGCTCCAGCTTCTCGCCGCAGCCGAACATCATGGTGGCCGTGGTGCGCATGCCAAGCTGGTGCGCAGTGCGATGCACGCGCAGCCAGTCTTCGGTGAGGCACTTCAGGCGCGCCACCTTGTAGCGGACTTCGTCGTCGAGGATCTCGGCGCCGCCGCCGGGGATGGAGTCGAGCCCGGCATCGCGCAGGCGCGCGATGGTGTCGCGCAGGGAGAGCCCGCTCAGCTCCGCAAAAAACAGGATCTCCGACGCCGAAAAACAGTGCAGGTGCACGCGCGGGAAGCGCTGCTTGATTCCGCGCATCAGCTTCTCGTACCACTCCAGCGGCAGGTCGGGATTCAGCCCGCCCTGCATGAGGATGCCCGTCCCGCCGAGCTCGACCGTCTCGCGAATCTTGTCGTAGATGACCTCATGGTCAAGCACGTATCCCTTGGCGCGGCCCGGCCCTTTCACGGGCGCATAGAAGGCGCAGAAGGTGCAGTACTCGGTGCAGAGGTTGGTGTAGTTGATGTTGCGGTCGATGACGTAGGTGACCACGCCCTCGGGATGCAGCTTCTTGCGCACCGCATCCGCCGCCATGCCGATGCCGATCAGATCATCGGAGCGGAACAGGTCGAGGGCGTCCTGGCGGGTCAGGGACATACGGAACCTGCAATTTTATTGGATGTGGGCGGATGTGCCAATGGCGGAGCAACTTTGCGGACGCGAACCGGCGGCTGGGTGGCGCACGCTCCTAATTCAACGAATACTGTCATCCTTCGCGAGGCGAAGCCGGGCGGAGGATCCGAAGAGAATGCCAGCGCTGCCTGAACCGGTTGTGCAAACGGTTTCGCCAGATTCTCCCGCCTCCCTTCGGTCGGCGGAAGAATGACAGCTTCCAGAGTTTTTCCCCATCACCCAATTCGCCCGATGACCCGATCACCCGATGACCCGATCGCCTTCGCCTCTCCCACAAACTCCAGCGGCCTCGTCGCCGGCAGCACGCCATACTCGACGGCATACTTGAAGAACAGTTCCAGCCCAGCCACATTCTCGTCGTCCAGCGAGTAGTCGATGCTCTCGGTCAGGTAGGTGCGCACGGCCTGCTCGCTGATGCCGACGCGCGGCGCCCAATCGCGGGCCAGCGCATCCACGTTGGCCAGTCCGTGATCGCGCGACTGCTGGAAGATCTTTACCAGATCCAGGTCAGTTTCCGACAGGGCCGAAGCCCGCACCGCCCACACGGCAAAGACGAACGGACGACCGGTCAGGCGCTTCCACTCTTCAGCCAGGTCGTAGCAGACGTAGCGGGTGCGGTCCACGGTGAGCGCGGGATCGCCGATGAGCAGGGCCGCATCGCAGCATGTGAGCATCGCCTCCAGCAACGGCGGCATCGGGGTGAATTCGCGAGCTCCTCCCATCCATTTGCGGAAGAGCACGCGGGCCAGCGCGACCGAAGTACGCGAGGAAGTATCGGCCGCAACGGTGCGAATCTCCTCCAGCGGTACCTTGCTCACCAGCAGGATCGAACGCACTGATCCCTTGGCGGCGATGGCGAGGTTGGGAATGATGCGCAGGCCAGGGATGTAAGTGTAAGCGACGACGGGGACGATGCCGATATCGGCAGCGCCGGTGCGCAGCAACTCCGCGCATTCCGACGGGATGGTGGAGATGATATCGAACTCGCTGCCCAGCTTCGTGTGGTCGAAATCCCACATCAACGGGGCCGTGTTCAGGAAGGAAATGGCAGCGATGCGGAGCTTTCTCATGCGCGCAGGAAATTCTAGCAGAAGAGAACCGATGCGGCCGATTGGGGAAGATCGTCTCATTGACAGAAGCACTCCGTCGTGTAGAGTCGCGAACTTCCATGGCGGCGAATCCTGCAATCCGGCCCGATGGCACGGCGCTGAGCTGGCTGGCGCTGGCGCTCACCCCAGGTCTGGGGCCTACGCGCGCGCGCAAGCTGGCCGAGCACTTCGGCTCGGCGGAGAACGTCTTCCGCGCCTCGCTCACTGAGCTTGAAGCCTGCGGCCTGCACGCCGCTGCGGCCCAGGCGATCGGAACCGGGAAGTCCGCTCAAGCTGCACAGGAAGAGCTGAGAAAAGCCGCGGACGTTGGCGCCCGCATCCTGACGCTCGACGACCCCACGTATCCGCCCTGGCTGCGCCAGATTTACGATCCGCCGGTTGCGATGTACGTCCGAGGGGACGCGGATGTTCTGTCGCAACCTGGGATCGCGGTAGTGGGCACGCGCCACCCCACGCCCTATGGCGTGGGCATGGCCGAGCGTTTGTCCTGCGATTTGGCGGGCAATCTCGGACTGGTGATCACCAGCGGTATGGCGCGGGGCGTCGATACGGCCGCGCATCGCGGCGCGCTGATGGGTAAGGGGAAGACCGTCGCTGTCTTCGGGACCGGCATCGACGTGATCTATCCGCGTGAGAATCAGAAGATCGCCGACAGCATCCTCGCCACAGGCGGCGCGCTGGTGAGCGAATTTCCGGTGGGAACTTTCGCGGCGCCGCAGAATTTCCCCATCCGCAACCGCATCATCAGCGGGCTCGCCGTAGGCGTGCTGGTGGTGGAAGCGGGCGAATACAGTGGCACGCGCATCACCGCCCGCTGCGCTCTCGAGCAGAACCGCGACGTGTACGCCGTGCCCGGCAACGTGACCAACCGCAACTCCTGGGGACCGAATACCCTCATCAAACAGGGCGCCAAGCTCGTGGCCACCTGGGAAGACGTCTGGGAAGACTTGCCCAACGACGTGAAGCTGAAGCTCGCCCCGCCCGCCAAGCCTGGGACCGGACTTGTTGAGACAGCATCTCTGTTCGAGGACAAGCTCTCGCCGGTGGAGAAGAAGCTCTTCGCTCTCGTCAAGCCGGATGAGTCCATTCACATCGACGAACTGGTAGAGCGGCTGGAGCCCGAGGTTTCGTCCTCAGAAATCTTTGCCGCCCTGTTCGAACTGGAACTTTCGGGCAAGATACGCCAGCTTCCGGGGAAGAGTTTTGTCCGCGTGTTTTAGCCAGTGGCCTTTGGCTTTTGGCTCTGGGCTTTTGGCCGAACCTGATCGGAGTCGAACATGAGAAATTTCATGGACCTTCGCGTGTGGCAGGAGGCGCACCTGTTAAGCCTGGATGCCTACTGCGTCACACGTGGATTTCCGCGAGAGGAATTGTATGGCCTCACCTCGCAGATCCGCCGGTCGTGCGTATCGATCGAGGCCAATCTTGCGGAAGGTTGCGGCCGACGGTCGGATGCCGAACTAGCTCGTTTCGTTCAGATTGCCATGGGCTCTGCCAGTGAGCTGGCCTGCCACCTCCTGCTCGCTCGCGACCTTTTGCTCACTCCCGCATCTGATGATGGGGCACTGCATGCTCAGCTTGTACGTGTCCGCCGCATGTTGACTTCGCTATTGCAAAGCATTGAGAACTCGAATGTTGTCCGAGATCAAGCCAACAGCCAAAAGCTAAAAGCCAAGAGCCGGGCCGCCGGAGAGTAACTTGGGGTTTTAGCGGGAGTCGTGCTAGCTTGGGAACGAGTCTGGGGGAGTGGAGTTGTCCAAATCTCTAGTCATCGTCGAGTCGCCGGCCAAGGCGAAGACGATCAACAAGTATCTGGGGAAAGACTACGAGGTCGAGGCCTCGCTCGGCCACGTCAAGGACCTGCCCAAGAGCATCCTGGGCGTGGACATCAAGAACGACTTCGAGCCTGACTACGTGGTCATTCCCGGCAAAGAGAAAGTCGTCGCCAAGCTGAAGAAGCTGGCGAAGACGGCGGTCGCCGTTTACCTGGCGCCCGACCCCGACCGCGAGGGCGAAGCCATCGCCGCTCATCTCGCCGAAGAGCTTTCCGAGAACGGCGCCGGCCGCAAGAAAAAGAAGGGTGGCAACGGCATCCCCTTCCATCGCGTAACCTTCAACGAGATCACCAAGCGCGCCGTGCAGGAGGCGTTTCTGCATCCGCGCGGGATCGACCAGAACCTGGTGGACGCGCAGCAGACCCGCCGCGTGCTCGACCGCCTGGTCGGATATCAGGTTTCGCCATTGCTTTGGGACAAGGTGCGGCGCGGGCTCTCCGCCGGACGCGTGCAGACGGTGGCCTTGCGGGTGATCGTCGAGCGCGAGCGCGAGATCAAGGCCTTCGAGAAGAAGGAATACTGGACCATCGACGCCCATCTGGCGGCGGCCAAGCCGCCGGCGTTCGATGCGCGCTTTATCGGCCGCGGCGACGAAAAGGTCGAGATTCCTAACGTCGAAGAAGCGGAGAAGATCCGCGCGGCGCTGCAAAAGGCCAACTGGACGGTCCGCTCGGTGGAAAAGCGCGAGCGTCGCCGCAGTGCGGCTGCGCCGTTCACCACCAGCAAGCTGCAGCAGGATTCTTCGCGCAAGCTGCGCTTCAGCGTGAAGCGCACCATGATGCTCGCGCAGCATCTTTATGAAGGCGTGGAACTGGGCGACGAAGGCTCGGTTGGTCTCATCACCTACATGCGTACGGATTCCACGCGCGTCTCGAACGATGCGATCGCGGAGGTGCGCGAGTTGATCGGCGCGCAGTATGGCGCCCAGTATTTGCCGGAGTCACCCAACGTTTACAAAGAGAAGAAGGAAGCGCAGGCGGCCCACGAAGCCATCCGTCCCACCTCGGCCTCCCGCACGCCCGAGAGCATCAAACAGTATCTTAAAGAAGACGAGTTCAAGCTCTACAAGCTGATCTGGCAGCGCTTCGTCGCCTCGCAGATGAATCCGGCGGTCTTCGACCAGACGTCCGTGGACATCGATGCGAAATCGAATGGCGATGCGTTCCTCTTTCGCGTCACCGGGTCGGTGCTGAAGTTCGACGGCTTCCTCAAGGTCTATGAGGAATCTAAGGAGGGCCGCGACGAGGAGGACGAGGCGCTCAAGCACAAGCTGCCTCCGCTCGAGCAGGGCCAGAAGCTCACGCTCCGCGGCCTGAAGCCGGAGCAGCACTTCACCGAGCCGCCGCCGCGCTACAACGAAGCCTCGCTGGTGAAGGAACTGGAAGAGCGCGGCATCGGCCGGCCGTCCACCTACGCCACCATCCTCAGCACCATCCAGGAGCGGCAGTACGTTAACAAGATGGGAGGCAAGTTCGTGCCCACCGAGATCGGGTTCGTCGTGACCGACCTGCTGGTGGAGAACTTCAAGGATATCTTCGACGTCCAGTACACGGCGCGCCTGGAGGAAGAGCTGGACGAGATCGAGGAAGGCAAGGAGAAGTGGACCGACGCGCTCGCCGAGTTCTACAAGAAGTTCGAGAAGGACCTTCGCTATGCGCAGAAGCACATGGAGAACATCAAGCGCATGGAGAAACCCACCGACCAGGTGTGCGAACGCTGCGGCTCGCCGCTGGTCATCAAGTGGGGGAAGCACGGCTCGTTCTATGCCTGCAGCGCCTACGACAAGGACGATCCCAACTCCTGCACCTTTACTAAGGAAAATCCCATCGACCTGCCCGATCTGGATTCGGCGGACGTGCAGGAGACCACTCAGGAAGAGTACTGCGAGAACTGTGGCCGCGTGATGGTGCTCAAGCGCGGGCGCTTCGGGCAGTTCATGGCCTGCACCGGCTATCCCGACTGCAAGACCACGCGGCGCCTCGACCAGGGACGCAAGGTGCCGGACATCCCGCTCGATGAAATCTGCCCCAAGTGCGGACGAAATCTGATGCTGCGCCATGGCCGTTACGGCGAATTCACGTCCTGCTCCGGATATCCGCAGTGCAAATACATCAAGCAGAACTACATCGGGATGAAGTGCCCGCAGTGCAAGGACGGCGAACTGGTGGAGAAGAAAGCCCGCCGCCGTGGCAACATCTTCTATGGTTGCTCGAATTATCCCGATTGCAAGTTCACGTCCGCGTACAAGCCGCTCGCGGAAAGCTGTCCGGAGTGCGGCAGTCCCTACTTGCTGCTCAAGAACCTGAAGTCAGGACCGGTGATCGTTTGTCCCAACAACAAACGCACCGGCGAAGACGAGGAACCGAAGCCGCGCCGCCGCAAAAAGGGAGAAGATGCCGCGGAGCAGGCGCCGACCGTGCGCTGCACCTACTCACGTCCGGCGCCAGTGGAAGCGGAGCCCGTGGCCCAGACCGTCACCTGAATGCGGGCCTCATCCTTGCGATCCTGCAAAAGCCAGGATTGTCATTCTTCCATCGAGCAAAGCGAGATGGGAGAATCTGAGTACAATGGCTGCGCCACCGCCAGCGTGGCGCCGGTTTTTTCGCCAGGTCCTCCACCTTCGGCTTGAGAAGGATGACATCTTCAAAGGGAAGAGTCTCTTCGCGACATCGTGACGCCCTTACTCGCAGTGACTTCGCTGAAGCAGCTAGACCTCACTACGAGAGATATTCGCGGATGTACTCATCCCGCGAGCGGGCCAGCTCCTCGGCTGTGCCGTCGAAGATCACCTTGGCGTCGCGCAGGATAACGAAGCTGGTGTTGGTCTCCACACGCTCGCCCTTCTCGATCGGCCGCATGCGGTTGGTCTGCTTGTCGAAACAATGCGAGGCCATGATGAAAGCGTCCTGCAGGCGGTGCGTCACCAGCAGCGCGCTGGTGTGATAGACGTCGCGCTGCTTCACCACCAGCTCGATGATGGTGGTCGAGGTGATGGGGTCAAGCCCGGCGGTGGGCGAATCGTAGAGCAGCACCTCGGGCTGGGTGATGACGGCGCGCGCGATGGCCACGCGCCGCCGCATGCCGCCGGAGAGCTCCGAGGGAAACATGTCCACGGTGCCCTCCAGCTCGACGAAGCGCAGGGCTTCGAGCACGCGCCGCTCCACTTCCTCTTCCGAATCGCCTTCTTCGATCAGCCGGTAGCCCACGTTTTCTTTCACCGTCAGCGAGTCGAACAGGGCGCTTTCCTGGAAGACCATGCCCATCTCGCGCCGCAGCACGAAGAGATCTTCTTCCGGCATCGCGGGGACGTCATGGCCCAGCACGTAGATGTGTCCGCTATCTGGCTTCACCAGACCCAGGGCTAGCTTCAGGATGGTCGTCTTGCCGGTGCCCGCGACGCCCAGCAGAATCTTGGTCTCGCCGTGCGTAAGACGGAACGAGACGCCCTCCAGCACGCGGTTCTGCTCGAAGGCAAGGCTTACGTTGTCGAAGATGATCATCTCCCACGGAGCAGGTTCGACGACGGGCGCGCCGGCGTGGCTGGGAGCTTCGGGGGTAGACATAGCGCTTAGCGCTCCAGCAAGGCCATCAGCAGCTTGGTGACGAAGAAGTCGGCCACCAGGATGAGGATCGACGACGCCACCACCGCCTGCGTGGTCGAGCGCCCGACGCCCTGCGTGCCGCCCTTGGTGGCAAGGCCGTAATAGCAGCCGACGGTGGCGATGATATAGCCGAACATGGTGGGCTTCAGCAGCCCCATGAAGACGTCGGCGAAGTGCAGCGACTGCCAGGCGGTGGTCCAGTACTGGTTCGAGTCCAGGCCAAGGATCAAGCGGCTCACCGCCCAGCCTCCGGTCAGCCCTACCAGATCGGAAATGATGGTCAGGAAAAACAGCATAACGGTGGTGGCGACGACCCGCGGCGTCACCAGCTTCTTGGAAGGGTCGGTGCCCAGGGCGCGCATGGCGTCGATCTGCTCGGTCACCACCATGGAGCCCAACTCGCTGGCCATGCCGGAGGCGTTGCGTCCGGAGACCATCAGCCCAGTGAGCACCGGGCCGAGTTCGCGCACCATGGACAGCGCGACCAGTTGTCCGGTGAGCGAAAGCGAGCCGAAGCGTTCCAGTGTGTTCGAAGTCTGCAGCGCCAGCACCGCGCCGGTGAAGAAGCCGGTCAGCACCACAATGGGCAGCGAGCCCACGCCGATCAGGTCGGCCTGCATCATGGTGTCGGCCACGTAGCGCGGATGGCCG
>DATKLD010000046.1:0-5087 GCA_035542595.1 Terriglobales bacterium
GCGAAATAATGCACGCCGATACTTGTAGTGCACCGTCAGGATTGTGTCCGGGCGCACTTCCGTGCCAAGACCGCTGATCCGCGCGCCCTTGCCGCTGATGTCGAGCGTGCACGTAAGACGCTCGAAGGGTTTTCCTTGCGGATCAATGCCGGCAACCCGGATCGGGAGAACGCATTTCAATCGCGGCTGGCGCCGATGGCCGGACATCCCCGTTTCACTGACAAATAGTAGAGTTCGCCGTCAACCTAGCACATTGAGGCTGGGCTGGAAGGTGCCTTGATGGGTTCTAGCCGGGTCTTGGTTGGCGACAAATCCCCTTAGCCCAGTGAAAGCCTCTCGGGTAGCATAATTTTCTGGATCACAGACAATACCTTACCGTCCTCCAGTTGTGCGTAGAAGAGACGGGGCACGGGCGGTGGGTAGCGCGCGCGAAAGCGCAGGCGGACCTGACGCAGCCGCGCCAACGTCCGTGCGTCCAGGCGATCGTCCTTATGCCGACTCTCCCCGATCAGCCGTACCTTTCGCGCGTTGTGGGGGAAGAACTTCCTAAGCCTTGTAAGTTATGGTGAGCGCGGCAGGATTCGAACCTGCGACCCATGCCTTAAAAGGGCATTGCTCTACCGGCTGAGCTACGCGCCCATCTCTAGGCTATGTTGTAGCAACCGTTGTACTTGCCGCCAGCATTCTATCAGGATCGAAGGCGGCTGTGCCGCTATTGTCCGCGATTTTGTTACCCCATTTGTACGCCCGCCTAGCGGTTGACACACTGCCGTACTTCCTCTATCGTGCGGCTGCGCTTCCGACAACTCACACTGGATGTGGCCACTGAAAATCAGGGGAACCTAATGGCATCTCGTGCAGTCCGGGCGGAATCGCCCGTGCGATCAGATGTAGATTCGGTGCGGTTGCTTTATGCCGCTGCGAGTTTGCTGTTGTTTGTGCTCATGCTCGTTGGCTTTCAGCAGTTCTACCTGCACGGAAGGGCGTATCCGGCCGATCCGCTTGCGCCGCCGATCAGGATGTTGCTGATCGCACACGGTGTGGCCATGACCCTGTGGATCGTAGTGTTCGTGGTCCAATCCCTGTTGATCGTGGGCCGCAGCTGCCGCCTCCACATGGCGGTGGGCCCGTTCGCCGTGGCTTTGGCGGTGGCCATGGTCTTGTTGGGGCTGTGGCTGCCCATCCAATCCACGCGTTTTGAGCCGGACGTCGCGGTGTGGAACCTGAATCGCGCCCATTTCATGGCCATACCGATGTTCGCTATTCTGACTTTCGGCGTCTTTGTCGCCGTAGGGTTCCGGCAGCGCTGGCGGGCGGAAATCCACCGCCCGATGATGCTGCTGGCCACACTGAGCATCATCCCTGCGGCGACCGACCGGATCACGGGTCTCCCGGACTTGTATGCCGCCAGCATCTGGGGCGCCTCGTTTGGCCCGTTCTTCACTGCCTTAATCATCGGGACGCTGTTTCTGGTCGTGAAATCGCTGCTGATCCGGTCGTTTGACCGCTGGTTTGCCGCCGGCCTCGCCGTGCTTATCGTCGTCGACGCGTTCATCATGAGGCTGGCGCCCACCGACGCATGGGGTCGGTTTGCCGCTTTTCTCGTGCGGTAAAGCAGGGGCAGGATGATTAGAATTTCCCTTCCGACTGGATTGGCGGTTCTTCGACAGCCTGGAATCCGGCAACCGCCGGAAGGCACCAACACCAAATCGTAGTTGGCGATAGATCGCCTTTCACACACGTTTCGGGTCGGGTGTGCCGTTTAGGGCGAAACTTGCGTCAAGCCTTCTCCTCAACAACTACCCCCTTTTCGACTGCAGTTCCCTGAGCCGTAATGCAATCGAATCACATCTTCCCGTTCAACCAGTCCTCGTAAGCCTTGAATCCGTACGGACGGCCGAGGAAGTCGTTGACCAGCGTGGCTGCCGGCTTGGAGCCGCCCGGTTCCAGCACGGCGCGGCGGTAGCGCGCAGCTGCTTCCGGGCTGAGCATGCCGTCGTGTTTGAAGACGGTGAGCATGTCCCTGGCGATCACCAGCGACCACATGTAGGTGTAGTAGATCGCCGAATAGCCGTCCAGGTGTCCGAAGGCTTCCTGCATGTAAGTCCCCTTGACGTACTTGAAGGGAGTGTAACGGTCCTGGAGCTGGGCCACCAGTTCCGTGCTGTCGAGCCCTTTCGGATTGCGCGCGTAGAGGTCCAGGCTGAGGGCGGCATAGAACATCTGCTGGCGCACCATCAGACCGCGCCCGAAGTCGTCGGCGGTCTTCATGCGTTTGGCGACCTCAACCGGAAGTGGCTCGCCTGTCTTGTAATGCCTGGCAAAGGTCTGCAGCACGGCCGGGTCCCATGCCCACTCTTCCAGCATCTGCGAGGGGGCCTCGATGAAGTCCCATTCCAGGTTGGGGCCGGTCCAGCGGGTGTTGCCGCTGAAGATGCCGTGAAGCAGATGTCCATACTCGTGGAAGAAGGTAACTACATCGCCGTGTTCCATGAGGCCGGGATCATCGCCGCTGGGCCGCGGGAAATTGCAGACGAGCACGTACTCGGGCAGCGACCGCCCGCGTTTGCCGTTGGCCAACCCGAAGGTCGCATAGTGCTTGTACTTGTTCTCCCGGGGGAACATGTCGAAGTAGATCCTCCCCAGCCGGCGGTCGCCGTCGTAGACGTCATAAGCTTCGACGTCAGGGTGCCAGACCTTGGCGTCCTCCACGCGGCGATAGGTGATGCCGAACATCCTGCTGGTCAGGTCCATGATCCCTTGCTTCACCTTGGCGTACTGGAAATAGGGACGGACCGTGCGCGAGTCGAAGTCGTACTTCTCCGCCCTGACCTTCTCCGCCAGGTACGTACTTTCCCAGGGATAGACGACCGCGGCCTTGGGGTCATCCTTCCGCTTGCGCTCGAGCAGCTCCCGGTAATCGTGTTCCATGCGTGCGCGGGAAGCGCCGGCGATCTTCTCGATGAAGTCGGCGGCGTTCTTCTCGCTGCCGATCATTTTGTCCTCGGTGATGTAATCCGCCCAGTCCTTGTAGCCGAGCACGGTGGCCAGTTGATAGCGCTCCTCGAGCATCTGCTGCAGGACTTCGAGGTTCTTGGGGTGTCCGCGCTGGCGGTAGAGCTTCCAGAATTCCTCGCGCGCCTTGTCGCTCACGGAGTAGGTCATGAAGGGGATGTAATCTGTGTTGTCAGTGGTGAGAGTGGCTTTGCCGTCCAACCCGGCTTTGTGGGCGGCGCGGAAGTCGTCGGGCAGGCCGCTCAGCTCGGCAGGATCGACTTCAATCTTGCGGACGTCTGACTTGATGTTGTTGCCAAACTCCTGCCCGGTCTTGATCAGTTGCTCGCGAAGGCCCTTGATTTTGGCGCGCGTGGCATCGTCGCGGTCCACGCCGGCGCGGCGGAAATCGCGCAGCGTGCGCTCCAGATAGAACCTGGTTTCGGCGTCCAGCTTGGAGCGGTCGAGGCCGGCCAGCGCGTCGTAGATTCCGCGGTCGAGGGAGAAATCAGTATTCAGGGCATCGGCTTCCTGTTCGCTCTTCTCCGCGGCAGTACGCATCTCGGCCGTGGGTTCCACTTCGCGGGCCAATCCGGAGCGGAACAGCGCGTTCGAGAGCGCCAGTTCAGCCTCGTCGTAAGCTTCCAGCGCCGCGATGGGATCGCGCGGCGCTTTCATGGCTTTAAGGGCGGTCATCTGCGACTTCGCCCGGTCCATGTCGGCGTGGCAGGCGGACGCATACTGGTCGGGCGTTCCAGCAAGGATGGTGGACGTGCCCGGCGCAGGCGCCTTATCGGCTGCCGGACTCGAGGCGCAAAAGGCAAATAACAGCAAAAGAACAAGGGTTGGCTGTTTTAGACGCACCGGTATCTCCCGGTCATTTGACTGGAGCAACGTGGAAAACGTAAGCAGTTAAATTCAGGCCGCTACATTCCCATGTACATCACGTGGACGAATGCACCGGTCATCAGGTTGTAGAGCAGGTACCAGCCGGGATGGTCCGGATCCTCGTAAATCACGAAGTCGTTCGCGCAGGTCCAGCACCAGCCCTCCGCCAGCGCCCAGTCCCACGACGCGATGTCAAAATAGTATCCGCTCGGCAGCCAGAAACGATGCAGGCCGGGATCGATCCGCACGATGTTGTAGCGGTACGAAGGACCGAAATGCTCGAAGCGCCCGTGTCCAAACGGATGGTCCAGGTGATAGCGCTTATCGTTCGGTCGGTCGTGGCCGTACCAGCGATTATTGTTGACGTGCGGTGTGTTGTTGATGCGGCCACCCTCGTGGCGCTCCGGTTCCGGCTTGGTGCGAGGGGCGCGCTGCACGGGGGACTCAGGGATGCGTCCCTGGTTGGCACGCGGCGGGTGCTGCTGCGCCTCCTGGGGTTGGTGCATCTGGCCACGCTGTGGTTCGCCGCGCTGGCCTTCGCCGGGTCGTTGCGCCTCGCCGGGTCGTTGCGCCTCGCCGGGTCGTTGCGCCTCGCCGGGTCGTTGTGCCAGTAATGGGAGAGTCAGAACCAGTGCTAAAGCAGTCGCAAGAGCCAAACGTATGTTCATCGCTGCCTCCTTGATCGGGGAGAGTCTAATGCGCCGCCTGCCCGGTTGGAAAGGACTGGATGCCTACCGCTCGACTAACGCCTCCAGCCTCGTGAAAAACTCGGGATAGGAGATCTGTGCGGCGCTCGCGCCGTGGATCAGTGTGTCGCCAGCGGCGCGCAGCGCGGCCACGGCAAAGGCCATAGCGATGCGGTGGTCGCCGGCGGAATCAACTTCCGCGCCATGGAGTGGCTGGTTGCCAAGAACCAGCAATCCGTCCTCGCGCTCCTCCACGGTTGCGCCCATGGCGCGCAAGTTACGGGCGACGGCCGCGATGCGGTCCGATTCCTTCACGCGCAGCTCGCGCGCGTCGCGGATCTCGATGCCGCCGCTGGTATAGGGAGCGATGGCCGCGAGCACGGGCAGCTCGTCGATGAGCGCCGCCGAGAGCGCGCCGGCGATCGTCGTGCCGTTCAACTGCGCGCCTTCCACGGCGACAGTCCCGACTAGTTCGCCGTGATGATCTTCCAAGTTCACCACGGAGATGCGACAGCCCAT
>DATKLD010000047.1:0-6180 GCA_035542595.1 Terriglobales bacterium
ATCAGGCTCCAGGCACGCTGCGGAAGCCGATTGGCGCTGTAGCCAGCCCGTAGAACCGCGCCCTGGATAGCCTTGGCCCGTACCTTGCGGTCAGTCGAGGATGTGTTCGGGTCGTTTAGAAACTCCTCGACAAACTTCTGCTTTTGTAGCGTCAGTCCCATCGGGAAATTCTGCCCGTTTTCTGCCCATCACACTGCCGAACCCCGGAATACATTGCCCTACATTGCCGGAGTGCAATTAGGCTAAGTGCGTGTAAGTTCAACTGCATCCGTAATTTGGTAACTGCACTCATTGGCTTATGAGTCCCCTGCTCTACCGCTGAGCTACGGGCCCGTCTTAGCCTCAATCTACCACAATGCCAATGACTTAAATATGCGGTGACCGCTGTTCGCGGGCGTCGCTTTGGCGGCCGGCGCCCCGTCTGTTTGGGAAAAACTCCGATTCCCAAAAAAGGAAATTCCCCGATCGCCGGTCTTGTAGTTGCCTGTGAATTTCCACAGAGTGCAGTCACATACCATTAATCTGCTCGATACTGCCCTTTGGTAAAATTCCAGGAAATCTGTTTGCCTTCCGAGTGGTTTATGAGAATCGCTCTCCTAGCATGGGAATCCCTTCACTCCATTCCTGTTGGCGGCGTTGCCGCCCATGTCACCGAACTGGCGGCTGCGCTCGAGCGCAAAGGGCACGAAGTTCATGTTTTCACGCGCATGGGAGCCTGGCAACCGCACTACGAACGCATCCATGGCGTGCATTACCACCGGTGTCCCTTCCGGCTGGACCCTGACTTCGTCGAGGAAGTCAACGACATGTGCCGCTCCTTCGCCCATCACGTGTGTGCCGCCGAAGATGCCCACGGGCCCTTTGACGTGATTCATGCCCACGATTGGCTAAGCGGCAATGCCTTGATCTGGGTCAAACAGGGCCGCGGCCGAAAGACCGTCCTGACGCTGCACTCCACCGAATACGGGCGAAGCGGCAACCAGTTTCATGGCGGCCGTTCGGAGCGCGTCCGCTACCAGGAGCGCGCGGCCACGTACTGGTGCGACCGCGTGATCACCGTCTCCTACTCCCTGAAAAAAGAAATCATGTGGATGTACGAGGTCCCGGACTGGAAGGTCGCCATCATCTACAACGGGGTGAACGTCCACAATTATGACGGATGGCTCGAGCCTGCCGCCGTCAAAGCGCGCTACAGCATCGGACCGACAGATCCGACCGTGCTGTTCTCAGGGCGCGCCGTCTATCAGAAAGGCCCTGACCTTCTGGTCGAAGCCATCCCGCACCTGCTGCGGCACCAGCACCGGGCGAAGTTCGTCTTTGTTGGCGACGGCGAAATGCGGGCGTCGGTCGAGCAGCGTGCGTGGGACCTCGGTGTTCACGGTGCCTGCCGTTTTCTCGGTTACCGCCACAACGGAGAGCTGACCGATCTCTACAAGGCCTGCGACGTGGTCTGCGTCCCCAGCCGCAACGAACCTTTCGGTATTGTAGTGCTCGAAGCGTGGAGCGCGGGCAAGCCGGTGATCGTCACTATGAATGGCGGCCCTAACGAGTACGTCTGGCACGAGGTGAACGGATTGAAGATCTATCCCAACTATGATTCGGTCGGCTGGGGGATCGGCACCGTGTTTAACAACTGGGAGTGGGCGCGCTGGATGGGGCGCAACGGCCGCGTCGCCGTGGAAACCGCTTTCACCTGGGATGCTATTGCCGACCGGGTGGTTAACGTGTACAACCAGTGATCGGCGTGACCGCAGGCGACGAAGAAAACCGCGCATGAGCACACTCCCTGACTCCATCGATGGCCTGCCCAATATCTGTGGGGCGGAGGAGCAAGTGGCCGCCGCCACCGCCGACAAAGGCCCCGTCTACCTGCAGGACAGCGGCCTCGACTTCGGGCGAATCAAGAGCGCTTTTGGTATCGCCCTGCACATGCATCAGCCGCTGATCCTTGCCGGCACCGGCGATCTCCGTACCGCGCCAGTGATCAGCAACCTGCAATACATGATGGACAATCCGCAAATCGGGGATAACCACAACGCCCCGGTATTTCGCTGGTGCTACCAGCGCATGGGCGAGTTCATCCCTCAACTCGTCCAAGAGGGCAAACAGCCACGGGTGATGCTCGACTATTCCGGCTGCCTGCTGTACGGCCTGCTCCAGATGGGAGCGGGCGACGTGCTGGCGCATCTGCGACGCATCACGTGCGATCCCACTTCCCGCCGCTCGGTAGAGTGGCTGGGCACCGCCTGGGGACACGCGGTCGCTCCCAGCACCCCGGTGCAGGATTTTCGGCTGCACGTCAGAGCCTGGCAGCAGTATTTTGCGGCGCTCTTTGGATTCGACGCGCTGTCGCGGGTGAAGGGATTTTCTCCGCCGGAGATGGCCCTGCCCAACCACCCGGACGTAGCCTATGAATTTGTCCGCACGCTTAAAGACTGCGGTTTTCGCTGGGTCCTGGTGCAGGAACATTCGGCGGAGCGCGTGGAAGATGGCGGCGGGCTGCACCATCGCCACTTGCCTCACCGCCTGATCGCGAAGAATTCTGAGGGCGCAAGCGCCAGCATCATTGCCATCATCAAGACCCAGGGCAGCGACACCAAGCTGGTGGGGCAAATGCAGCCGTACTACGAAGCCAAAGGCCTGGGACGAGTGCCGCTGGCCGGCCGTCAAGTTCCGCCGCTGGTGACGCAGATCGGCGACGGGGAGAATGGCGGCGTGATGATGAACGAGTTTCCGCCCAAGTACATGGAGGTCATGCGCGAGGCCTCCGGCTCGGAGACGCCGCCGGTGAACGTCACCGAGTATCTCGAATACCTGGCCTCGATCGGCATCCAGGACGCCGACCTGCCTGCCATTCAGCCGCTGCATCAGAAGCGCATCTGGGAGCGTTTTCAGCCCGGCCAGGGACGCGAGCGCATGGAGAGCGTCATCGCGGAGCTGCGGGCCCAGGACCACCGCTTCAACATGGAGGGTGGCAGCTGGACGAACAACCTCTCATGGGTCAGGGGCTACGAAAATGTGCTCGGCCCCATGGACGCGGTGAGCGCCCAGTTTGCGGAGCGAGCGCTGGGGAAGGTTCCGACCGGCGAACACCGCTATCGAAACGCCCTCTTCTATCTCCTCCTGACCCAAACCAGTTGTTATCGCTACTGGGGACAGGGCGTCTGGACCGAGTATGCACGCGAATTGTGTCGCCGCGCCTCCGGCATCCTGGCCGATGATTTCTGAGCTGGCGATCGCATGACGCTTTACCGATGAACTTCAGGCACATTGCCCTGCCGGGGGAATTCATCCACCATTAAACGTCGCGCTGGCACTTCAGGACATCTATAGATCAGGTGGCATGGGCGCGAGGGCCTGCTGCATCCGTCGCGGCGGCTTGAAGGGGAAGGGGAATGCGAGACGTCTGGATCGCGGCTGCGGCCATGACCCGCTTCGGGCGGCGCTCCGAAACCCTGGTAGATTTGATGGCCGAAGCCGCGCTGGAAGCGCTGCGCGGGGCCGAGTGCCAGCCCAGCGCCCTGGTGGTGACGGCCATGGCTCCCGAGGAGTTCGTCGGCGAAGGCAATTTCGCCTCGCACGTCGGCACCTACGTCGGTCTGTCGCATGTCCCGGCCATTCGCGTGGAGACCGCGACCTCTTCCGGAGCGGCGGCGCTGTACGCTGGATTCGCGCTGATCGCCTCCGGGTTCCACAACCACGTGCTGGTCCTGGGCGGCGAGAAGATGACGCACGTCTCCACGCCCCGCGTTTCCGAGATCATCAGCCGCGTGATCGATCCCCACGAGCGCTCCTACGGCGCCACAATGCCGGCGTTGGCCGCCATTGTTGCTCGGGCAGCGTTGGCCAAGGGTCTCATCGCTGAAACTGACATGGCGCATGTTGCGGTCAAGAACCACGCCAATGGCGCGCGCAATCCTTACGCGCATTTTCAGCGACCTGTAACGCTCGAGGAGGTGATGAGCAGCCGGATGATCGCCGACCCGCTGCGGTTGCAGCACTGCTGTCCCATTTCTGACGGAGCGGCGGCGATCCTGCTCACTTCCCACCCCACCGGACTCAAGCTGGCGGGCATGGGCCAGGGCGGCGACTATCTGGCGGTGCGCTATCGCAGCTCGCTGACCGGTTTCCGCGCCACGCAGGACGCTGCCAAAGCGGCTTACAAGATGGCTGGCTTCGGACCCGAGCGCGTACAGGTGGCCGAGATTCACGATGCTTTCGCACCGTTCGAAATCCTGGCATTAGAAGACACAGGATTGTTGCCACCGGGCAAGGCAGCCAAAGCCATTCAAAACGGCGAACTGACGCTGGAAGGTCGCCTGCCGGTGAATCCTTCGGGCGGATTGAAGGCACGCGGCCACGCGCTGGCTGCCACCGGCCTTGCCCAGGTGGTCGAACTGGCGTGGCAGCTCACCGGCCGCGCCGTGGGACGCCAGGTCAACGCACGAGTGGGCCTGGCTCACTCAATCGGCGGCATGGCAACCAACAACTGGGTGACGCTGGTCGAGCAGGTGGCGTGACGGAAACCATTGCAGCCTCGCGCTGTCCCGATTGCGGCTGGGTGGTCGCGCCGCCGGTGCGCATCTGTCCCCGTCACCCGGTGGAGATGACTCCAATGGAGATCTCCGGTTACGGTTCCGTGCTTTCCTACACCACGCTAATGGTCGCTCCCGAGGGATTCAAGCCGCCCCTGCACATAGCAGTGGTGGAACTGCCCGGTGGCGCGCGCATTTTCTGCCACGGCAAGGAAACCCGCGCCCTTAAGATCGGAAGGCGGGTAGCCATCGAGCAGGTGGACGGCGTCTTCTACTTCGCCAGTCTGGGGCTGGCGGATCGTCTCGCCCTGTTCTGGAAGCGCCGGGGCGCCGCGCCCGAACGCACCAAAGACGCCGTCAAGAGCGCCGTCAAGCGCTTCTTCAGCACGTACCAGAACGGCGGAGTCCCGCCTCCAACCGAGGATGGCCCGCAAACCAGCGAAGAAGAAAAGACTGTGCCTCCCGCCGAGAAGTCGTAGCTGCTTGTGGGGTTAAGCGCCAGGTTCCTGCACCTTCCCGGATCGCGCGTCCCACCCTGGAGATTAGCGTGACCCGACCAGGGCCTGCCGAACCAGCCGCGGGAGGCTGCGCGGATTCCCCAGCGTGCGTTTCACCATCTTCCAGGTGTGGCGGCGGGTGGGCTTGATGCCGTCGCGCGTGAGCACGTGGCTCGCGTCGTCAATCGTGTAGAAGTAGCGCCAGTAGAGGCCGTTGTCGAAGTCCGCGGGATCGGTTTCGCAGCCCAGGCGGCAGTTGCGCCGGGCTTCCTCGCCCTCGAGCATCGCGTCGCGGCCGCCGGCGTAATGCGCGTAACTGTGGTTCTGATGGACGGCGAGGACCACCTCGGTCGCGTCCACCACCGCGGCGCCAAGGTTGTGGGCCTTCCAGATAAGCCAGTTGTCCCACCAGAAGCGCCCCAGGGCCATCTCCGGCAAGGGCGGGTAGAGTTTGCGCGGGAAGACGAAGTAGTCGATCGAGCGGGCGATGTTCATTTTGCCCTGCGCAACGGCGCGCCGGCGCAGGGATACCTCCCAGCCGCGGGCGTCGAAAGTCAGCGGCTCGGCAAGATCGAGGTCCAGCCTGCGCCCAACCATCAGGAATCTTTCGCGGAAACGGAGAATACGCTCCACCGCCGGCAGAAAGTCGGCCAGCAGAATGATGTCGGAATTCACGTAACAGAGCGTCTCGTGCGTCGCCGCCGACTGTGCCTGATGAAACAGATCGCTGACCAGCGGCGTGCCGAATTCGTTGCGCCCGATGCCGGGAATGTGCCTCAGGCCGAACTCCTCAGCGATCTCGGTTGTGCCCGCATCGTCGCCGAACAGCAGGATCTCGGGCGCGGGATCAAGCTGTGTCCAACTGCGGATGGCGTTGCGCTGGATGGTCTCGATGTGCCCGCGGAACGCCTTCGGCAGGGCGAACAGGGTAAGCGACGCGCCGGGAGGGTGGTTTGCTGTCATGCTCGCAGAGGGAGGAATCACGCCGGGCTGGTGCAGGCTCCCAACCCAAGATAACGCACGCCCGGCTGTCGCTCCAAATGCTTCAGCAGGCGCCAGCAATCCACCACGGTTCGCGGCGTGCCGGCGCGCGCCCATCGCTCCGCGGGGATCGCGGCGAACTCGCGCCACGGCGTCGTAAGCACGAC
>DATKLD010000048.1:0-4646 GCA_035542595.1 Terriglobales bacterium
TTTCCCGCCGTGCAAATCTTTCCACGGTGTGTCAGAGATTCCACGATGGCCTGTGATTAACCTCCACGTTTTCCGCAGCTTCAAAATCATTTTTCAACTACTTAGCGAACTCACCGTGCTGGCAGAACAGTTGCAAGCCGCATCTAAGGAACGAGAGGTATTTCCATGGAACAAGAAAAGGTCTCCCAGGCGGTATCGTATTCGGAATCACATTCCCGGCTCGGAGTGTGGGGCGTGGTGGTGGTCGTACTGGCGTGCCTGGCGATCGGCAGCATCGCCTTCGTGGTGCACGAGCGCGGCGCGGTCCAGCAGATGTCGGCTCAGAACGCGGCCATGAACGCCGCTCTCGACCAGACCCGCAGCCAGTTGCAGGATGTCACTTCCAAGCTCAACCAGTTGAGCCAGGCGCAACAGGCGGCGGAGGCGGCGCGGGCGTCCAAGCCGACCGCCGTCCAGCATCGGGGGACGGTCCGTGCTGTCCGCCGCGACGATCCGCGCTGGAAGCAGATGCAGGATGAACTGGCCGCGCACCAGAGGGCCATCGACTCCACGCAAGCTGACTTGTCCAGCGCCAAGACGGAGCTGTCAGGATCCATCGCTCGCACGCACGAGCAGTTGGTTGCGTTCGCCAAGAAGGGTGAACGCAACTACTACGAGTTCGATCTCAACAAGTCGAAACAGTTCTCGCGCGAGGGGCCCATCAGCATCAGCCTGCGCAAGGCCAACACCAAACATGACTATGCCGATCTGGAGCTGGTGGTGGATGACGCCCAGCTCACCAAGAAGCACGTGAACATGTTCGAGCCGGTCATGCTGTACACGGCGGAGAGCAGGCAGCCGGTTGAGCTGGTGATCAACCAGGTGGGCAAAGACCACATCCACGGCTACGTCAGCACGGCCAAGTACAAGGCGGGTGACCTGCCGGCGTTGAGCGGTCTGACCGATAATTCCGAAACCTCGGCGGCTGCCACCACCGCACCCAGCACACCGCAACTGCGCAACCGCGAGCAGCGATAACCCGGTCTCCCTGTGTAGAGACGCAGCATGCTGCGTCTCTACCGAATTTTTGAGAGAAAGAGCTTATTTTCAAGCCGACAAACGCCGCTTCCAATTCTGCAGCCAGCGCCGGAAGAAGGGTGATCCCGCGGAAACCATGTCGTGCACGGCATCGACGAACTGGTCTGGAGGCGCGCTCTTGGAAAGGAAGCTGGCAGCGGCATGCAGAGTCGCTGGCGGGAGACAATCCTGCGCCGACAGCATCATGATGGGCACTTCGGGCCGGAGCTGTTTCATGCGTTCGGCCACTGCGTCGCCCATCATTTCGGGCATGCGGTACTCCAGGATCACGGCGTCGACGTCCACCTCTTCCAGCAGGTCGAGGCTCTCCCGCGCGCTCGTGGTCGCCACCACGTCATAGCCATGTTGCCGCAGCAGAGACTCACGCCCTGTGAGCCCGCTCGGCTCATTGTCCACGCATAGGATCGTTGGTTTCCGCATGAATATTCCCCACGCCGATCCTGTCGGTCAGCACGAACGATGCCAACTGCGATTCTGCGCGCCGACAGATAGTTAGCGGGTATCGCTGGAGCGGGGCGGATGTAATTCCTACGCGCCGCGTCAATCCGCAGACTGCTTGGCTACAACCGGCTCTTTCTTCTCAGCCTTGGTGCAGCACGCGCCTTGCGGGATGGGCGCGCCGTGGGGGCAGGTGCGGGGATGGCCAAGGAACGAGCAGATGCGCTCGGTGGCCTCGGGCGAGAGGATGTGCTCGAACTTGCACGCCTGCTGTTCGATCTCGGTTTCGTTGTCCATGTTGAGCGTCTCGGTGAAGAGGCGCTCGGCCAGGCGGTGACGGCGGATGATGTCCTCGGCCTTGCGGCGTCCGCGTTCGGTAAACTCGACCAGAAGGTTCCCGTCGCCGGGATTCTGCGTGGTCGGACGCATGGCGTCGTGGCAGCGGTTGACGACGTTCTTGTGCGCGTGAACTTCCGGCGGGTGCGGACTCAACGCGATCAGGCCCAGCTCAGTCATTTTCTCTACAGCGATGGCCACCGGCAGCGCGCCGTCCACTTCCATGCGGCCGACCTCTGCCAGTTCGCCGTTCTCGTGCAAAATCCAGATCTCTTCCAGGATTTCATCGAACTGCATTTCGTTGGCGAGGGAGAAAATCTCCTGATTGGCGATGCGGCCGTGGTGCAGGTCCACGCGGCGATCGGCGAGGCGGGCTACCACGGGATCGTGCGTCACCATCACGATGGTGCGGCCCTGCTGGTGGAACTCGCGCAGGAGGCGAAGCACGATCTCCTCATTCTGCGCATCAAGGTTGCCGGTGGGCTCGTCGGCGAGGATGATCTTGGGATCGTTGATAAGCGCGCGCGCGATGCACACCCGCTGCTGTTCGCCTCCGGAGAGCTGCGCCGGAAGATGCTGCGCGCGGCCGGCGAGGCCGACGCGCTCCAGGGCTTCGAGCGCTTCCGACTGGTCGGTCATGCTGTGGAAGTATTGCGCCAGCATCACGTTCTCGAGCGCCGTCAGGTAGGGAATCAGGTGGAACTGCTGGAAGACGAAGCCGATCTTCTCGGCGCGGAAGCGATTCAGCTCGGCGTCGGAGAGGGTCGCGACGTCCTGGCCTTCGAGATAGATCTTGCCCGAAGTTGCGCGATCGAGGCAGCCCACAAGGTTCACCAGCGTTGATTTGCCGGAGCCGGAGGGACCCATCACCGCCAGCCACTCGCCGGGCTCGACGTGGAGCGAGACGTCGTCAAGAGCGCGGACGACGGCGCCGTTTGCCTCCGCCCTGGCAGGGTACGACCTGCTGACATGTTCGAGCCGGATGGACATTACTCTCCCCTCAGGATAACGGCCGGCTGCACTTTGCGCAGCATCGAAATTGGCATCAGGGCGGCCAGCAGCGCCAAGAGCACGCTCCCGATGACCACTTCAGGAAAGATCCCGAAGCGCGGCGACACCGCGGCGTGGAAGTTGGCGCGACCGATCCAGGCCGCGATTCCCAAGCCCAGCGCGAATCCCAGCACCGCGCCCGCCAGGCCGATCCCTGCAGCTTCGGCGGCGAACAGCGCGCTCACCATGCGTTGCGAGGCTCCCAGCGCGCGCATCACGGCGAAATCCTTGCGGCGGTCGAAGACCGAGGCAGTCAGCGTCGCCAGCATGCAGAGCGCAGCAGTGAGAATAATTACCGTCGTCGAGGCCAGCAGCGTAGCACGCGTCTTGTCGAGCACGCGGGCTTCGGCTTCCACCATCTGACGAACAGGTTGAACGTCAGCCTCCGGTAGCGCGGCGGCAAGCGTGCCGATCATTGCGCGAATCTCCGCCGGCGAGCCAGCAACGGCCACTTCGATGGTCGAGGGCGCAAGGCCACTCCAGCGGGTGAAATCAGCCAAGCTCAGGTAAATGCGGCTGTCTTCCTGGGCACCGGTGGTGAGAACGCCGGCGGGCGTCACGTGCAGCGTGCGTCCCTGAAACGTGAGATCGAGCGGCCCGCCCTTGGGCGTGAGCGACTGGTAGGCGCGCTTGCCCATCAATGCGCCGCCCGAGGCTGCAGGCCACGCCGTCACCGACCACCATGCATCGAGCTTGCGGACGCGGTCGAAATCGGCCCCCGCGACCACCACGGGTGCTCCCGCAGCGGTGCGTGCCACGGCGAAGGCGAACGGCGCGGCAATGCCATGCGGGCCCAGCGCGGCATCCACGCGCGCGAGCGAGTCAGAGGGAAGGGAACTGCCGTTCTTCGCGGTGACAACAATATTGGCGCCGTAGCTACGGAACTCGCGGTGCAGCTTGGCCTGAACGTCGGTGTAAAGATTCAGCGTGGCAGTCGCCACCGAAGCTGCCACTACCACGGCCACCAGCGCGGTGAGCGCGCGTCCGCGGCGAACCAGCAAAGGCCGCGACAATATGCGGAGAAACATCTGCCGACGATTGGTCGCCGTCGTCATGCATCACCCCGCAGCACGATGGCCGGGCTGAAATGCATGGCGCGGCGGATGGAGGCGGCGCTGCCGGCGAAGGTCACTAGCACCGCGACTGCCAGCACCACAGGGAAGAGCACCGGCTCGAACGCGAGGCGCGCATTGAAGATCCATTTGCCGATCTGTTCGGCCAGGGCGATGCCGATCACAAATCCGACGCTGCCACCGATCAGCGCCAGTAGTCCGGCTTCGGTAAAGAACAGCGCAGCGACTGAGAGATTGCCGGCGCCGAGTGCTTTCATCAATCCCACTTCCTGCCGGCGCTCGAAAATTGCCGTCGCCATCGCAGCCGAGACGGCCAGCGCGGAGGCCAGCAGCGCCGCCAGCGTGACCAGAAGCATCAAGCCTTTGATCCGTGACAGCACCACGCCCTCGTTCTGCGCCACCTGGCGAATCTGCTCGGCGCGCGAGTGCGGGATAGCCTCCGTCAACTGGTAGGCGATGGAGCTGACATACGGCGAGCAGTACCAGCGATCATAAAGCTCAGGCGAAAGCGCTTTCTGCGGATCAGCGGCCAGCGCGGCGCGGTGCGCCAGGGCGTCTTCCGGCTTGGTCAGAGCGCTAACCGTCACCCGCCGAACCGCGCCCGGACGTCCGGCAAGCTCCTGCGCAACGTGAAGCGGGGCGACGATCTGCTGGTTTTCGGTGGGCCCGGCA
>DATKLD010000049.1:0-32565 GCA_035542595.1 Terriglobales bacterium
CGGTAGTAGATGGCGAACTCGAATCCCGGATTCGGCGGGAAGAGTTCGGCCACGGCACGCAGGCGTTCGGCCAGCGCCGCAGGGGCGAGCAGCGGATACTCGCGCTCGCGCAGCTCGAAGTAGTCTACATCGAGCGAGAGCGTGAGGAGGTAGATGGCGATGGCATCGGCGAAGGCGGCGGAGAAGTAATCGTTGCGCGCTTTCTCGGCCTCGCGGCCATTGCCGGTGGCGAGCTTGCGCAGCTCGTGGGCGTCGAACGAGGTTTCGCCGCGGGCCTTCTCCTGCGCCTGGCGCCATACCAGGTCGGCGAAGGATTGTGCGACGCCGGCGCACTCCACGAACGCATGCCCCACGTTGATGTAGAACTCGAAGGAGACGGAGAACTTGTCTTCGGTGAGGCGAGTGGAGATGAAAACGTACTGCGAGTCGCCGACACCGAAGTTGCGATGGCAGACCGCCTGGTCGCTGAGCGCCACGTCGTAGCGGTCGGCGATGAGGGTCTCGTCCCCCTGGCTGAGGGTGAGCGGCACGAAATAATAAGCCTTGCGCTCGAGCGCGGCGGCAATGGGGCGGGGCACGGCCGCTACCATGCGCTCCAGGTCATTGAGCGCGATGGAGATCTGGCCCGTGCTGGCGAAGCAGATGCCGTTGGGCGCCTGTGACACCTGCGCCTCGCGGATCACCTCGGAAGCGGGCCTGGTTATAGCCTGCGCTGCCTGCGACACGAGAAGTATTGTAGCTTAGGGTGTGCCTAAGACAGGATGGGCGACTGCGGTCGCGCGCAGCGGCCTGCTGGCGATAGTGACGGCGGCGCTGACGGCGCCGCTATCGCTGCTGGTGGGCAGCCTCGTCTTTTATGCGCAAGCACGGCTGGGCCGAGTTGACCCGCGGGCTGGCTTCGAACCCAACCTGTTCCTACGGCACGTGGGATTGCCGGCCAGCGCGGTCGTGCTGGTGGTGACGTTCGTGGTGGCGCTGTGGCGGCTGAGAACATCGGGTGATCCGGAGATCGGGCCATCGGGTCATTGAGAGTCGAGTCAGATGGATAAGAGAGGGGCGACGATAAAGGCGGCGGCAATCGGCGTGCTGTTCGCCGTGCCGCTGGGCGCGATGCTGTTCGTCCCACTGTGGTTCGTGCTGGCGTTCCTGAGCCGCCTGATCACCGGACAGATCCACCGGGCGACGTTCGTGCTGGCCGGGATTGCGGCAGTTGTATTCATGGTGTGGGTGTACCGGCTGGCGTTCGGGTATTTCCGCAAGGCGTACATTGGTACTTCAGAACGCTCTTAGCTGTTGGCTCTTAGCGTTTGGCTAAAAGCTTAAGAGCTAAAAACCAAGAGCGGCAACTCACACCTTAAGCTCAGCCCGCGTACGCAGGATCTCCAGTACATGCGCCCGGGAGAGGATGCCCTCCAGATGGCCGTTGGAGGCTACCGGCAACTGGTTGATGTTTTCGCGGGCCATGGTTTCCAGCGCCTCGATGACCGGCGTTTCCGGCGATACGACGTGTAGCTGTGCATGTGGGCGCATGGCTTGCTCGACCGTGGTCAACGGCCACATCCGTCGCTCGACGCGGCTGATGTCTGCCGGCGTGATCAGGCCGGTCAGAAGGCCATCCTTCTGCACGATGAAGCAGCGCTGACCCGTGCGCAGCAGGTGTTCATCCACCAGCGTTTGCAGGTTGGTCGTAGCGCCGACAACCGTACAGTTGCGCTCCATCACGTCCTGCACCTTGACACCGGCCAGGGCGTGCATGAGTTCCACCTGCACCCGGCTGGATCGGGCGGCGTCGAGCAGGAACCAGCCGATGAATGCGATCCAGAGGCCTCCGATGCCCTGCCCGTGGAAGAATTGCCACAACCCGGCCAGGATGAACAGGAACGCGAACACCTGGCCGACAGTTGCGGCAATGCGGGTGGCGCGCTCAATGCTGTGGGTCACCCACCAGGCGGCGGCCCGAAAGACACGCCCGCCGTCGAGTGGATAAGCGGGAATGAGGTTGAACGCACCGAGGATAAAATTGATGTAGCCGAGCCATCCCAGCAGGGCCACCAAAGGAGATGGCGCGGGAGCCATGATTCCCACCCAGCCCAGGCTGTGCGCCACTCCCAGACAGACAAACCCGATAACGAAGCTCACCAGAGGGCCGGCCAGCGCCATCCAGAATTCGGTCTTGGCGTCGGGACTCTCGCGCTCCATCTGGGAGACACCGCCCAGGGCGAACAGCACGATCGACGGCACGCGGATGCCACGGCTCTGCGCCACCACCGAGTGGCCCAGCTCGTGCAGCACAATGCAAACGAAGAAGAGGAGGGCGGTGAGTATTGCGGTGCCCCAAACCAGGCTGAGCGGCCACTCCCGATTGGTGCGGTGAAAGAGGTCGGAGAGGGAAAACGCTATCAGGATGGCGATGATGATCCAACTGTAGTGCAGGCCGATACGGATACCGAACACCCTTCCGAGCTTGATTTGCGCCTGCATGGCTGTTAGTTGGATGCTTGCGCCCCTGTATCGGCTTTAGCTTTTTGCGCACCTCACCTACCCACAGCCCACTCGCGGCATGCCGGTGTGCGACACGGTAACTTCTTTGCGCCTCCCGGGGGTCATCCCGGCAAGCGGTGTGCTCGATCTGCACATTCTCGATTCTGCTAAACTCGAGCGTCATGCGGGAGACTGCACAAAGCACTCAGACCATCCAGGTGAAGCTGCCGGACGGGAGCGTGAAAGGAGTTCCCAAGGGGACCACGGCGCTGGATGTCGCGCGCCAGATCTCGCCGCGGCTTGCCGAAGCGGCTCTGGTCGCCAAGTCGAACGGTACGCTCATTGACCTGGCGCGCCCGCTGGAAAAAGACACCGAGTTGCGTGTCCTTACCAACCGCGATCCCGAAGCGCTCGAGGTCTTCCGGCACTCCTCGGCGCACTTGATGGCTGCCGCCGTCCTCGAACTTTTCCCGGAGACCAAGCTGGGGCATGGCCCGCCGACTGACACTGGATTCTTCTACGATTTCTACCGGCCCACGCCGTTCACCCCCGAGGACCTGGAGAAAATCGAGAAGAAGATGCAGGAGCTTGTGGAGAAGGACATTCCCTACGCGCAGGATTTCCTGCCCCGTCAGGAGGGGCTGGAGCGCTTCCAGGCGGAAGGCGATTTCATGAAGTGCCACTTCATCGAGCAGTTCACCGCGCCCGATGAGAAGATTTCGCTGTACCGCACCGGCAAGTTCGTGGACTTCTGCCGCGGTCCGCACATTCCCTCGACCGGCAAAATCAAAGCCTTCAAGCTGCTGAGCATCGCCGGCGCCTACTGGCTCGGCGACGAGAAGAACCCCCAGCTCCAGCGCATCTACGGCACGTCGTTCTACTCGAAAAAAGAGCTGGACGACTATCTGCACAAGCTGGAGGAAGCCAAGCGCCGTGACCACCGCGTGCTTGGCAAGCAGCTCGACCTGTTCTCCATCCAGGAACTGGCCGGCCCCGGCTTGATCTTCTGGCATCCCAAGGGCGGCATCATGCGCAAGACCATGGAAGACTGGCTGCGCGACGAGTATCTGAAGCGCGGTTACTCGCTGGTCTATACGCCGCACGTGGCGCGGGTGGACCTTTGGAAGACCTCCGGGCACGAAGGCTACTACGCCGAGAACATGTTCACCCCCATGAAGCTCGACGATGCGGATTACCGCATCAAGCCCATGAACTGCCCGTTTCACATCCTCATATATAAGGACCAGCTCCGATCCTACCGCGACCTGCCGGTCCGCCTGGGCGAACTGGGGACGGTCTATCGCTATGAGCGCTCGGGCGTGATGCATGGCCTGATGCGGGTGCGCGGCTTCACCCAGGACGATGCCCACATCTTCTGCACGCCCCAGCAGATCGAGGACGAAATCGTGGGCTGCATGGATTTTGCCCTGGCCGTGCTGAACACCTTCGGCTTCAGCGAATATCAGGTGGAGCTTTCCACCTGGGACCCCGGAGACCGCAAGAATTTCCTGGGGAGCGACGAACAGTGGGTTCTGGCCAACCGCTCGCTCGAGAACGCTCTCAAGCGGCGCAGCGTGCCCTACAGGATCATCCCCGGCGAAGCGGCGTTTTATGGCCCCAAGATCGACGTGAAGCTGGTGGACGCGATCGGCCGCCTATGGCAGCTCTCCACCATCCAGTTCGACTTCAACCTGCCGCAGCGCTTCGACCTCGAGTATGTCGGCGAAGACGGGCAGCGCCACCAGCCGCTGATGGTCCATCGCGCGCTGTGGGGATCGGTGGAGCGCTTCTTCGGCGTGCTCATCGAGCACTACGCGGGCGCATTTCCGCTGTGGCTCGCGCCGGTGCAGGTGGTGGTGGTGCCGATCAGCGAGAAGCACATCGAATATGCCGAGAAGGTCGGCGCGCAGTTGCGCGAGGCGGGAGCGCGGGTTCACGTGGATGGCCGCAACGAGAAGATGAACGCCAAGATCCGCGAGCATGCCCTGCAGAAGGTACCCTACATGGTGGTTGTGGGAGACAAGGAAGCTCAGGCCGACACGGTCAACGTCCGCACCCGCGGCAAAGAAAAGACTGACGACATGCCGGCGGTGGAGTTTGTGGGGAGAGTCTGCAAGCTGATCGCGGAGAAGGCGACCACCCTCTAATTGAGCCATTGTGCCATTGAGTCATTGGGCCATTAGGAACCAAGATCCTCGCGGCCAAAGCCGTTGCGGGATGCCGGGGTTTTTCTCGATGACTCAATGACTCAATGGCTCAATCCTTTTCAGGGAATGACCTGATGCCGGAAGTACCACTGGCCAGATTCGCACCGGCGTGCCCAGTTCGTAACCATCGCAATCCAGCCGAACGGGGTTAGAGTAGAGGCATGCGGTTGATTCGGATTGCCTGGCTCTTCATCGTTCTTTTCTTCGTGACCTGGGGATGGATCTTATGGAAGGCTCCAAAGGGCCAGGCGGAGGATCATCCGCAACCGCCCGCGGATCTCGCCGAAGTCGTGCAAAAACAGTTCGGCGCCTGCTTTGAGGTCGCTGCCGTGCGTTCCGCCGTCAAAGTGAACTATCTGCACCCCAGGGAAGACGGTTTGCCGTGGGTGACGTTCCTGACCGCTGACCTTGACGGCGATGGCGTGGAGGACGCCATCATCGTGGCTCGCTGCAAGACGCCGCTGGCCGATGAGGGCAGCCACAACTACAAGGTAATCGATCCCTACTACACGAATTACGGATACGGCAACCCCAGGATCACTGCGCAATTTAACAGCGCCGATCCCTACCGCCAAAACGTTGTTCTTGTGATCATGGGCGCTGGCAAAGAAGCCTGGCGCGCGGCCACACCCAAGGCCAAGTTCGTCATGATCAACCTGCCGTTTGACAGCCTCTCGATCACCCGGGTGACGCTCCGCAAGCGGCAAGTCCCGGCCATTAGCCTGATCGAGGACGAACCAGGATTGACATCGGCTGTCTACTGGGACGGCAAGAAGTACCGCTGGTCGGATACAGCCAGCGGCCAGTAGCCAGTTGCCAGCCAAGAGCAGGGCCAAGAGCGAGCTAACGGCCAACAGCTAGTAGCTGCTTCCCGCGTTCCGTATAATCCCCCGCATGACTCTGGAAGAGAAACTGGAAGAACTGAAGAAACGCGACGGGCTGGCGGAAGCCGGCGGTGGCAAAGAGCGTCACGAGCGCCAGCATAAGGAAGGCAAAATGTCGGCGCGGGAGCGCATCGCCTTCCTGCTCGACGAAGGTACCTTCGAAGAGACCGACAAGCTGCTCACCCACCGCTGCGTCGATTTCGGCATGGAGCAGCAGAAAGTTTACGGCGACGGCTTCGTCACCGGCTACGGACGCATCGAGGGCCGGCTGGTGTTCGTCTTCGCGCAGGATTTCACCGTGTTCGGCGGCTCCCTCTCCGAAGCCAACGCCTCGAAAATCGTCAAGATCATGGATATCGCCATGCGCGTAGGAGCGCCGGTCATCGGGCTGAACGATTCGGGCGGAGCGCGCATCCAGGAAGGGGTAGCGTCGCTGGCCGGCTACGCCGACATCTTTCTGCGCAACACACTAGCCTCAGGCGTGGTGCCGCAGATTTCCGCCATCATGGGTCCGTGCGCGGGCGGCGCTGTGTACTCGCCGGCGATCACCGACTTCATCCTGATGGTGGACAAGACCTCCTACATGTTCATCACCGGGCCGGACGTGATCAAGGCGGTCACGCACGAGGAGGTCACCAAGGACCAGCTCGGCGGCGCTATGACCCACAACGAGACCTCGGGGGTCGCGCATTTTCTGGCGCACGATGATGCCGAGTGCCTGTCCATGATCCGCGAATTGATCAGCTTCATCCCTTCCAACAATCTCGACGATCCGCCGCGTCGTCCCTGCACCGACCCCATCGACCGCGCCGACAGCGCGCTGGACACCATTGTGCCCTCGGAGTCCAACAAGCCCTACGACATCAAGGACGTCATCCGCATGGTGGTGGACGATGGCTACTTCTTCGAGGTGCACGAGCACTACGCCAAGAACATCGTGGTGGGATTTGCCCGGCTGAACGGGCGCAGCGTAGGCGTGGTGGCCAACCAGCCGGCCATGCTGGCGGGCGTGCTGGACATCGATTCCTCGGTCAAGGGCGCGCGCTTCGTGCGCTTCTGCGACTGCTTTAATATCCCGCTGATCACCTTCGAGGACGTACCCGGCTTCCTGCCCGGGACACAGCAGGAGTACGGCGGCATCATCCGCCACGGCGCCAAGCTGCTGTTCGCGTTTGCCGAAGCTACCGTGCCCAAGCTGACCGTGATTACCCGCAAGGCCTACGGCGGAGCGTATTGCGTTATGGCCTCGAAACACATCCGTGCCGACGCGAACTACGCCTGGCCGAGCGCCGAAGTTGCCGTCATGGGGCCGGAGGGCGCGGTGGATATCGTCTACAAGCGCGAACTCGCCAAGGCGGAAAATAAAGACCAGGAACGCGCGCGGCTGATCGAGCAGTTCCGCGAACGCTTCGCCAATCCCTACGTAGTGGCCGAGCGCGGCTATGTGGACGCCGTAATCCGCCCGCGTGAGACCCGCAAGAAGCTGATTGATACGCTGGAGATGCTCGACAGCAAGCGCGACAAAAACCCGCCTAAGAAGCACGGGAATATTCCGCTCTGACTTCTTCCGCCGCGGATACACGCGGACAAACGCGGACTTGGAAAAATGAAAAACCGCAGAGGACGCGGTGTTAAGTTGGTCGAAGTGCGTTGATCCGCGCTCATCGGCGGCAAGAAGTCTTGGGGTATACACAAAACGGGCCCGTGGCTTACCACGGGCCGCTGTTGGGGGAGGGAACCGAGGCCAATTAGGGGAGGCGAATTAAACAAGAACCCCGAGGTAATGGCCCCCAATTCTCCTCGACCAGCGGCTCGCGAACGACCCTCGCCGACCTGCGACGGCCACTACCTTGCGGGTCGCGACCTGCGATCTTTGAGAAGGCTCACGCCTTCAGCTCGGGCTCCGGGCTCACCGCCAACCGGGAAAACCGGTTACCGCCCCGGGGTTCTATCTTGCCTTCGACAGCTTCTCGTTCTCCTCGACCAGCAGGTTGCTACGACCCTCGCCACGCCCTCCATCCTTGGGTCTCGAGAACCTGGACGGTGACTTGGCTTGAGCCCCGGACGCGCTACCAACCGGGAAAACTTAAGTAAGCGTCAAAGAACGATCAGGTTTTTACACCAGACGGCCATGAAGTCAACCGATTTAACTGAACCATATCCCACTTATTTTTCAGTGAATTACGCAAGGTCCACAGGCGTATGGCACAAAACAGGTGCAGCGCGATTCAAAAACCGGCAAGCTGTGCGATCTCGTTTGCCCCATCAGAATGCATGTACATTATGAAAAAAGCGGGAGATCTTCATCATTTTATCCAGTATTGAAGCCATTAGAATTTTCCACAGTGATATGCACGGAACATGAGGCAGTGAAAAACCTTACGGCTCCTGCGCATGTGGCTGGTTACGCCGATCTTTCGCCATTTTGTATTGTGGAAAACGTGGCCAAATCCGCTATTCACGCCCTTTCGGGGAAACAGGATAGAGGGAGACTATAGAGGAAAGCAGGCATTGTGATCACAGAAGAAAACCGGTCGCAAAACCGCCGCGTGATGCGGCCATAGCAGACCAGCGCTCCAGTACACTAATGCCGTGGGAGATCCCCTCCTCCAGATCAAAGCTCTCACAGTTACGTTTACGACCGCCCAGGGCCCCGCACTGGCGGTGCGTGACGTCAGCCTGGAGGTGCGTGCGGGGGAAGTCCTGGGCCTGGTGGGGGAATCGGGCTCGGGCAAATCGGTGACCTCACTGGCCATCCTGCGTCTGTTGCCGGCGCAGGCACGGATATCCGGCGAGATCCTCTTCACCGGCCGTGACCTGTTGTGCGCCAATGAGGAGGATATGAAAAGCGTGCGCGGGGTGCGCATCAGCATGATCTTCCAAGAGCCGATGGCGGCGCTGAACCCGGTGATGCGCGTCGGGGACCAGGTGGCGGAAGCGGTGCTTGCACACCAGGGAGCAGGACAATCACAGAACGGCCAGCGCGTTGCTAGGCGGGAGGCCTGGCAGCGGGCGGTCGAGGCGCTGAAGGACGTGCAGATCACGGACGCCGAGCGCCGAGCGCGCGACTATCCGCACCAGCTTTCGGGCGGGATGCGGCAGCGGGTGATGATTGCCATGGCCATGGTGAACCGCCCCGAACTGCTGATTGCCGACGAGCCCACCACGGCGCTCGACGTCACCGTGCAGGCGCAGATCCTCGAGCTGCTCGGGGAACTACAGCAGAAATACGGGCTGGCAATGCTGCTGATCTCGCACGACCTGGCGGTGGTGTCGCAAGTGGCACAGCGCGTGGCGGTTATGTATGCCGGGTCGATTGTAGAAATGGGAAGCGCTGAACGGCTCTTTCAAGAGGCCATCCATCCGTACACGCGCGGGTTGCTGGATGCCGTGCCCACGCTGGCCACTGACCGCACCCGCCCGCTGAGGACCATCGAAGGGACAGTACCGGCAATGGACGCGCTGCCGGCGGGCTGCGCTTTCGAACCGCGCTGCGGCTTGCGCGTCGGAGAATGCGCCCGTGTTTTTCCGCCGCTGATCGAGGTCGAGCCCGGACATTGGGTGAGGTGCCCGGTCGCCAGTCGCCAGTCGCCAGTTGTCAGTACTACAAACTGATTCACAGGTGGCACTTGGGACAATCGTATCGGGACTTGATCGCATGGCAGAAAGGCATCGAGCTTGTCGCCGCGATCTACCGCGTCACACTGGCGACTGGCTACTGGCAACTCAAGCCAGCGAAGGGTATGATCTCTTCCCCGTCGGGGCTGATTGCTGACTACTGAGTACTTTTCCATGCGCATCCTGATCCTGAGCGACATGCACGCCAACCTTGAGGCGCTGAACGCCTGCCTGGAGGTGGCGCCTTCGTGCGACAAGGTGGCGAACCTGGGCGACATCGTCGGCTACGGCGGCAGTCCCAACGAGGTGACGGAAGCGGCCCGCAAGCTGGGCGGGCTGCTGGTGCGCGGCAATCACGACAAGGCCTGCACCGGCCTGATCAGCATGGAGGACTTCAACCCCGTGGCCGCCATCGCCGCCCTCTGGACCATGCAGGTGCTGACGCCGGAGAACGCGCAGTGGCTGAAGCTGATGCCCCAGGGGCCGGTGTTCCTCCCCTTTCGCTACGGGTTCAGCCAGGAGGAGACCTGGGCGGGTACGGAGGCGGACGGCGTGCAACTGGTGCACGGCTCGCCGCTCGATGAAGACGAGTACGTGATCGTCATGCGCGACGCGCAGGAATCGCTGCTGCGCACCAATTATCCGCTCACCTTTTTCGGCCACACCCACATCCAGGGCGGGTTTGCCTTCGAGAGCGACCGCTGGGAGACGCTGCGGCCCATCTACCAGGGCACACAGAACCATCATGAGACCTGGGTGCTCGACCTGAGCAGCCACGCCAGGTACATGATCAATCCCGGGTCGGTAGGGCAGCCGCGGGACGGCGACCCGCGGGCGGCGTTCTGCGTTCTGGACAGTGACCGCTACGAGGTCACGTTCTATCGCGTGCCCTACGACATCGAGAAGGCGCAGCACCACATCGTCGCCGCCAATCTGCCCGACCGGTTGGCCACGCGGCTGGCGGAAGGAAGATAGCTGCACGTTTCAAGTTTCACGTTTCGCGTTTCAAGCGATTAGACTGCTGGCATGAGGCCTGCTCCCTCTTCTCAACCGAGAAAACAGCACGAGATGTTCGAATCTCCGGCGGAGAAGAGCGCCCCCGAGCACCTGGTGGCGCGTGTGGATGGCGGCGCGCGAGGCAATCCCGGGCCGGCCGGGTTTGGGGTGGTGATCGAAGACCAGCACGGGGCGCGGATCGCCGAGTTCAGTCGCTACCTTGGCCATCGCACCAATAATTTCGCCGAATATTCGGGACTGGTGGCGGCGCTGAGCTATGCGCTCGAGCACAAGCACTCAGCCCTCCGCGTGCTGAGCGATTCCGAACTGATGGTGAGGCAGATGAACGGCGTGTATAAAGTCCGCTCGCCGGAACTGCGTCCGCTGTATGAAGAGGCGAAGCGGCTGGCGCGGCAGTTGCAGTGGTTCCGCATCGAGCACGTCCGCCGCGAAAAGAACGCCGAAGCCGACCGGCTGGCGAATGAGGCCATGGACCGAAAAGCCTGATCACACCCACCATAGAGACACCGAGGCATGGAGGTCCGGACGAATTACTTGCCTCTGTGTCTCTGTGCCTCCGTGGTGGATTGCCTTCCTTATAGAATTACCGATCGATGTCCGGCTTTTCCCAGATCGAGGCTCGCTGCGGCTCCGCGCGCGCGGGACGCCTCCGCACCGCGCACGGTGATGTCGAGACGCCGGTCTTCATGCCGGTCGGCACCGTTGCCACGGTAAAGGGGGTGCCGCAGGAGACGCTCGAAGAACTTGGGGTAGAGATCCTGCTGGCCAACACTTACCATCTGTTCCTGAGGCCGGGGACGGAGATCATCCGCAAGCTGGGCGGGCTGCACCGCTTCATGAGCTGGGAGCGCGCCATCCTGACTGATTCCGGCGGCTACCAGGTCTTCAGCCTGAGCGATCTGCGCAAGCTGCGCGAGGAGGGCGTGGAATTCCGCTCCCATCTGGACGGCGCACTGCATTTCCTGAGCCCGGAAACTGCCACCGCCGCGCAGATCGCGCTGGGTGCCGACATCATCATGGCCTTCGACGAGTGCACCGAGTATCCGGCCGACCACGAGCACGCCCGCGAGTCCATGGAGATGACGGCGAGGTGGGCGGAGCGGGCGAAGCGGTATTTTGAGGAGCACAAGGGGGAAGTGCCCTGGAGGTCGTCGGCTGTCGGTCGTCGGTCCTCGGCCGCTGCGAGCCTCGTCATGGCCGACGACCGAAGGCCGAGAGCCGGCGGCCAGCTTCTCTTCGGCATCGTCCAAGGAGGCATGCACGCTGATCTGCGGCGCGAATCCGCCGAGCGCACGGTCGAGATCGGCTTTCCCGGATATGCCATCGGCGGGCTGAGCGTGGGCGAGCCGCGGGAGATGACGCGAGAGATGGTGAAGGCCACCTTGCCTCATCTGCCGGAAGACCGGCCGCGCTACCTGATGGGCGTGGGCACGCCGGAGGAGATCGTGGAATACGCGGCGCTGGGCATTGACATGATGGATTGCGTGCTGCCCACGCGTGCCGCCCGCCACGGACTGCTGTACACGTCCCAAGGCAAGCTGGCGATCAAGAATGCGCGCTTCGTGCAGGACGAGGGCCCGCTCGACCCGCGCTGCGGCTGCCGAGTATGCGCCCGCTATTCGCGCGCTTATCTGCGTCATCTTTACAGCTCGAACGAGACGCTGGCGGCGGTGCTGAACACCATCCACAACCTGGCCTTCTACCTTGACACAATGCGCCGGGTGCGGCAATCTATTAAACTTGGACACTTGGAGGCGTTTCTATCCGAGGTCCGATCGCGCAGCCTGAACTCTTCCACCCAGGGGGGAGACCCGGCCTAGCTGATCATTCCTTGAGGAAATACTAAGGGAAGGAAGCGCCCGCTTCGCCGCGTGGCGCCGCACAAGTAAGCAGTTCTGATGGACCTACACATTATCGCCAACTTCATACTGGCCCAGGGCGGGCAAGGCGGCGCCATGTTATGGCTGCCGCTCATCCTTATCTTCGCGATCTTCTACTTCCTGCTGATCATGCCGCAGCAGCGCCGCCAGAAAAAGTGGCAGGCCATGCTGGGAGCGCTAAAAACGGGCGACCGGGTGACCACCAGCGGTGGCCTCCGCGGCACCATCATCGCCCTGCGCGACGACACCGTCCACCTGCGCGTCCCCCCCGACAATTTGCGGCTTGAAGTGCTGCGTTCGTCGGTGGTTTCTGTGGCAGGTCCGGAGGAGCAGACAAAATCGTGAAAGGCGTCGTTGGTCGTCGGTCCTCGGTCGTCGGCCAAGACCAGTCTCGCAGCGGCCGACGACCGACAGCCGACAGCCGGCGACCAACGGAGTCTTAGCGCGTTTCATGACCAAGAACCTCTGGATCAAGACACTCCTCATCATCGTAGTGCTGCTGGTCTTTTTGTACGGCATCTTCGGGGTGCCGCAGAAGTTGAGCGGCCAGGGGCTGGCGTCGGCCATTCTGGAACGCATCCACCTGGGCCTTGACCTGAAGGGCGGCACCCACCTGATCCTGCAGGTGATGGTGAACGACGCGGTGAACGCCGACACCGACCGCGCCATCGAGCGGCTGAAGGAAGACTTGCGCAGCCGCAACATCAGCTACAGCGACATCACCAAGCCCGACCCGGTGAACCGTCCCGAGCAGATCGCGCTCAAGGGGGTGCCTCCGGAATCCAGCGGCGACCTGCGCAGCCTGGTGCAAGACAAGCTCCCCGAGTACAGCCTTGCCTCCCAGGCGGAAAACAACTGGCTGCTGGAGATGAAGCCGACCTTCGCCAACGACCTGAAAAACCGGGCGGTGACCCAGGCCATCGAGACCATCCGCAACCGTGTGGACCAGCTCGGCGTCACCGAGCCGACCATCCAGGAACACGGCCTGGGACAATACCAGATCCTGGTGCAACTCCCGGGCGTGGATGACCCTGCGCGCGTGAAGCAGATCATCCAGTCCACGGCGATGCTGGAGATCCGTCAGGCGATCAGCGGTCCCTACGCCAGCGATCAGGAAGCGCTGCAGGCGAGCGGCGGAATGCTGCCTGCCAATGCCATCCTGTTGAAGGGGCGCAGCATCGGAAGCACGGGCGAGACCCAGGAAGCGTTTTATATCGTTTCCCGCACCGCGGCGGTCAGTGGGACAGACCTGCGCCAAGCCCAGCCGTCGCGCGATGAGAATGGCCGTCCGGACGTGACCTTCATCCTGACCGGCGACGGCGGGCGCCGGTTCGCCAACTTCACCGGATCGCACGTCGGCGACAGGCTGGCGGTTGTGCTCGACAACAAGGTGATGGAAGTAGCCACAATCCAGGAGCAGATCCACGATACTGGACGCATCACCGGGGCATTCACCGAGCAGGCGACCAAGGACCTGGCCATGGTGCTGAATTCGGGCGCGCTGCCGGCCTCGATCCGTTACCTGGAGGAGCGCACGGTGGGGCCGTCGCTGGGCGCGGATTCGATCCGCGAAGGCGTGCGCGCAGCCATCATCGGCATGGCGGTGGTGCTGGCGTTTATGCTGGTCTATTACCGCGGCGCCGGCATTAACGCCAACGTGGGGCTGATCCTGAACCTGGTCATCCTGCTGGGCTTTTTGGGCTTTACCGGGGCCACGCTGACGCTGCCCGGCATCGCGGGAGTGATCCTGACGGTAGGCATGGGCGTGGATTCCAACGTGCTGATCTTCGAGCGCATCCGCGAAGAGCTACGCAACGGCAAGACCCCGGCTTCGGCCGTGGATCAGGGATTCCATCGCGCCATGCTCACGATCATCGACACACACGTGACCACCATTGTGTCGGCGGCCATCCTGTTCCTGTTCGGCACAGGGCCGGTGAAAGGGTTCGCCGTGACCCTGACCTTCGGCCTGGCCGCCAACCTGTTTACTTCGGTGTTCGTGTCGCGGGTGATCTTCGACGCGGTGCTGAACCGGAAAGCAAGAGGAGAGGCGCTAAGTATCTAGTGGAAAGTGCGGCCACAAGTGCGGCGGCAGGATGCCGCCGGGACAGCCGGCCAAAGGCCGGTGTTACAAGCTAAAAGCTTAAGAGCGGGTTTATCGTGGAATTTTTCAGAAACACGAATATCGATTTCCTGGGGAAGAAGTGGTACTTCCTGGCGTTCTCGCTGGTATTCAGCGTGGCGGGCGTTCTTTCCATGCTGTTCTGGCACCACATCCCGCTGGGCATTGACTTCCGCGGCGGGACGCTGGTGTATGTGAAGTTCGCGCAGCAGCCGAACGCCGACGACATCCGCAAGGCCATGGATCGCGCTGGCCTGCACAATGCTCGTATCCAGCGTTACGGGTTGCCCTCGAACAACGAGGTCGTGGTCGCGCTGGATATCCAGGAAACCACCGAGCAAGCTCTGGACAAGGGCAAAAACCAGATCATCCAGGCGCTTGAGACCAGCACTCCAGCGGGGAAACAGGACCTGAACAACAGCAGCGTACAGAGCATCAAGGAAGACCTGCTCAGCCACGACCCCCTGCACCTGGGCACGGACGCGGATGTGCGCTATGGCCAGATGGCGCAGCAGATCGTGGATTACCGCGACAAAGTGCGCGGTGGCGTCCTGGGTTCGCTGGACGATTTGAAGGGCACGGTGCCGCTGGCGGCGCTCACGGCGCTCGCCCAGGACTTTTTCACCTCCACTTTTGGGGTGCGAAACGTGGAGATCGTGGGTCCGCAGGTGGGGGCGCAATTGCGCAAGCAGGCGCTCCTGGCGACCTTGTATTCGCTGGCAGGAATGCTGGTCTACCTGTGGTTCCGCTTCGAGCTGATTTACGGGGTAGCGGCGGTGGTCGCGTGCTTCCACGATACGCTCATCACGGTGGGAGCTTTCTCGTTGACGAACAAGGAGATAACGCTTACTGTAATCGCCGCCATTTTGACCCTGGTGGGGTACTCGATGAACGACACCATCGTGGTGTTCGACCGCATCCGGGAAAATGTGAAGCTGATGCGTCGGGAGAAGCTTGCCGACATCGTGAACCGGAGCATCAACCAAACCCTGAGCCGGACCATCCTCACCTCCGGCCTGACGTTTCTCACCGTGCTCTCGCTGTTCCTGTTCGGCGGCGAGGTGCTGCACGGGTTCTCGTTTGCCCTGGTGATCGGGATTTTGATCGGTACCTACTCGTCGATTGCGGTTGCTGCCCCCATGCTGGTGGCCTACCAGGACTGGCGGTCGGGTGCGCGAGCGGGCAGTCGGTTCCCCTCCGGGGGCGGTGCGAGCCGGGGCACAGAGTCGCCGCAGGGGAAGCCAGCTGGAGGGCGCCCTGAGAAAGTGAAGGCCAAGGCCTAAGACCCGGGAATGTGGTATGGCCCCGGGGGTAACTGGGACGAGACGGGGAGCAAAATCGGGGCTGGTGGTGTCTAACTGAAGGTTGGAAACTACCGGAGAGAGGCCATGTTCGAAGACAGCCTTTTGGAATCCGCAGGCAAACTGAAGACTGGGCGGAAGTGGACGACCATGTTGTCCTTTGTTCTACAGTGTGTATTGATCGGCCTCATGATCCTCGTTCCGCTCATTTACACGGAGGCGCTGCCCCGGCAGCAACTGATGACGTTCCTGGTGGCTCCTCCTCCGCCACCGCCACCCCCTCCGCCGGCGGCCGCCGTACCGGTGAGGGTGGTTAAGGTGATCCAGACTGACATTGTCAACGGTCAGTTGCGCACACCTACCAAAATCCCCGAGAAAGTCGCCATGATCAAGGAAGAGGCCGCGCCGCCGCCGATGACCGCCGGGGGCGTGATTGGGGGCGTGCCGGGTGGCGTGCCGGGCGGGTCGATGGGAGGCGTGATCGGCGGGATCATCGGGTCCACACCAGCGGCGGTTCCGAAGGTAGCAGCGCCGACCCGCATACGGGTATCAGCGGGCGTCCAAGAGGGCAACCTGATCAACCGTGTTACCCCCCTGTATCCAGCGATCGCCAAGGCCGCCCGCATTGCCGGGACGGTGGTTATCCAGGCGGAGATCAGCAAACAAGGGACCATCGAAAACCTGCGGGTGCTCAGTGGGCATCCTATGTTGGTGCAGAGCGCTCTGGATGCGGTCAAGCAGTGGCGCTACAAGCCTTACCTGCTTAATGGCGAGCCGGTGCCGGTAGAAACCACCATCACGGTGAATTTCACCTTGGCGGGGGGATGAGAAGCAGCGGCGGTGAGGGGCCACGACCGCCCGTAACCCCGCAGGCGATAGAATCCCATGGTAGGCTGGGTGTACTTCAGGCGGGGGACAACCCGGGAGACGCGGGATCGAGAACTCGTGTCAAAGAAGTTCCAAAGGGAACGGACCAACAGGTTTTGAGGCACTCTTGGGAGAGCGAGCGAAGCGCACAGCGCCGAGCGGGCACTGCCCCGAAGTCCTGATCGCAAAAGGCATCTGTTAAGAACAACGGTGAACAGGTGAAAGACGCTTCAAAGAAGTTCCGGAGGAGGAAAGGATCAACACAATGTTGCTAGCACAGATTGCAAGTCTCGGATCGAACTCCGTGCACAGCGTGGCGCTGTGGATGTTTCAGGAAGGCCAGATCGGCTGGGATCCGGTCTCGCTCTGGCACCAGATGGGGATCATGGCCAAGATCGTGGTAGTGATCCTGTTCATCATGTCGGCCTGGTCGATCGGAGTGATGATTGACCGCTGGATGGCGTTCAACTCCGCCCGCAAACAGTCGCGCATGTTCGCTCCGGCCGTGGCCGGCGCCCTGCGTGAAGGCAAGATCGAAGAGGCCATCCGCGTCGCCGAGCGGCACAAGAAGAGCCATCTGGCCAAGGTCGTCACCGCCGGCCTGCAGGAATTCAAGGCACATGGGGAGTCTAACGAGATTCCGGGCGAGGACATCGATGCCAGCAAGCGCGCCTTGGAGCGCGCCGAAGCCATCGTGCACGCTGAACTGCGTCGCGGCCTGGGCGGCTTGGCCACCATCGGGTCCACGGCTCCCTTCGTGGGGCTGTTGGGCACGGTCGTCGGCATCATCAACGCCTTCCAGGGGATCTCCGCGCAGAAGGCGACCGGTTTGGGCGCGGTCGCGGGCGGCATCTCGGAGGCCCTGGTAACTACAGCCATCGGGCTGTTCGTTGCCATCCCTGCGGTGATGATGTTCAACTACTTCACCAACAAGGTGGAAGCCTTCGACGTGGAGATGGACAACTCGTCGAGCGAGCTGATCGATTACTTCCTCAAGCGCCGCGGTGCGGTGCGCCGGTAGACGGCCAGCGGGAGTTGAACTATGGGAATCGCCAAACGAATCATGAAGGTGAACTCCACCATCAACGTCACCCCCATGGTGGACGTGATGCTGGTGCTGCTGATCATCTTCATGGTCATTACCCCCATGCTGCAGAAAGGCGTGAGCGTGGACCTGGCGCGGGTGAATAATCCGCAGGCCATGCCCGACGCCGATAAGGAAGACGCCTTGCTGGTGGCGATCACACGCGACGGCAAGATCTTCTTCGGCGCCGACCAGGTTGCCGGCGCCGACCAGCTCACCCACCTGGTGAAGGACCGGTTGGCCAGCCGGACGGACAAGCGCGTGTTCATCAAGGCCGACGCCCGCACCCGATACGGGAACGTGGTGGACGTGGTGGACAACGTGCGCGCCGCCGGTGTGGATGACCTCGGGTTGCTCACCGAGCAGCGCAAGACCGGACCGGGAGCGCCTCCCGCCGAGGGAGCGCCGAGCGGACAATGACGAGGACCTTACTATGGCAATGACCACCGCTGGGCCCGGCGGGCTCACCGCAGATCCCAACGTAACCCCGCTGATCGACGTGCTGCTGGTGTTGTTGATCATTTTTATGGTCATCACCCCGTTGACGCCGAAAGGGCTGGACGCGCTGGTGCCCCAGCCGCCTCCGCCCAATGCCCCCAAAAACCAGAGCGTAGACCGCACCATCGTGGTGCAGTTGCTGAAAGGCGCTGGCGGCAAGCCCGCCTTGAAGATCAACCAGGACGATGTCACCTGGCAGAACCTGCAGGGTCGCCTGGAGGAGATCTTCAAGACGCGTGCGGAAAAAGTGATGTTCATCAAGGCCGATACCGACCTGGAGTTTTCCGAGGTGGCGCAGGTGATCGATATCGCCCATGCCGCCGGCGTGGATAAGGTAGGCCTGATCACCGCCAAGATTGAAGCTGGCGGTTAGAATCAACAGATGGGGCAGCCCAGGATCGCGCCGGCGCTACTGTCCGGGCCTGCGGCAACGCCCGCCAGGATAAGCGGGCCGGTTTGAGAGCCGCTGCTCCTGCGGAGATCAAGCACTCATGAAACGAAGCGCAGAGGAGGGGCCTCGCAGGCACACCGCGACGAGAGCAGCGGCGCTGCTGGGCCTGGCGATAGTGCTGTCGCTGGGGGGATGCAACAAGCTGAAGGCCCGCGACCAGCTCAACAAAGGTGTCCAGTCTTACAAGAATGCCAGATACGAAGATGCTATCGCGCACTTTCAGAAGGCGGTAGCTCTTGATCCCAAGCTGCTGAACGCGCGGCTCTACCTGGCCACCGCGTACGCGCAGCGTTATGTCCCCGGCGCCGACACTCCTGAAAACAACCAGATAGGGCAGCAGGCGATCGACGAATACAAGAAAGTGCTGCAGGTTGATCCCAGGAACATCAACAGCATCAAGGGGATAGCCTCGCTTTACTTCAACATGAAGAAGTTCGACCAGGCCAAGGAGTACCACGAGAAGGCCAAGCAGCTCGATCCCAATGATCCGGAAGAGTATTACTCCATCGCAGTGATTGACTGGACGCAATCCTATGCGCCGCGGCAGGAAGAGCGCGCCAAGCTCGGATTGAAGGCGGATGAGCCGCTCAAGGATAAGAAGGTCTGCGAAGCCCTGCGCGACCGCAACCTGTCCAAGGTGAACGAGGGTCTCCAGAACTTGAAAAAGGCCCTGGAACTCCGTCCCGACTACGACGACGCTATGGCATACACGAATCTGCTCTACCGTGAGAAAGCCGACCTGGAGTGTGGCAATCCGGATGCCCGCATGGCAGACCTGAAGACCGCCGACGAGTGGGTGGACAAGACCATGGCTACCAAGAAAGCCAAGGCGGAAAGGCTGGCGCAGAAGGGCGGCGGCATCACCACCGAGCAGCCGAAATAGCGAACTATCCTCCTCAGAAGCAAAGCCTCTCCGCCTTGGAGAGGCTTTTCATTTTTACAGGCTAGGGTCGTGCGTCACGATGGCTTGGTTGAGCGTCACCGCATGGCGGCACTGCCCTTCGAGTAAAATAGGCGTTTTCGCCGCTGGCCTCGATTGGCCCCGGGGCGGCGAGGCGGCCTTCGGCATGTTTAAGAAGATCCTCATTGCCAACAGGGGAGAGATCGCGGTGCGCGTGATCCGCGCCTGCCGCGAGATGGGTATTTCCCCTGTCGCGGTTTATTCCGACGTGGACCGGGCGGCACTGCACGTGCGCAAGGCCGACGAGGCCTACCATATCGGTCCTGCGACGGCCAGCGAATCCTACCTGAACATCCTTAAGCTGGTCGAGGTGGCGCGCAAGTCGGGCGCGGAGGCGGTGCATCCGGGATACGGCTTCCTCTCCGAGAACCCGGCGTTCAATCGCGCCTGTCGCGAGGCCGGGATCAAGTTCATTGGCCCCACTCCGGAAGCCATGGAGTTGATGGGGTCCAAGACCCGCGCCCGGCAAACCATGGAAAAGGCCGGCGTGCCCTTCGTCCCGGGGACGACCAAGGGCCTGGACTCGCTGGAGCACGCGCGCGAGGTCGCGGCGAAGATCGGCTATCCCGTGATGCTGAAGGCGGCGGGTGGCGGAGGCGGCAAGGGCATGCGCGCCGTTCGTTCGGCCGACCAGTTGGCTTCGGCGCTCGAGCAGGCGAGGAGCGAGGCCATGCGCTCGTTCAAGGACGACGAGGTTTACATCGAGAAGCTGATCGAGAACCCGCGCCACATCGAGGTTCAGATCCTGGGCGATGAGCACGGCAACCTGGTGTACCTCGGCGAGCGCGAGTGCTCGGTGCAGCGGCGCCACCAGAAGGTGCTGGAAGAGTCGCCGTCGTCGTTCGTCGATCCCGAGATGCGGCGCCGCATGGGCGAGACCGCGGTGCGCGTAGGCAAGGCCGCTGGGTATTCCAACGCCGGCACCGTCGAGTTCCTGGTGGATGAGCAGAAGAACTTCTACTTCCTGGAGGTCAACGCGCGCTTGCAGGTGGAACATCCGGTGACGGAATTCGTCACCGGGCTGGACCTGGTGCACCTGCAGATCCGCATCGCCGCCGGCGAGAAGCTGCCTATCCGGCAGGAGGACATCACGCTGCGCGGCCATGCCATCGAGTGCCGCGTCTATGCCGAGGACCCGGACAACAACTATTTCCCCAGCCCGGGGACGATCACGCGGCTGCTGCAACCTTCCGGACCGGGCATCCGGCGCGACAGCGGCGTGTACGAAGGCTGGACCGTCCCCATCGACTACGACCCGCTGCTGGCCAAGGTGATCGGTTACGCCCCCACGCGTGGCGAGGCGATCGCGCGTCTGGACCGGGCAATGTACGAATATTTCGTCGGCGGCATCAAGACCAACATCGCGTTGTTCCGGCGTATCCTGCGCGATCCCGATTTCATTGCCGGCAAGGTCAACACCGGCTATCTCGACCTTCTGCTGGCGCGCAACAAGAACGAGCAGCATCGGGCACGCGACGGAGACCGCAAGATCGCCGCTCTGGCCGCGGTCCTGTTCATGCAAATGGAGAACGGAGCGGCCACTTGGGCAGAGACCGCGCATCCTGCCGCCAATGCGGTCCCCAACGGCACCGCTGCCAGCACTTGGAAGCGCGCGGCGCGCGCCGACGCCCTGCGCGTGAAGTGAGATGACCTACGAAGTCACCATCGACGGAAAGATGCACCGCGTGGAGGTGACGCGCGGCCCGGAGGCGCGAAGGCAGTGCCTCCTCGATGGCCGCGAGCTGAATCTAGACGCCGTCGAGGCCGGGCGCGACGTGCTTTCGATCGTGATCGACGGCCGAGCCTGGGAGGTCAAGCGCGAGCGCGTGGGCGGTGACATGCACCTGGTGATCGCCGGCGAGCGCTATGCGGCCGAGGTCCGCGATCCGCGCTCCTTCCGGGCGCGCAAGGCCGCCGGCGCCGGCCTCGAAGGCCCAAAGAAACTGGTCTCGCCGATGCCAGGCAAAGTGGTGCGCGTGCTGGTCGCTGCAGGGGCAGAGGTCGAGGCCGGGCAGGGCGTCATCGTGGTGGAAGCCATGAAGATGCAAAACGAGATCAAGTCGCCGAAGAAGGGCAGAGTGAGCAGGATCGTCGCCGTCGAAGGCGCCACGGTCAACGCCGGAGAGGCGCTGGCCATCGTGGAGTAGCCCAGACTCGTTATCCCTTTCTTTGCCGGAAGAACGTGGATGCAAAGTGGGGGCGTCAGTATCTGGATCGGTGACGTTCTTATTTCCCTGAGTTCTTCAGCACCTGCTCCGCGTAGTAGTTCTCCACCTTCGCCTCGTCGCGCACGACCTCATAATAGGCGGCCTTGAGCAATTGCTCACGGCGGCCGCGGAGCTGTTCGCGAATGGCCTGCTGCACGCGCGGATCGTTGAGTTCCCGCTGTCCGGCGGGCTCGCGGGCGAGGAGCTTCACAATGCGGTAACCCACTACCTGCCGAGTGGAAGGATCCGCAACGGGGATTACCGGGCTGTTCTGGCCGGCTTTAAGCCTGCTGACGATCTCCCGTGCAGTGGGGTCGCTCTTGATGGCGGACTCAGGGATGAACCCCATATCGCCGCCATTGCCCGCGGTAGAAGGGTCCTCGGAGTAGTTCATCGCCACGGTGGCAAAGTCCTCGCCCGAGTCCAGCCGGTTTTCCACCATCTGGATCTTTTTCCGCGCGTCAGCCGGATTCAGCGCCTTGTTCTTCAGGTTGCTGGACTCGGGATTGGGGGAGGCGGTCACCACGATCTGCGCCAGGTGGTAGCGCGGCTCGACCAAGTTGAATTCTGCTTTGTGAGCATTGTAGTAGCTGCTGATGTCTGCATCGGAGATGGTGATCTTCGAAGTAATCTCCTTGTTGATGACCTTTTCAATGGTAATGTTGCGGCGGAATTCCCGCCTGAGGTCCTCCAAAGTCAGACCGCGCTCCTTCAGTCGCTGATCGAATTGCTCCTGGGTGTAGGGAGCCTTCACTTCGTTGAGCTTGCTGTCCACCTCCTCCTCGGTGGCCAGCAGGCCGAGCTTTTCCGCCTTCTGCAGCATGATCTCGTCGTCGATGAGCTGTTTTATGATGGCCAGGCGCAGGCTGGTGGCCTCCTCGGCGCTGGGTTGCTGCGGAGCCTGCGCCGTCTGATTGCGGTAGTACTTCTCGACGTCCGCGCGCAGGATCTTCTTGCCGTTGACTTTGGCCATGGCGTCGCCGGAGCTCTCTTTGGATCCGCACCCAGCCAGGGTTACTGCCGCCAGGCACGCCATGACGAAAGAAACCAGCACGCGCGAAGGATTGCAGTTCACCAACACGCCTCCCTTGAAATAAAGAGCGAACGTGGAATTGTATCGAAGGCCGGCGTGCAAATGCATCATTTCGCCGGCGCTGGAGTCCCAGCGGGGTCCCCGGTTTTGGTTTGCTGGGGTGAAGCGGGAACTGTGCCCACAGCGACCTCCGGTTGCTCGGTGCTCCGCAGGGCGGCCTGGATCTCCCGCCGCAACTCCGCTTCAGTCAGCGCGCCTGACACCTCGTCGCCGTTGATGAACATCGTGGGCGTTGAGCTGACACCGAGAGAGTCTGCCTCCTTCACCGATGCATTGAGCTGGGCCTCGGGCTGCAGCTTCAGGCAGGACTGCAGGATGGTTCCGTCCAGCTTGCGCTTTTGGCCGGCGTCCAGCGCAGCATTGTCGAGCCGTGCGACCGAGGCGTTGAGATCGCGGTTCGGCCCGCTGATTTCGCTCTGCCTGGCGTGGACGTAATCCGAAAAATCCCAGTAGGCTTCGCTGCTCTGCTCCGCCAGGCAGTTGGAATCGATGGCGGCACGCCTGGCCCAAGGATGAATTTCAGACAGGGGAAAGTCTTTAAGCACGATGCGCACCCGGTCCGCGTATTCCTTCATGCTGTCGGCAAACAGAGTCTTGTACAGCATGCTGCAATAGGGACACTGGAAGTCGTCATAGACGACGATGGTCACCTTCGGCGCAGCCGCGCCTCGCCAGGGCCGGCCGGCGGTGTTGATTTTCTTCATTAGTTGGGCCCGCTCCCGTCTTTTCTCGGCGTTCTGGGCCAAGGTCTTGGCGTAGGCTTCGGGAGTAATGTCGATCTCGGTCATACGCAGCAGCTTCTTGCCGTCCTTGGAGAGCAGAAATTCGTAGGTGGTCTTCTGTTCCGGTCCTTCGAAGGTGACAGGCAGAGCGTCGTAGCCGGAGAATTCGCTGCGTCTAGGTGCGCCCAGGATGACGGTGACGGCGTCCGGCACTTTGAAATGAGCCCGTATCTGCTGCTCAATGCGCTGGCTCGCTTCCGGGGCAAGCGACTGGGCCGAACATCCCAGGCAAAAAAGCACCACCAGCCACACCGGCCGCTTGAAAAAATCCACGCACACCACCCTTCCTGAGAGGCTGTCACATTATCTCACGGCGACAGAATCGAGCTATTGGGTCGAAAGGAGAAGCGCTCCCAGGCTCAACTGGTCCCGGTGCGCAGGGCCGTCACTGGCAGTACGGCGTTCATCGAGCCCGACCGGAAGCCCTCGAGATCAAGGGTGACGTAGGCGAAGCCAAGCGCCCTGAAAATGCGGGCGAACTCCGCAGCCATGGCCGGCGTCAAAGCGCGCGGCATTTCCTCGGGCGCGATCTCCAGACGAACGATCTCGCCGTGGTGGCGTACGCGAAACTGGCGGAACCCCAGGCCGCGCAAAGCGTCCTCACCCTGCTCCACCACCGCCAGCACTTCCGGAGTGACCGCGCGCCCGTACTCAACGCGCGAGGACAGGCACGCCGACGCGGGCTTGTCCCACACCCGCAGGCCGGCGGTGCGCGCCAGCTCGCGGACCTCCGCCTTGCTCAGTCCGGCATCGAGCAGAGGCGCCGCGACCCCGTGCCGGCGGGCAGCTTCCTGGCCGGGACGGAAGTCGCCCTGGTCGTCGAGATTGACGCCGTACGCCACCGTATCGAAGCCACGCGACACCCGCATCTGCTCCATCAGTGTGAATAGCTCATTCTTGCAGTAGAAGCAGCGTGCGGCATCGTTGCGCACGTACTCCGGACGGTCGAATTCGGCGGTCTGGACCACCTCCAGGGGGATGTGTTGCTCTTCGGCGAATGCGACCGCATCGTGGAACTGGACGCGGGCCAGAGAAGGGGAATCAGCCAGTACCGCCAGCATCGCATCGCCCAATGCCTCGTGCGCAGCCCAAGCGAGAAAGGCGGAGTCCACCCCGCCCGAATAGGCCACTAGAAGGCGTCCCAGCGAGCGCAGGCGCCGGTCAAGGACAGCGCGCTTAGCGGACAGATCCACGCTATGATCTTAGCACTCAGCAATCGCCACTCAGCGAATGCGCCCGACTGAAAGGTGATTTTCTCAGTAGATCCTCTCCTGCCGCTTCAGGTTGCCGAAGGCGCCGATGTTGGCGAGGGTGAACGAGAAGCGGTACTGGTTTTCGTTGCGGACCGAGCCCAGGGCGTAGCGGCGATACTCGAAGCTGAAACCGCAGCAATCCCAGTTATAGCTGGCCTGGAAAGCGGCATATTGAAGGAATTGGAGGTTGGAGTCGAAGCCGATGTTGGTAGCGGCATTGATACCGCGCTTGTTCAGATTGCCATAGCCGAGCATCACGCGAAACTGGTTGAAGCGGTTGGGCCCGGGGACCTGGCTGGAGGGCGACACGAGGATCTCGCCGGGGGTGAGGAAATAGGTATGGGTGCCGCCGAGAAAGAAGCTTCCCAGGCGGTAATTCGCGTACACCGTGCTGGCATTGATGCGGGTTTGCACGGTGTCGTAATCGAGCTGCCAGCCGAACTCGGTGCGATCGCTGGGATGCACCAGGATGCGGGAGACGATGGGGGTGAAAAGCCGCGGTGAGGTCAGAAAGGCGATGCCGGTGAAGTCATCGGTGGTGGTGAACACGTTGCGTACGCCGTTCACCAGCGCGCCGCCGAAATAGGGATCGAAGAAATACTTTTGCTTGACCTCCCAGGAAGCCAGCTCGCGGGCGCCACGGACCTGGCACGACTTGTCCTCGGATCTGGCCACGGCGATACCAGGCGTGCCTACAGATCTCGTTGCGGGCGATTGCTCCCGGCACCCAGCCCCGCCAGCGGGTCGGATGTAGAGGCGCTGGACCACCGCATACTCCAATTCGTTGGTGTCGGAGAGGATGTCGCGGGAATCGAAGCGGATGATGTCGGCGAAGTTGTCCACGCCGCCGACAAAGCGGTAGACGAGCCGCGGTTCGATCACGTGTTTGAGCCTGCGTCCGAGCACTGGGCGCTCAAAGATACGGACCAAGGGGAGCGGTCGCAGCTCCAGTGAGGCTTCAGCCGCATTTCGGTTGATGGACCGCTCCGCGGGAAGAAATGGCAGGCCAGCACCGGTGTTGAGCGCCTGGCGCTGTGTGTAATACGTCTCGCGCAAGCCGATCTCGGGACGCAGCGTCCAGCCCCCGAGCGAGAGGGCTAGAGAAGCGCGGGGGTGCACGTCGAAGCGCCCCACCAAATCGTCGGTCAGGAAGCCCGGTTCCTTGCGGGACACGCCTTCCGCCCCGGCGTCGAACGACCAATACACCGGCGTGCTGCCAATCCGCCGATCAACACTCGAGACCTCGAAGCTTGGCGCGTGAAAGATGGTGACCACGTCTCCCGGGGTTGTGCTCTGGAAGTTTTGATAGCGGGCGGTAAGGAAGTTGAAGCTGAACCCTTCCAGATTTTTGGAAAGAAAGGCTACAGATTTCACCTCCGAATCCACCGCTTGGGTGAACGTCTGCCCCCAGGCCAGGCGAAAAAGATAGGTGCTGAGGTACTCGGCCGAGAGCACGCCGCGAAAACCGTGGGGGAACTGGGCCTGGCCATCGATGTTGGCGTTGTCCCCGCCCTGCTTCTCGCGGTCGATCACGCCGTAGTAGCGGATGTTGAGGTAGGAATCGTCGCTAGGTCGGAGCCGCCACGATCCATGCTGTGACCACCCGCGATCGGAGAAATATTCAGCGGCGTAAGTCGCATCCATGCTGCGATTGATGGCCCAGTAGAAGCCATCGCCCAGCATGAATCCTTTGCTCGACGACGTTCCGATCGTGGGCATCAGGAAGCCGGTTCCGCGGCCCAGTTGGTCGACCGGATGGTCGGCGTAAGGAAGATAGAACACCGGCACCTTCTCCACGCGGAAGGTGGAGTTGTAGAGGCGGGCCTTGCCGTTCATGTCCACCACGATGCGCTCGCCGTTGAGCGTCCACTTGGGGCGTGGCATTTCGCAGGAGGTTACGCTGCCGTGGTGCACCACATAGACCTCGGGCCCAAGCTTGTCCACTGCCTTGCCGCTGAAGGCGAACGGGCTGCTCGAGGTCAGGACAACGCTGCGGCCCTGGATACGCACACCGCTGGTGCCGGCCACGTCATAGAACGTGCCGATCTCGCTGCGCACGTTATACCGACCATGGGAGGCGACGATGTGCTCGTCGTGCGGACCGCCGTCGAGCGTCAGGTGGCCGCTGGCGACCACCTCGCCGGTGGTGTCGTCGTACGTGGCCTCGTCGGCGCGCAGCACCCACCTGCGATATTCGACTTCCGCATCGCCGCGAAGCTTGTAAACGTCACCCGCTTTCTCCTGCTCGCGCGCCTTGATGGTGACCGCTTCCCCGCCGGCGGGCCGTGCCGGCGGATTGGGTGGTGAAGTCTGTGGAGCGGCGGCCGCTGCAGAACCAGGCTGCTTCCCCGGAAGCAACTGGCTAGTAACTACGGAAGGCGCCAGAACCAGATGACAAAGCAGTGCAGCCGTGATACCTAATCGGTTGCGGCGGAACATGGGAGAGGCTCGACCTTAGCATGCGGGCCGTTTCCACGCAAAAAGATTTCGTGTCCCGGCGCGCTCTGGCCGACTCACAACCCGTTCATGGCCTGCCCCATCTGCGGTGAGCCGTGCACCTGTGCGCGCGAGCGGGGTGCCGCGGCCAGCGCCGCACTCCTCGATTCCGAACCGGCAAGCGGCCGCCAGCAGCCCTCGCTGTACGCGGGCGAGGTGTGGCGGCAGGAGGTGGCCTCGCGTGTGGACGCCTTCTGTGCGCGCCGGGGCCGCAAGCGCGTCCCCCGAACACCTTCACTGAGCCTCGATTTCGAGCGTGCCGCCCGCGCCACGGCAGCCGCGCACTATGCCGTGCCGGAACCGCAGGTCGATGCCGGCCCGGAACCGCCTTCCGAACCCAGCAACCTCATCGAGTTCCCCCGCCCACAGGAGCCGCCGCTGGCGCTGGAACCGGCGCCCTACGTCGAGGAACTGGCCGAGCCCATCCTCGGCAAGCCGCGCATCCTCGATGCAGAAGAGCCCTCGGGATTGCTGTTCGGCGGCGAAGGCCGGCCCGCCATCACGCTGGAGCCTCCGCCCGAGCCCCATGCTGAAGACGAAGCCGGCCCGGCCGGGCAAAGCGCATCGCTTGCGCGCCGGATCTTCGCCGCGGCGTTCGATGCCCTGCTGGTGATTACCGCCACGGCGATGTTTACTGCCATTTTCCTGAGGGTGACAGGCAGCCTGCCGCGCTCGCGCATGGCATTCATGCTGGCTACGGCGGTCCCGGTGTTTTTGTGGGCGGCCTATCAATACCTCTTCCTCGTGCATGCAGCCGCCACGCCCGGCATGCGGCTGGCGGGGCTGCGCGTCCGTACTTTCGACAACCTGCCGGCGCGGCGCAGCCTGCGCCGCTGGCGGGCTATTGCCATGGTGGTGTCCGGCCTGGCACTCGGCCTGGGATTCTTGTGGGCATCGATCGATGAGGCTGGACTGTGCTGGCATGACCGCATCACACGCACAGTGCTGAGCCGCGGCTAGCCGCGTGCCAGTTTGCAGGTTTAGTTGGGCTTGGGACCGGAATCAGACGGTTGGGGGTGGCGCGCGCGCAATTCCCGCTGCAGCATCGCCAATAGCTCGGGACGGCGCCCGCTCTTGAGTTCCTCCTGCAATTCTTCAAGCGCCAGTGCCAGCACGTCGTAGTGGTGAAGCGCAGCGAAGCGGGGGTCGTGGGTGATGTCCAGCCAGATCTTGTGCAGCAGCTCGATGTCCTCGGGGCGCAGGCGCGGCTCGTGCGGTCCCAGGGCGTAGCTGTGGATGGCGCCATCGGGCGAGATGATTTCCATGGTGAGGCGCGGCCGCGGCTCCGGCAGCTGCTCCCAGGCATCGCCGGCGTTCTTGGCCTGCAGGTCGGCGGTGAGCTTGTTGGAGAGCCCGCTGACCACCTTGGCTGACTGCAGGTGCGAGGCCGTGACCATGATGCTCTCGAAGACGTTCTTGCCCGGCACCACCAGCAGCGACACCGGCTTGCCCTCTTTTTCCGCCGTGGCGACAACCTTGGTGAACAGTTTCTGCTCGTAGTCGTCGAAGACGTCCTTGGCTTCGTAGTAGCGATTGCCGCTGAAGGCCGGTCCCTGGTAGAGGCGGGCCGTCATCACCACCACGTCCTGCTTCGTGGTCTCGGTGCGTGAGAGGACGTTGCGCAGGTAATAGAGGTTGTTGGGATCGCGGACCGTCACCAGCACGTTGCCCGGGCGTACTCGCAGCGCCGCCGAACTCAGCTCCGGTTCGCCGGAGACCCGGAACTGCTCGATGTTCTCCTGCCTGCCACGCCGCTCCTTGTGGGTGTGGTGCTCGGATACGGTGAAGATCAGGAAGAAAGCGATGCTGAAGGAAACTCCCGCGATCGTGGCGGTAGGCTTGGTCAGCAGATTGGTGAAGGCGGTCAGGAACAGAACGACGGTGATGGCCACCAGCCCCAGCGGCACTTCCTTGCCACCCAGCCGCAAATTGCCGGGGACCTTCCACTCGCGGTTCTCCGGCTCGGTGTAGCGCAGAACGAGCACGGCGAGGGCCTTGAAGCCGAAACTCCAGATGACGCCGAAGGCGTATAGCGCGGCCAGGAAGTACACGTTTCCACGGCTAGCCAGGATGGTGATGATCTGCAGCACGACGATGAGGTTGATCAGCCGGTAGGTGGTGCCGTAGCGGCGGTGCGGGCGCTGGAACCAGGAGGTCAGCACACCGTCCTCGCTCACGCGGTTGAGCACGCCGTTGGCGCCCACGATGGCCGTGTTCACCGCTCCCGAGAGGATCAGCGCTCCCACCAGCACGACGAAGAAGTGAAACAGGAGTTTCGGTAGCACAGGCCCCACCACGTACATGGAGAGGCCACCGATCAGGTTGGGAAAGAACTGGGAGCGGGCTTCGTCGGGAATGATCATCACCGCGAAGAACGACACCAACGAGGTAAACAGCAGGCTGTAAAGGAAGATCACCAGCCCGGCGCGCTCCAGGTTCTTCAGCTTGGGGTGCTCGATCTCGCGATTCACCTGGGCCAGGGTCTCCTCGCCGCTCATGGCCAGCACCGAGTGCCCGAATCCCACAAATAGCGCGATGAGGGTGACTGAGGTCGCCCAGTGGCGCGGCAGCCATCCCAGCGACTCGCGGTCGAACTTCATGGTGTGAATGCTGGGCACGGGCGGCAGGTGCGCGTGGAGCTTGAAGATGGTGACCAGGCACCAGACGATCAGGATGACCACCATGACGGTGGTGACCCGCATGATGAACATCGCCTTTTCGCTGCTCTCGTGGATGCCCTGCAGGTTCTTCCACCAGAAGTACAGCACTACCAGGATGGCGCAAGCGGCGGCGAAGTAGTTCTCGTTAAAGCTGATGGGATGGCCGACGTAGCGGCTCACCTCCTCGACGAATCCGGCGAGGTACTGGCCGGCGGAGACGGCGCTGATCGGCCCGGTCAGCACGTAATCGAACAGCAGCGCCGAGACCGAGAGCTTGGCCAGCGTGGAGCCCATGGCCTCTTTCACCACGCGGTACACGCCCCCGCGCACGAACATGCTGCTCGACTCGATGTACACGGCGCGCACCGCGTAGCTGAACAGCATGACCGCCAGAATGAACCAAGGAGCGCTCTTGCCGATGACGTTCTCGGCGTCGCCTCCCACGTAGTAAGCGGAGGAGGCCAGGTCGGAAAGCACGATCGCTGCCGCCCGCCAGAAGGAGATGAAGGCCAGCATCACCGTGGTGGCGACAAACACCGGTACGGCAGGTTTCAGGCGGTCGAGCGCAGAAGTTGAGGTTGAAGACATACCCGGGTGCAAGTTTCTGAATTTTACCCTGAGTATGGGATTCAGTCAGTTCCCAAAGCAGGGCCGCCAAAATGACCTTATCGTAGCAGCGTCGCGCTCAGGGGAATCACTGTTTTCCCTGACCGCGAAATCAGATGATTTCTCTGGACAGACGAACTGGTGGGTGCTAGATGTGACCGTGTTGAAGTCCTTCATTGCTCTCCTCGTTATTGCGGCCGTGCTTGCCCTTGGCGGGGTATGGCTTTCGCTGCACTTCGCTTATCGAGCCTTTTCAGTGCCGAGTAGCTCCATGGAGCCAACGATCTTGGTGAATGAGCGCATCATCGTCGAGCTCCGTGCATGCAAAGACCAGCGGCCGCGTCGTGGCGATGTCGTTGTAGTGGAACACGATCATGTGTTTACTGTAAGGCGGGTCATCGCGCTTGAGGGCGACACGATCGAGGGACGCCACCAAGTTGTGTTTCTGAACGGCAAGGAGATCATCGAACCATACATCCAGCACACGCGCAACTTGTCCAGCGTCGCCCCCGCAAGACTCGATGATTTTGGTCCCGTTACAGTTGGTCCAGGCCAGATGTTCCTGATGGGCGACAACCGGGATGTCTCCTACGATAGCCGACAGCCGGAAGTCAGCACGGTCCCGGAAGCTGAGCTTTGCGGCAGGGTTAAGGAGATCGCTTCTTCTCCGCTGCCGGGCCGGAAGGGCAAAGCAGTCCAATAGTTTCCCTCAACCGGCCCCTTCGCGGCGGGTAGGAGCTCCAGAACCTTTAGCTCCATTGTGGGGACCGGTTTCAGGAATTTCGTGCGCGAGAGGAGACGAACGTGATCATTCTGTGGGCGATCGTGGCGGGGGTCGCAGTGGGGATTTTGTCCGGGCTGGTCGGTATTGCCGGGGGCGCCATTCTCGTCCCCATACTCTTCTACGGGTTCAAGATGAGCCAGCATACGGCCCAGGGGACGACACTGGCGGTGCTGCTGCCGCCCACAGGCCTGCTCGCGTTCCTGAAGTACTACAAGGCCGGCAACGCCGACCTCAAGATCGGGCTGCTGGTCGCGTTGGGACTGTTCCTCGGCGGCTACTTCGGCGGGACGTGGGCACAGAAGGTGCCGGATCTTTTGCTGCGCCGCATCTTTGCCGTAGTGCTGGCGGTCACTGCGGTCAGGATGTTCCTCCAAAAATAGCGCGCTACGTCTCTAGAGCAGGGCTTCGAGCGCGGCCTTGAGCTCGGAGTGGCGGAAGCGATAGCCGCTAGCCAGAAGTTTGCCACAGTCCACGCGCTGGCTGCTCAGGAGCAGTGCGTTGCCCATCTCGCCGAAGATCAGACGAACCATGAATGCGGGGAGCGGGAGGATGGTCGGCCGGTGCAGTGCCGCGCCCAGAGCGCGGGTGAATTCTGCATTGGTCACAGGGTGAGGCGCGACCGTGTTGACCGGCCCGCGGAGAGCTTCAGTAGCCAGCGCATGCTGAATGATTCCGACTACGTCGTCGAGAGCAATCCAGCTCATCCACTGGCGTCCGCTGCCGATACGCCCGCCGACCCCCATCCGGAACGGGGGCAGCATTTGGGCCAGCGCCCCACCGCGCGTGCTGAGCACTACGCCGATCCGGAGCGAGACCACGCGAATGCCGGCCTTCGATGCGGGCTCGGTAGCTGCCTCCCACTGCTTGCCGACCTCAGCCAGGAAGTCGGAGCCCAACCCGCTCTCCTCGCGCAGCACTTCATCACGGCGATCGCCGTAGATTCCGATCGCCGACGCGCACACCAGCACCTTCGGCGGACGCGCACTGCACGCCAGGGCCGCGGCGAGCGTGCCCGTGCCCTGCGCCCGGCTGTCGCGGATGCGGGCTTTCTTCGCGGCGGTCCAGCGTCCGGCAATGCTCTCCCCGGCGAGATGAACCACGGCGTCGAAGCCTTCGAGCGCCCCAGTATCCAATCGGATCTCGTTGGCCGCCGGATTACGCCGTACCAGCCGGACAACCGAGTGGCCGGCAGTCGCCAGCGCCGGAATGAGCGCCGAGCCCACCATTCCGGACGACCCACTCACCAGGACCCGCATCGCCGAGATTGTACTCCCCGGACACTGACCGGGCGGCGTATGCGGGAGCATAGTCTC
>DATKLD010000050.1:0-5704 GCA_035542595.1 Terriglobales bacterium
ACGAAGCGGACAGTGATCCCGTAGCGCGGCAGCGTGTAGTGGAACAGGTTGTAGGTGCCGCCGTAGAGCGACGTTGTGGAGACGATCTCATCGCCCGAAGCCGCCAGCGTAGTCAACGCAAGCGTTTCGGCTGCCTGTCCCGAGGCCAGCGCCAGCCCGGCCGCACCGCCTTCAAGCGCCGCAATGCGCTTCTCGAAGACGTCGGTCGTAGGGTTCATGATACGGGTGTAGATATTGCCGAATTGCTGCAGCGCGAACAGGCGGGCGGCGTGCTCGGCGTTCTCGAAGACGTACGAGGTCGTCTGGTAGATGGGAACGGCGCGCGCGCCGGTGGTGGGATCGGGCTGCTGGCCTCCATGTACGGCCAGGGTGGCAAGTCCGTAATGGTTATTGCTGTTGGCTTCGTCGGCCATGATTTTCTCCTCAAAAAAGATGCCGGCAAAAACGAAACGACCCACGGATCATCGTGGGTCGTCAAGAGCTTATTAGTTGGTTACTGTCGCCTGGCTCCGATCACGACCCACAATTGGCGGGCATACACATGGCCATGGCCATGATCGAGATGCATCCGCAAATGCAGGTCGGCTGCGACATGCTGAGTCATAAGTGTATATCCGCAATTGGAGGTGCTGTCAACCCGAACGGCACAAATTTTAGGCACAGAAAAAGCCCGCGCCGGGGTGCGGCGCGGGCATCGAGCAAACGGCTGGCGACCTAGTTACGGTCGTGATCGTGATGATTCAAATCGTGGATGCGATCGAGCAATCGCTCGGCCTGCTCCACGAGTTCATCGGCTTGATGACGGTTGATCTTCTCACCGTTGAACTCGGCGCCTCGCAAAAGGCCGATCATCTTCCCGGCAAGCGAGTCGCGCTGGCTAGTGAGTTCGGCGATCTTATTTTCCAGGTAGGTATAGGTTTTGTCGCCGGCGTCATTGCTGGCAAGCGCCCTGGTGGATACCTTCAGGCTGGTTAGCCCAAAGTCGCCCACCGGAGCGTTGATCTTCTTGTACGCACGGGCGAGGCGCACGAAAGTATCATCGTCGTCACGCGAGCCTCGCCGGTCATCCCAAGTTCCCCGTAGTGCCTGCGGCAACGCCTTCGTATGGAGCGCCTCCGCCAGCACCCGGCCGTCGCTCGGATAGTCATCCTGCAGGCCGGTCAGGAGCAACATCGTGGGACGAATGTCAACGTGGTCGGACCAGGTATGGCGGTCAATCCCCAGTCTCTTTACTCCGGGCCCAACCATCGCCACCCAGGTGGTGATGATCTCGGGCGCTACGCCTCCGTGGTTCCATGCGAAGCCAGGGCTCTGGATGACCACGCAGGTGGCACGACTCGCAGTGCCGCAGTTGGAATTCTCGAAGAAATAGTCGGGGTCGCCGAACATCACGAACGTGGGTGTTCTCTGGGCATCGGCGGTAATCATGTGTAACGCCTTCAGACCCACGGGGTCGGCCATATAACGCGTGAGCTGATCGACGTTGCCAGTGATCGGGTTCACTGCCGTAAGCTGCGACACCGCCCGCTCGAATTGACGGGGCAACGTGGCATCCACAGGGGTGGCGGCATTTTGCGTGGTGGGGGGCCCGGTGGGGCCGAAGTTGTAGAGGTAGAACGCAGGCGCCATGTCGAAGTGGATGTCGAAGATGCTGGAGGCCGTGGTCGGATCCGGTACCAGGTTGGGGAACTGCTGGTGGATCAGGCTTTGCATGTCAACTTCGATTTCCCCGATGCTGCTCTTACCGGCGTTCGGCCCGCTCGTGTAGGTATAGGTGCACGGAATGTTGACGCCATCGCAGTTGGCTGGCGACGGCGGTCCGGCGACGTGGTGATCCTGTTCATCCGCGCTGACGATGAACAGCGTGTTGGTCTGGTCGATGCCGTCGTTTTTCAGGCGGGTGAAGAACTTATCGAACGCCTGGTCGTAGGCTTGCAGTTGCTGGACATATCCCTCTTCGCCGGGACCGAAGGCCCGGAACGCGAGGTCTGGACAGCCCACCCCGTTGCCCGGGATACCTGTGTGGCAGTCATGCGCATCGGAGATGTAGGAGAAGACGATGGGGACCCCGTTCTCCAACATGGTTGCCACGTAAGCGAGCGTTTGCGCAGGTGATATGCCGCCGAAACCGGGAAACCCGGTGTTGGGTTGGGGCTTACTTTGGTCCGTAATGAGGTTTCCAAAAAGGTCGTTGAGCTGGTTGGTTCCGATCAAGGCCGGCACCGCATACTTATGCCCATACAGAGCGTTGAAGCCGTTGTACCCTCCCGGTTCCTGGGGGAGCAGGTCCGGCTTTCCATGCGGTCCCGCGCAGAGGGCGTTGCCTTGCGCGCAATGGATGGCTATGCCCTCAAAGTCCGCGATCGCCTGATTGCGGTTCGTCAGCGCTTCCGTGAGTTCTGGGGAAGGATTCCCAAAGACGTTGATGATGTCCCCACTGACGTTCTCGAATTCCATATTGGCAATCGAGACCGCGCCCACGTTACAGCCCGCGCGCGTGAAGGGGACCCACGGCGCTGGGGCATTCAGGCCTTCCGCTGTGACCATGTTGAAGGCTGTGTCCGAGGTCGCCGAGGTTGAGACCTGATCCGTCCAGTAGGTGAACGAAGAGGGAAAGCTGTCCCAGAACTTGGCGGTGGCCGGCGTGTTGTAGTTGCCCAGCAGGTTGTAGACGATGTAGCTGTTGGCAACTGCCTGGCCGTGCCGGTCCGGGTAAACGCCGGTCAAGGAAGTCAGGATGTCGTCGGCGGTGTGGGAAATGAGCGGGGTGTGATGGTTGGCAAAGAATGTGCCGTTGTTCTTGAGGAAATTGAGCAGATGCGGCATCTGCTCCAGGTCCGCGGGGACGTTAGGGATATCGCGCTCGAAGTGCACGTTGTCGAACTGAATGAAAACAACGTGGCTGATCTGGCCGCCGGGAGAATTCAGTGGGCATCCGGTCAACTGCGCGGCAGCCGACCCACAGATCGCGGCGCATACGAACAACAGAAGCAACAAGCGACTGATTGGCCCAACAGCGAAGGGGAGGCCAGCACAGCGCTTGGCAGGAACCACGATTGAAATGCTCTCGATTTTCACAAACGCACCTCTCGCTGGATTCGGTTGGGATTTGGGGGACAAACCGCCTATGCCAATACAGCGGGAAAGTTAACGAGAAGTGAAAGAAATGCTGAACAAAGTGAAAAGTGGATGAAAATTCGCGTGCCGCTCTGTGGCAGGAGCCAGGTTCGAATTGCGCCGGACTGCCGATTTCTCACCGAAGCAAACCGGGATCCGGTCACTCTCGTTCCCTCTCGGGCCCCTGGTTCTCCTGGATAGAAAGCAATTCGACTTCAAAAATAAGGGTGGAGTTAGGGGGAACGGCCTGTCCGGCGCCGTTTTCGCCATATGCGAGATACGCGGGGACAAAGAGTTGCCACTTAGATCCGATGGGCATCAGTTCAAGGGCTTCCCTCCACCCTCTAATAACCCCCCGGAGCGGGAAAGTGGCCGGTCCATTGTGCCTGGCGGAGCTGTCAAACTCCGTCCCGTCAACCAAGGTTCCCCGGTAATTACATACCACCGTGTCGTCGGCATCGGGCTTCTCTCCGGCGCCCGCCTTCAGGATTTTGTATTGCAGGCCGCTGGGCCGAGTGATCACGCCCTCCCTGGTCTTGTTGGCTGCCAGAAACGCCTCGCCCTGTTTCAGCGCCGCCTGCGCTTTCTCGGCACGGATCGCCGTCTGTTTCTTCTTGTATTCCTCCTGCGCACTGGTGAGGACGGCGCGCATCTCGTCTTCGGTCAGCAAGGTCTTGCCGCCGGAGAATGCATCTGCCAGCCCCTTGCCGACGGTTGCGGGGTCCAAATCCAGCGCCTGCTTGCGGAACCCGTTTCCTATCTCCATGCCCAGGGCATAGCTGAACTTCTCCTGGGGGGTCTTCAACGCCGAAGTGTCCTCTGCCACTCCATACACCGTGAGAGCGATTACTCCCAAGGCCACAACCCAGTGTCTTGTCATTGCCATTCGCAATTGGCGCATTGGGAATCTCCTCGGCGCCCCTAACTAGAATGAGTCTGGATTAACGCCCGGTAAAAGCTGTTTTAAAATCGTGTAAAAAAACGCTGAAGTTGCTGAAACTGCCGGCTGCGGAAGGTAAGGCAGGAAGGGCAATGCGGCATCCGAACGCAGGCCACGGATTTTCTGTAAACTAGTGGTTTGATATCTCCTCCAAGGAGCGCCTATGGGTTGCTGCAGCACACCTCCGGGACCCCCGACGCCTGAAACTACGGGCCAGCGCAAGGTCTTTTGCGTGAAGTTCCAGCGCGAGATGCCGGGGCTCGACGAACCGCCCTTCGACACCGAGCTCGGCCGCCGTATCTATGAGAATGTCTCGCAGGAGGCGTGGAAGATGTGGGGCGAGTACTGCAAGATGGTGCTCAATGAGTACCGGCTGAATCCCGCCAACCCGCGCGACCAGGAGGTCCTGGTCAAGCACCTGGAGGATTTTTTCTTTGGCGAGGGCGCCGCCCTGCCTCCGAATTACGTGCCTCCCAAGACCAAAGGCTAGCCGCCGGCTATGCGCCACCTCACGGTGCTGCTCGTCTCGACCTATGAACTCGGACGGCAGCCCTTCGGGCTCGCCTCCCCGGCAGCGTGGTTGCGCGCTGATGGTCACTCGGTCCACCTGCTCGATCTCTCGCGGCAAAATCTGGATGACGATCTGGTCCGCGCGGCCGACCTGGTCGCGTTCTTCCTGCCCATGCACACCGCGACGCGGCTCGGGGTACGCGCGCTGGCCAAGGTTCGCGCGCTGAATCCGCACGCCCATCTTTGCGCTTATGGACTGTACGCTCCGGTGAATGCCAGACTGCTGCGCGGGATGGGTGTCGCGACCATCCTCGGTGGCGAATTCGAGAGCGGACTGCGCAGCCTGGCGCGGCGACTGGCTGCCGCGGAAGGAGACATCGCGCACCTTCCACAGGTCGAACCCGAGATCTCGCTCGAGCGCCAGGAATTTCTCGTGCCCGACCGCGCCGGTCTGCCGCCGCTCGAGCGGTACGCGCGCCTCACGCTGCCCGATGGCTCTACGCGCATGGTCGGCTACACTGAAGCCAGCCGCGGGTGCAAGCACCGCTGTCGCCACTGTCCCATTGTCCCGGTGTACAACGGCAGGTTCCGCATCGTGGGGCGCGACGTCGTGCTCGAGGATATCCGCCGACAAGTCGCGGCCGGCGCGCGGCACCTCACCTTCGGCGATCCCGACTTCTTCAACGGGCCGGCGCACGCGGTTGAAATCGTCGAGGCGCTGCACCGCGAATTCCCCGACGTCTCTTATGACGTCACCGCCAAGGTCGAGCACTTGCTCGAGCACCGAGAGCTGCTGCCGGTGCTGCAGGAGACAGGATGCGCATTCGTGACCACGGCGGTCGAGTCGGTGGACGACCGCGTGCTGCGCATGCTGGACAAAGGCCATTCACGCGCCGATTTCATCCATGTGGCGATGCTCATGCGCGCGCTCGGCCTGTTCCTTGTGCCCACGTTTGTTCCGTTTACCCCGTGGACCACTCTCGAAGGCTACCAGGAACTGCTGAGCACAATCGCCAAGCTGGAATTGATCGAGAACGTGCCGCCGGTGCAGCTGACCATCCGTTTGCTGATCCCGGCGGGCTCACGCTTGCTGGAGATCACGCACCTGTACGGCGTCGAGCTGGGAGCGTTCGAGCC
>DATKLD010000051.1:0-3942 GCA_035542595.1 Terriglobales bacterium
GAGATCCCCTACATGGTGGTGAAGAAGGACGGTCGGCGCGAGAAGTTCGACCGCCAGAAGGTACTCTCTGGCTTGCTGCGGGCCTGCGAAAAGCGGCCTATCTCCATGGGCAAGCTGGAGCAGATCGTCAACGAGGCCGAAGGGCTGGTCATCGACTCTCCGGAACGCGAGGCCAGGACGAACGCCATCGGCGAGCTGATCATGGCCCGGCTGAAGAAGATCGACAAGGTGGCCTACGTCCGCTTCGCCTCGGTGTACCTGGACTTCAAGGATGTGGGCGAGTTCATGGCGGAGTTGAAAGGGCTGCTAAAGACCAAAGAATCGGCAACAGCACGGGCGGCGAAGGGCGAAAAATGAGGCGCTTGGCCTTTGGCTCTTAGCTCTTGGCCAAAAGCGAAGAGCCAACAGCCAAGAGCGATTTTATGGCACATCGGATCACCCTCATCCCCGGCGACGGCATTGGACCAGAGGTCACGTCGGCCGCGGTGCGCATTCTCGACGCCAGCGGAGCGAAGCTGGAATGGGAAAAGCAGGAGGCGGGCGCCGAAGCTTACGAAAAGTACGGCGAGTACATCCCGCAGGCGCTGATCGAGTCCATCGAACACACGGGCGTGGGGCTGAAGGGGCCGGTGACGACGCCCATCGGCGGCGGCTTCTCTTCCATTAACGTGGCGCTGCGCAAGCGCTTCGAACTCTACGCCAACTTCCGCCCCATCCAGAACCTGCCGGGGCTGCCGACGCGCTATCCCGGCGTGGACCTGGTCATCATCCGCGAGAACACCGAGGGGCTGTACTCGGGCATCGAGCACGAGGTGGTGCCCGGCGTGGTGGAGAGCCTGAAGATCATCACCGAGAAGGCTTCCACGCGCATTGCGCGCTTCGCCTTCGAGTACGCCCGCCGCTACGGGCGCAGGAAGATCCACGCCATCCACAAGGCCAACATCATGAAGCTCTCCGACGGCCTGTTCCTGCGTTGCTCGCGCCAGATCGCCAGGGAGTACCCGGAGATCACTTACGGCGAGCACATCGTGGACAACACCTGCATGCAACTGGTGATGCATCCTTACCAGTACGACGTGCTGCTGTTGGAGAACCTCTACGGCGACATTATCTCGGACCTGTGCGCGGCCTTCGTCGGCGGCCTCGGGCTGGTGCCGGGCGTCAACTTCGGCGACCAGTGCGCCATCTTCGAGGCGGTGCACGGTTCGGCGCCCGACATCGCCGGCCGCGACATCGCCAATCCCACCGCTGTCCTGCTCTCCGGCGTCCTGATGCTGCGTCACCTGGGCGAGAACGAAGCCGCTGACCGCGTTAAGGCAGCCATCGACCGCGTCTACCACGCTAGGAGGACGCTTACTCGCGACGTCGGCGGCACCGCCTCCACCAGCCGGTTCGCCGACGCCATGATCGAAGCCATGCAGGAAGCGCCGGCGCCAGCTGAGGTGGAGCGCGCCTAGCCGCTCCAAACGGCAGCTAATTAACATTGTCATCCTGAGGAGCGCGACCGAGGCTATGCCGATGAAGCGCGACGAAGGACCTGCTTTTGGTGTGAGAGAGAAAACAGCAGATCCCTCGCTCCGCTCGGATTTCGCCCTTCGACTTCGCTGAGGGCCGGCCCTGCGGGCTCAGGTTTTGGCCTGCTCTGAGCAGCGGAGCGAAGCGAAGCTGTCGAATGGCCCGCAAAACAGCTCAAGTTTGACGCCGCCGCTTTTCTTTATTTAAACTGCTGCGCAATCTCGGGGAACCGTGGGGGAATGAAGGCTAACCGTTTAGGTGTGGTGTTGTTTCAGCTTGGCGGTCCGGACACACTCGAGGCGATCGAGCCGTTTCTTTACAACCTGTTTTGTGACCCGGATATCATTGATTTCCCGTTCGCTCGCCTCGGGCGCAAGCCGCTGGCCAAGCTGATCTCCAGCACCCGCGCTCACAAAGTGCGGCACCACTACGCCACCATCGGCGGAGGCTCGCCCATCCGCCGCAACACTGAGCGGCAGGCGCAGGCGCTCCAATCCGAGCTCGAAGCGCGTGGCGTCGACGCCCGCTGCTTTGTGGCCATGCGCTACTGGCATCCTTTCACCGCAGAGGCCGTCGCCGCGCTAGAGCAGACGCACTGCGATGAAATTGTGCTGCTGCCTCTTTATCCGCAATATTCGAGTACGACCACCGGCAGCAGCCTGAACGAGTGGAACCGCAGATATCGCCAGAATGGCGCTTGCGTGCGCCGTGTTACCAACTTCTATCGCCACGAAGGCTACCTGGACGCGTTGGTAGAGACCATCAACCGCACCCTGGCGCGCTTCGCAAAGCCCGAGCGGGCTGAGATCATCTTCAGCGCGCACAGCGTGCCCATAGCAGTGGTCGAGCGCGGCGATCCTTATCAGCGGCAGATCGAAGAAACGGTGGCGCTGGTGATGGAGCGCGGCGGCTGGCCGAACGGACACCGCCTCTGCTATCAGAGCAAGGTCGGCGCCAGCCGCTGGCTGCAGCCCACCCTGCGCGCGACTTTGCGACAGGTAGCGGAGGAGAGGATCGAAGAAGTCTGCGTAGTGCCGATCTCGTTCGTCTCCGATCACGTCGAGACCTTGGGCGAGATCGACCACGAAGCGCGGGCGCTCGCAGCGCGGTTGGGCATCCGGCGCTTCGAGATGACCCCCGGGCTGAACGATTCGCCCACATTCATTCGCGCGCTCGCCGGCCTGGTGCTCGAGGCTGCGGGCGCGAGAGAGGAACAACTTCTGGCGGCCGACTAGCGGCTGCCAGGTGAGGACGAATGGCAGATCAAACCAACACGGCAACCGGCGTGGTCGGCCGTCTCGGGCCGCCGCCCCGCAAGGCGCTGGGTAGTTCGGCGATCGCCGCGGAGCAGGCCTATCGCAGGCGCTCCGGGCTGCCTGAGCTGACGGAAGAGGACATTGCCGCTCTTAAGGCAGGTGAGCCCATGCCGTGGGAGCGTGGCGGAGCGGTGTCTGCTGCTGCGAGTGCGCCCGCGACGCCGGCGCCTGCGGCTCCCGCCGCAGTGGCGCCACCTGCCCCAACCGCCGCTGCACAGCCGGCGGCAGCCGGGATCAGCGCCGAAGTCGCGGCCATGATGGCGGGCGGACGCAAGTGGAGCCGGTCTTCGATCGCGGCCGAACAGGCCCGCCGCAAGCGCTCGAACCTCCCGCCGCTGACGGATGCGGAAGTCGCCGCGCTTCTCGGTGAAGCCGCACCTGCGGCGACTCCTGCAGCACCTGCAGCGGCAACATCGGCTGCGCCAGCGGCTGCCGCGCCGGCAGCGCCAGCAGCGCGTCCCCCTGCGGCAGCGGCCATTCCGCCGCCTCCCATCGCTCGCGAAGGCACTTCCACTCGTTATGTCGGAACTCCCGCAGTCGGCACGTCGAAGGCTGCCGCCGCCGGCGGAGTGGCCGCCGTTGGCCCTGAAAACACTGAAGTCGATAAGCGTCGCCGCCACCTGGTTTGGGCTGCCGTGGCAGCTTTTCTCACTGCGTGGCTTCTCGCCTTCTTCCGATTCTTCCTGCCGCGTACGCTGTTCGAGCCCAGCACGGTGTTCAAGATCGGATATCCCACCGACTACGGCCTGGGCGTCAACGAAAAATGGCTGCAGGCGTATCGCATCTGGGTGGACCGCACGCCCGATCGCCTGTTTGTGATCTACGCGCGCTGCACGCACCTGGGCTGCACTCCCGACTGGAAGGCGGCAGAGAACAAGTTCAAGTGTCCCTGCCACGGCTCGGGGTACGACAGTGAAGGCATTAACTTTGAGGGCCCGGCGCCGCGGCCGATGGATCGAGCCGACATCAGGCTGGCGCCCGACGGCCAGATCGTCGTGGACACCGCGCACCTGTACTCCTGGCCCAAGGGACAACCAAGCCATTTCGATGATGCGGGCGCTTTTCTGCCCGTGTAACCCGCGCGCGCAGAGCGGCAGCAAGTTTCGTCCTG
>DATKLD010000052.1:0-7119 GCA_035542595.1 Terriglobales bacterium
CCGATCAATCTTGTTGATGACCACAATAGGGGGCAGCTTCGCTTCCAGCGCCTTGCTGAGCACGTAACGCGTCTGCGGCAGCGGACCCTCGCTGGCATCCACCAGCAACATGACGCCGTCCACCATCTTGAGCGCCCGCTCCACCTCGCCGCCGAAATCGCTGTGGCCGGGCGTGTCCACGATGTTGATCTTCACCTCGTGATAGAAGACGGCGGTGTTCTTGGCCAGGATGGTGATGCCGCGCTCGCGCTCCAGTTCGTTGGAATCCATGACGCGGTCGATCAGCTCCTGATTGCTGCGGAAGACGCCGCTCTGGCGGAGCATGGCGTCCACCAGCGTGGTCTTGCCGTGGTCCACGTGAGCAATGATGGCGATGTTGCGGATGTTCAAAACCTGGAGTCCTCGTTTCCCCCCAACGGATTGTCATTCCGAGCGCGTCGGTTTTGGCGCGCGGAATCTGCTATTTGCGTGATTATAAATGCTGGCTGGTGCTTGCCTGGTTGAAACGGCGATACAGGTGAAGGGGCACGACCTTGGTCGTGCCGTGAAGAGCCTAAGAAATCGAGGGCTTTAGCCCCTGAGGTTTTCTGAATTTGGCGTGGGCCGAGCTGAAGGGGTAGTCTTCTGCAACCGCTACCATTCCCCTTCGAACCGGATTGTCGTAAATGTACCTGCGAACGGAAATGAACTGTTCTGCGTCCCAAACCCGCTCGTCCGTGAAACCGCGCTGCCAAATTTCTCCTCGGAAACCAAGCTCTGCTCTCGCCCGGTAGGAGAAGCCACCTTTGATCTTCTGCATCACCCTTTCGATGGTGCCCTTGCCCTCTATGGTCAGCAGAGCGTGAAAGTGGTCGCGCATGACCACAAACGCGTGAAGTTTGTACTCTCCCTGCTCGCGATAGTGGAAGAGGGTATCGATGAGGAGTGTGGCCATCGCTTCTGATTGCAGCAGCGATCTCTTTTCCCAGGTAGAGGACTGGACATGGAAGGCACGCCGGTCAGATTGGATCTGCTCTGGGCGGGAGTTCCGCTTCGGTATTGCCATGCGGGCCAGAGGATACACCCAAAACCTCAGGGGCTAAAGCCCTCGATTCTTAGGCTCTGTACGGCACGCCTGAAGGCGTGCCCCTTCACTTTTGTGCTTGATCCTCTCGATTCCAGAGTGCAATAGCTGGCCCTGGTCTCGATTTCGCTCGGATTTCGGCACCGCCACGGTTCCGCACCTTCGCCCCCCGGCTCACGATTTGACACCCGCGCCGTCGAACCAGTAGCTTTCAAGATTCGAGTGTGCGAGTTCCCGCCCATCGTGGAGGTCCCATGAAGTTCCCCCTGCGCAGAGTCCTTCCTGCCCTGCTGCTTGCCCTGATCGCGATCCCGGCGCTTGGCCAGGAACTCGACCTCGCTTCCTTCGAAAAGCGGATCACGGTCAAGAAGCTGGAGAACGGCCTGACCCTGGTGGTGATGCAGCGGCCGGAAGCCCCTGTGTTTTCCTTCTACACCATCGTGGACGCGGGCTCGGCGCAGGATCCGCAGGGAGAGACCGGCCTGGCGCACATGTTCGAGCACATGGCGTTCAAGGGCACCACCAGCATCGGCACTACCGACTGGTCCGCCGAAAAAGCCGCGCTCGAAAAGGTCGAAGAGACTTACGCCGCCTACCGCGCGGAAAAATACAAGACCGTCGGTCGCGACGACAACAAGGTGAAGCAGCTCGAGCAGGCATGGAAGGACGCCACCGCCCACGCCCAGCAATACGTTGTTCCCAACGAGTTCGACGAACTGCTGGAGAGCAACGGCGGGCGAGGCGTCAACGCCTTCACCAACTGGGACGAGACCGCCTACCACTACTCGCTGCCCGCCAACCGCGTACAACTCTGGGCGTATCTGGAATCGGAGCGCTTCCTGCACCCCGTGATGCGCGAGTTCTACAAGGAACGCGACGTGGTGATCGAAGAACGACGGATGCGCACCGACAGCCAGCCCATCGGGCGGCTGGTCGAGCAGTTTCTGGGAACGTCCTTCGCCGCCTATCCCTATCACCGGCCGACGATCGGGTATATCTCCGACCTGAATTACTTTTCCGCAACCGACGCCAGGGCGTTCTTCGACCAGTATTACGTGCCTGCGAACATGGTGGTCGCCATTGTGGGCGACGTAAGGCCCGCGGAAGTGGTCCCACTGGCGGAAAAGTATTTCGGCCGCCTGCCCACGCGTCCCCAGCCGGCGCCGGTACACACCGCCGAGCCGCCGCAGAACTCCGAGCGCGAGGTCGAACTGCGCGAGACAGCGCAGCCGTTCTACCTCGAGGGCTACCACCGCCCCAGTTACCGCGACCCGGACGACGCCGTCTATGACGCCATCTCCGACCTGATGTCGAACGGACGCACCTCGCGGCTCTTCCGCGCGTTGGTCCGCGACAAAAAGATCGCGGCGGAGGCGGAGGGGTTCAGCGGATTTCCCGGCAACAAGTACGCTCACCTGTTTGCCTTCGACGCCGTCCCCCTGCCCGGACACACCCCGGAGGAAATGCGCAAGGCCGTCCACGAGGAAATCGAGCGGCTGAAGACCAGCGACGTCACGGATGAAGAACTCAGGATGGTGAAGACGCGCGCCAAGGCCAACTTGATCCGCGGCCTTGCCGACAACCCCGGGATGGCTTTCCAACTCGCGCTCTACCAGCTCCGCTATGGGGACTGGCGAGAACTGTTCCGTTCGGTGGAGCGCATCGACAAGGTCACCAAGGAGGACATCCGCCGCGTGGCTAACAAGACGTTTCAGCCCACCAACCGCACGGTTGGGATCATCCAGACCATGCCCGGGGCGTCCATTCCCGAGGGAGGGAAAGAGCAATGAAGCGGCGAACGCGCCTCGCTTTCCTCGTTTCTCTGTTGCTGATGTCGCTGCTGGCTGCCGCGCAGCAGCCAGCTCGAACCACGAACGATCCTGAGCTCGGGAAGATCAAGACTCCGCCCCTGCCCGCGTTCCATCCTCAGGTTCCGAAACGCGTCGTGCTGCCGAATGGCATGGTGCTGCTGCTGCAGGAAGACCACGAGCTGCCGCTGGTCGACGGTATCATGCGGGTCCGGGGCGGTTCGCGCCTGGAGCCCGCGTCCAAGGTCGGGCTGATCGATATTTACGGCGACGTGTGGCGCACCGGCGGCACCAAAGACAAAACCGGCGACCAGCTCGACGACTTCCTGGAAGCGCGCGCCGCCAAGGTCGAGACCGACGGCAACGCCGATTCCACCATCATCAGCTTCAGTTGCCTGAAGCCGGACTTCGAGGACGTCTTCAAGGTCTTCCTCGACGTGCTGCAGAACCCGGCCTTCCGTGAAGACAAGATCGCGCTGGCCCAGTTCCAGCTCAACACCTTCATCGCCCGGCGCAACGATGACACCGGCCAGATCGCGCGCCGCGTCTCCACCCAGCTCGCCTATGGCCCCACGAATCCCTACGCTCGCTTTCCCGAGTACTCGACCGTCGCCGCGATCACCAGAGACGATCTCATCCAGTGGCATCGCCAGTACGTTCACCCCAACAACATCATCTTCGGAGTAGTCGGGGACTTCGACTCGGCGGCGATGGAAGCGCGCATCCGCCAGGGGTTTGGTTCCTGGCCGAAGGGCCCGGAAGCGCCGCGCCCGAAGATTACTTTCACGCCGGAGAAGCCGCAGTTGTACTTCGTTCCCAAGGAGGACGTGAACCAGAGCGACATCCAGATGGTCAGCCTGGGGATCGAGCGCAACAATCCTGACTATTTCGCAGTCGAGGTGATGAACTATGCCTTCGGCGCCGGCTTCTCCTCGCGCCTGATCAAGGATCTGCGCACCGAGAAAGGGCTGGCTTACGCGGTGGGAGGCGGCATCGGCTCGGCCTTCGACCACCCCGGCATCTTTCGCCTCGCCATGGGCACCAAGAGCGCAACCACGACCGACGCCGTCAAGGGACTGAAGCAGGAGCTGCAAAAGCTGATCAATGACCCTCCCAGGGGCGAAGAGCTGCGCTCGGCCAAGGACGCCATCCTCAACGCCTTCATCTTCAACTTTGACTCCAAGGCCAAGGTGCTGCGCGAGCAGATGGCTTATGAGTACTACGGCTATCCGCTCGACTTCCTCGACCGCTACCGCGCCGGCATCGAGAAGACCACCGCGGAAGACGTCGCCCGCGTCGCCAGGAAGTACATCCACCCAGAGCAGTTTGTGACTCTGGTGGTGGGCAATCCCGAGGAGATCGGCGATCAGCTCAAGGGGCTCGGGCCGGTGACGAAGTGGGACATCACCATCCCGCCGCCTCCAGGCGAGAAAGGAAAATCAGCCGGCGGCGGCGCGGAAAGCAAATAACCACGGTTTGCTTGACAGGAGCGGCCCTGTGGAGCTAGCCTTTGGTGGCGAACAAAAGGCGAATGCAGCCTCCATCCAGCCATGCCGCACCCTGCCGTCCAACTGTTTCCTCTGCCGGATTCCGGCGCTCCTGCCCTGGCAGGGATTGCTCGCCTGGCCGCGATGGGCGAATCCATTTCGGAGGGTTACGAGGTCGAGTACTTCACGCTGCCGGTAAAGTCACTACTCAACCGCTGCACTTCCGCGCGCATGCCCTTCACCTGGACCATCAACCCCTATCGCGGATGCGAATTCGCCTGCAAGTACTGCTATGCGCGCTATACCCACGAGTTCATGGAGATGCGCGACGGCGTGGACTTCGAGCGCAAGATCTACATCAAGCAGCAGGCCGCCTGGCTGTTGCGCCAGGACCTGAAGAAGGTGAAGCGCGGCGAGGAGATCGCCATCGGAACGGCTACCGATCCCTATCAGCCCGCGGAACGGCGTCACGGGATCACACGGGCAATCCTCGAGGAGCTGGCGCTTCATGCAGGGCTGGAGATCGGCATTGTCACGAAGTCCAACCTCGTCCTGCGCGACGCCGCTCTGCTGCGCAGGATCGCAGATAGAAACCAGCTCTATGTCAATGTGACTGTGACGACGTTAGACGCACGGCTGGCACGCATTCTGGAGCCGCGGGCGCCGCGACCCGGCCTGCGTCTGGATGCGGTCCGCAAGCTGAACGATGCGGGCGTTTCCGCGGGCGTGATCTGCGCGCCGGTGGTGCCGGGCATCACGGACGATCCCAAATCGCTGGACGCGCTGGTGCGCGCGACGAAAGAAGCCGGCGGCCGCTACATCTTCGCCAATCCGCTCTTCCTCAAGCCCTGCTCCGCAAGCATCTTCCTGCCTTTCCTTGAAAAGGAATTCCCGCACCTGGTGGAGAGTTACAGGAAGCGATACGCCAGCCGCGCCTTTCTGCCGGCGTCCTATCGGAAACGAATCTCAAGCCTGATGGGCGCGCTGCGCCGCAAACACGGTTTCCAGAGCCGTGAAGAAAGCATGTGCGCTTCCTATCCTCCCTCGGAGGAAGCGCAACAGCTCGCTCTGTTCCGATAAAGGAGGGAAGTACTCGGTACTCGGTACTCGGTACTCGGTACTCGGTACTCGGTACTCGGTACTCGGTACTCGGTACTCCTCAGCGGCCGTTCCTTCTCCGCCCGAACCAGATCCCTGCAGCCAGCCCGATGGCCGCGGCGGCAGCCAGACGGCGGCCTTCGCCGAAACGGATGAAGCGGGTGCGCATGGGAGTAATCTCGACCACGCCGAGCGGCATGGCGGCGACGCCTCCGCCTCCTCCACCAGCCTCGTCGCCCGGCACGCGCGGCGCCGCGTCCCCAGTCAAAGCGGCGGGAACCTGCCCGGCTTTCAGGCGGCTGCCGAATCCGCCCCCGAACCCGTACGCCACCCGCGCCACGGGAACGATGGTGCGGTCGCCGAACGTCACCGGATCGCCGTACACCGATTTGACGGTCGCGTTGCTGAGCAGGCTGTCTTTGAACGACTGGAGAAGATTGCGAGGCTCCATTGGACCCCTCCCGGAAAGCTCTATTCTACGCCGCGCGACGCCTGTGCGTTGGTTTGAAGTGCACCGCCCGGAAACCGGCTACAGCTTGCGCAGCCACGCTCCCAGCCGGTCGAGGGCCTTCTCGTTGCGCCGGCAATAGACCCAGCGTCCGAGCTTGCGAGCGCTGATCAGGTCCGCGTCGCGCAGGACTTGCACGTGATGGGTTATGGTGGGTTGGGTCAGCCCCAGCCTGATCTCCAGGTCGCACACGCACATGCCGGGATCGGCGGCGCTCACCTGCTCGCACGAGCAGCGTCCTTTCGAGCGCAGTAGCTTGATGATTTTGCGGCGCGCGGGGTCGGCCAGCGCTTTGAGCTGAAGGTCGAAGAGCTCTTCGGAAGTCGTATCGACTGGCATAAATATATATATGTTTCTATGTTTATGGAACTCTGTCAAGTCGTTAGTCGGCGGTCGTTGGCCGACGGCCGGCTAACGATGAACGAACAACGACCACCGGCCCCCCAAAAAATCCGGCCGAAGCGGTGCGCCGAGACTGGCGCGGAGCGTATAGATGAAAGGCCCGCTTCGGCCGTTATGAAAGACTGCTGCTATGAATCCTTCTTACGCAGGGGCTGAAGCCCCGTTCCTTTTCCCCGCTTGCGGCACGACTAAAGTCGTGCCCTGACACGTGATCTCTCACGACAAGCTGTTCCGCAACCCTGCCTTCATGCCTCCCGTTTATTCCGCGAATCCGTCCGGCTGGGAGAGCGATACATGGATCTCCCGCAGGTCGTAGCGCTGCCCGGCCTCCAGCGCCCGGTGGTTCAACTCCAGCATGGCCGGGTTCTTGACCTTGTGTTCGAGCACCGCCAGCGCCGTTTCAGTCGGCAGGCACTCGGTCTCCGACAGCAGCGCGCCCAGCATGACCACGTTGGCCACTTTGGCCGAGCCGATGTGGTCGGCGATATCTGAGGCCGGCACGCAGATGGCGCGCACCTGCGCCGGAGGCTCGAAGTTCGCCGGCAGCGCGTCGCGGTTGTAGAGGATCAGGCCGCCGGCCTGGACCTCGGGCGCGAACTTGCGCAGCGACACCTCGTTCATGGCGATCAGCACGTCCGGATGCGAGACCAGCGGCGAACCGATGCGCTGCTTGGACAGGCATACGTGGCAGTGCGCGCTGCCGGAGCGCATCTCCGGCCCGTAGGAGGGCAGCCAGCTCACTTCCAGGCCCTC